>JBELAT010000052.1:0-12385 GCA_049508565.1 Endomicrobiales bacterium | reverse complement strand
TGCTCAAGATCGTCGCACTCATTCTGCCGGGTATTGAGAAAATCCTTCCCGTACGCATACTTACTTTTTTAAGTATTGATGAGATCAAAGGGCTTATAGTGGAGGCGAACCAGGCAGGGATGCTGGGTAAGGATACCAGCCAGATGTTGCAACGAGTGCTGCACATCAGCGAGATTGATGTTGCCCGGATCATGACGCCGCTTGCCGATGTCGAGTGGGCCAACCTTGATCTTGCGGAGGATAAATTTTTGGACATGGCCGTTGAAATAGGGCATAGCCGTGTTCCTGTATACCACACGTCAAAAGATCGTATTGCAGGATTTATCCATACAAAAGATATTCTGTGGGCATGGAAAAAAAACAATGGAAAATTTACCATGGATCTGGTCCGACCGCCCTATTATATACCCTCGGATAAAAAAATCGGCGATTTGCTGCGTGAGTTCAAGTCAGGGCAGACACATCTGGCTTTTGTTGCCGACGGTGTCGGAAACCTTATCGGTATCGTAACGCTGGAAGATATCCTCGAAGAGATTGTTGGGGAAATACTCGACGAATACGATGTAAAGGAACAATGATATTATTTATCGCTAAAGTATTGATGTTTTTTATATTTTTAGTTTTGATTGCTGTTTTTGCCGGCATGGAAACAGCTCTGACAAGTCTCTCGACCATTAGTCTGCGGCGCATCCGGGAGGCGAATCCGCGCCTGGCGGGATATTTTGCCTACTGGCAGGAACACCCGAATGAATATATCGCAACGATGATGGTTGTGACTAACCTTGCTATGATTGGCGCCACTGTTGCTGTAACGGCATCGCTGCTCGATGCCATTACCTTGTTTCACTGGCCCCGGCTGATAACGCTGTCGGTAGGTCCGTTAGCGGCGGTGGGTGTCATCCTTCTTCTGGGAGAGATCATCCCGAAGATTTCCGGACGTTACGCGTCGGAACGCGTGGCCGTAAAGGGAATAGTTATTATTGCAAAGAGTAACCAGTATCTTGGAAGGGTCAACACAGTGCTCGTGGCGATCGCAGAGCGGATTATTGCACTTCTCGGACAACGGTCATCCAGGGAGCCGGCGTTTTTACGTCCTGACGAACTGAAATTTCTGTTGTCTTCAGAACAGACCTTACCGCTTCCAAAATCGACCCGCCAGCTGATGAGAAACATTTTGGGCTTTAGTAAAACCCGGATTTCGCATGTGATGGTACCCAAGGCCTCGATGCATGCGGTGAACCTTGACCAGCCGCCCGCGACAGTCATAGAGCAGATCATTGAAAAACAGTATTCCCGCGTGCCGGTTTACCGCGGCAATATTGACAACATCGTCGGAATAATTTATAGTAGGGACCTTGCGCTGGCGTGGCGCGGCGGCTCATTATTTCTTCTTGAGGACTTGATCCGTCCCGCGTATTTTGTACCTAATACTGCCCGCGTTGATCAGGTCTTGAGAGAATTCAAAAACGGACATCATCACCTTGCTATTGTGGTCGACGAGTTCGGTTCGACTGTTGGTGAGGCGACCATTGAAGACATCGTCGAAGAGATCGTTGGCGACATCTGGGACGAATACGATATTCAAGAGAAAACTATTATTCCCCAGCCGGACGGTTCAACTCTCATTAGAGCCGGCGAATCGCTCGATGCCGTTAATGATCAATTAAAACTCAATCTTCCTGCACAGGATTTTGCGACGGTAAGCGGGTGGGTGCTTGACATGTTCGGCCGGATACCCCGTCAGGGAGAGTCCATGCGCTGGGGTAACATTGAAATAGAAATCGTCGACGCCGATAAAAAAAAGATCATGCGGGTCAAAATACGGAAGATAGAGGAAGATGTATTATCAAGTTAAGGGATTAATTTTACGGTCCCAGGTATGCGGTGAGGCAGATAAGTCCATCATTGCCTTTACCGATCAATGGGGCAAAATTTCCCTTATGGTACCGGGGGCAAAAAAGATTAAAGCAAAGCTTGCGGCGGCTACCGATCCCGTAACCGAAACTGATTTTATTGTCTATGCAGCTCATCACCGTGCACGACCGAAAGTTACCGGCGCCAAAGTGATAGATCATTATTTGCCCATCAAACGTAAGTGGCAATCATTTGTCTATGCCCAGTATTGCGCAGAATTGTGCGACGCACTTACGCCGTTCAATATGGAAAATGAACGCACATACGATTTGATTTCCCGCAGCTGGAAGTTGCTGGCAACCGTGCGCAATCCGGAACGCATAGTCATGGCGTTTAGTCTGCGGTTTTTAAAGCTTTCCGGGTACAGCTTTGTTGAATATCTTAACAATCATGAGACGTATTTAGAACCAGCAGAAGAGGCTCTCATCCGCAAACTGGCAACATTATCCGGAGAAGAGTTAGACGTTGATCCCGCGATTACGCCCGATCAGGAACAGTCCGTAAAACGTCACATCAATAATTATGTCGGTTTATATCTTCAACGTCCGCTGAAATCGCTGGCGTTTATGCATAAAATGGAATGTGCCGTTTAACAGAGGAGCATTGTATGACTTTTCAAGACATCATTATGACTCTCCAGAAATTCTGGGCAAAACAGGGATGCCTCTTAGGTCAGCCCTATGACCTTGAAAAAGGGGCGGGAACATTTAACCCGGCCACCTTTTTGCGGTGTCTGGGGCCCAAGCCCTGGGCTGTGGCTTATGTCGAACCGTCCCGGCGGCCGAGCGACGGCCGTTACGGCGAGAACCCGAACCGCTTGCAGCATTATTACCAGTTCCAGGTTATCATCAAACCGGCTCCGGCAGATGTTCAAAAGCTCTATCTGGCAAGTCTTAAAGCCATTGGCCTGGATCCGCGACGTCATGACATCCGATTCGTTGAGGACGACTGGGAATCCCCGACACTCGGCGCCTGGGGACTAGGGTGGGAAGTGTGGCTCGATGGTATGGAAGTTACCCAGTTCACCTATTTTCAGCAGGTCGGTGGTGTTGACCTCAACCCCATTTCAGTGGAAATAACCTATGGGATCGAACGCCTGGCAATGTATTCTCAGAAAAAAGATAATGTATACGAACTTGTCTGGAACGACGGCGTTACCTATGGGGACGTTCATCTCAAAGATGAACAGCAATGGTCCCGTTACAATTTTGAAGAGGCAAACGTGGCGATGTTGCGCCGTCATTTCGATGACTGGGAAGCGGAAGCCAGCCAGCTTTTGCAGAAGAACCTGGTATTGCCTGCCTACGATGGCGTGATGAAATGTTCGCATTTATTCAACCTGCTCGACGCCCGGGGAGCTATTTCTGTAACGGAGCGGACACAATTTATTCTTAAGGTCCGCACGCTTGCTAAAGCCGTCGCCGAACAATATGTTCAGCAGCTGGGGTAACAGGAATGGTCAAAACAACTACAATAATAGAGGACGAATCATGCTAAAGGATGCCTTAATTGAAATTGGTACTGAAGAATTACCTGCCGGCTATATAGCGCCGGCCCTGGCGCAAATGAACGAAGCCGCTGCAGCGTTTCTTGCGGCCAATGGTATTTCCTTTGCCGGGATAAAGGTTTATGGGACTCCCCGTCGACTCGTTCTTGAGGTCAAACAACTGGCTGATAAAAGCGATGATCGCGTCGAAGAGTATCTGGGTCCTTCAGTGAAAGCCTGGCGTGATCCGCAAGGAAACTGTACCATGGCTGCGAAAGGATTTGCGGCAAAACACGGGCTGGATGTGGCGTGTCTTGGTGCGAAAACAACTGATCGCGGAGAATATCTGTACATATCAAAAAAAGTGCCCGGAAGAAAAACCGAAAAAATACTTGCCGAAATGTTTCCCCAGATAATCGGAAAGATTACATTTCCGAAAACGATGAGCTGGAACGATACAGGGTTCAGATTTGCCCGCCCGGTGCGGAGTCTGATGGTTTTGTTTGGTGAAAAGACTATCAGGTGTTCCTTTGCGGGACTCAAAGCGGGCAATGTTTCTTACGGTCTTCATACGACCAGCTCAAAAAAAATAACGATTTCTTCGCCGGAAAAATATCTGACAGTCATGCGCAACAATTGTGTCATTGCCGACCCCGTTGAACGACGGGATGTGCTCAAAAAAGTAATTGATGCCGCCGCCCGGCGTGCCAAAGGTGCCGCCATCGATGACGAGAGTCTGGTTGATGAAGTCAATTTTCTTATAGAACATCCGGTGGCAGTTGCGGGCGAGTATGATAAAAAATATTTAAAACTTCCTTCCGAGGTTCTGATAAATTGTTTAAAGAAAAAACAAAAATTCTTTGCGGTGCTTGATTCAAGTGGTCACCTGACAAACTGTTTCATTGGTATTCGCAACGGTATATCAGAACATCAAGAGATCGTGCGAGAAGGATACCAGCGTGTCCTTACATCCCGTCTCAGTGATGCGGAATTTTTTTACCAGCAAGACACGAAAACACCCCTGGCGGCAAAAACCGAAAAACTGTCTGGCATAATGTTTCAGAAGAAACTGGGCACTATGCAGGATAAGATCATACGTATTCGTACGTTGGGGTTGCAACTCAATACCATGCTGCAGCTGGGAATAACGTTTCCCATGTCGATAGAGCGCACTGTTGAGCTTTGTAAGGCTGACCTGGTGACTGCACTGGTCTTTGAATATCCCGAACTGCAGGGTGTTATAGGCAGAATCTATGCGGCACACGACAAAGAAATGCCGGACGTCGTTACCGCGATAGAACAGCATTACTGGCCTCTGACGGCTGAAGGTGCATTGCCGGAGACCGCTGTTGCGCGAGTTGTTTCGTTGGCCGACAAGCTTGACACGCTGGTCGGAGATTTTGCGGCTGGTCTTATCCCCTCAGGCTCCAACGATCCCTATGGATTACGGCGAATTTCGGCAGGTATCATGCGTATATTGGAAGGTGTCGATGCCCCCGCAACCGTTTCACACGTTGTCACAGCTGCCTTCGAGCTTTTGCCCCCTGCGATAAAAAGCGATCCGGCCGTGATCGATAAAGTTGTTGATTTCATGCGCCAGCGCTGGGAAAATATTCTTCAATCCCGCGGCTATTCGTTCGACTCCATTCGTGCTGTTGTCTCTGCCGGGTTTGATACGGTAAGCGATTGTGCCGCGCGCCTTGAAGCTCTCAAAACAATCCGTGAGCTTCCCGATTTTGCGCCTCTTGCCGCAGCTTTTAAGCGGGCATCCAATATCCTCAAACAAGCTGAGAAACAAAAAATGGTTGTTGCACGAACTGTCGATGTCACGCTGGTCACCGAAGAGTCAGAAAAAGCTCTTTTTGCTGCTGTTACCGCTATGGAGTTCGACGTTCGCGCTTTGATTGTCAAGCGCGATTATCAGGGGGCCTTGCAACGGATGGTCAGTTTAAAACCTGTCGTTGATACATTTTTCGAAAAGGTATTGGTTATGGCCGAGAACCCCGACGTTCGCACCAATCGACTTGCCCTTTTGAAATTTACCACCGGTATTTTCGCAACTATCGCGGATTTTTCTCAGCTGCAGTAGCATAGTGGTGGCTGTTATAACGACGTAACTTTTAACTCATAAGAATGTGAAGTGGAAATAAAAGGAGAGGTCTTAGAATGGTGTCTTTTTATACAAATTCTTTGATTTTCATTGAGATCAAGAACACAATACTCAGCTGTGCACTTGTTTTAATTTTGTTGTCTCCTGCATGGCTCTATGCCGAGGATGAACCGATACATGGATCGCTCTATCAGGTTTCAGCGTTTAATGCGCTGAGCGCAGGCGGGTATGATGGACTTCAAAACGTTTCTGAGTTAAGCAAACACGGAGATTTTGGCATTGGCACGTTTGAAGCGCTCGATGGTGAGCTCATCATGATTAAAGGGACTACGTATCAGACCAAACAGAATGGTGCCGTGGTTCGCGCCAAGGCGTTCACGCTTGTCTCTTTTGCTCAGGTGACTCATTTGGGTACTGATCGTACATTAACTCTTGCGGGAGTTACTGATATTGATCAGATGGAGAAGGCACTCGACATCTCTTTTCCTGAAAACAATGTTCCCATGGCGTTTAAACTGCATGGCCTGTTCTCGTACATTCAAACGCGCAGTGTTCGCGCGCAAAAGAAACCCTATCCACTGCTCGTCGATGCTACCAAAAACCTGCCGGCGTGTGAACGCAGGGGGATTGCAGGTACAATTATCGGGTTTCGTTTTCCTTCCTATTTTCAGGGTATAGCTATGGCGGGATATACTTTTGATTTTATCAGTGACGATAGAACCTTTGGAGGCCATCTCCTCAATGCCGCTGCCGATCATCTTAATGTTGTCGTAAGCGATACTCCGGCATTTTTCCTGTCCCTGCCGGTCAATAAGCCATTTAACCAGTTGAATCTTCTCGGCTCATCCACCACACAAATCACTGTCCCCCCCAAATGATGTACACATTGGAATAATCAGCCAGAATGAGGTATTGAAAAGGGGTTATAGAGCGACCCGCCATGACGCTATGGAGTGAAATACCGTTGTTTGAAGGGTAAAGGCTGGCATCAAACAAAATAGTGGCGTAGTGCACGTTTTTAACTGCTCGGATGTGCCCTATTTTTTCTTTTTAATTTTTGTTAGAGGAGCGAGATCTTTGATCAGCGGGGTTTCGCCGCAGTCAGGGAACAGATGACACTTGACGCATTCGCCCCATATTTTGTGAGGGAGCGACTCGCGCTTAATCTGCTTATAGCCGAGCTGTTTAAAGAAAGGCGGTTTGAAGGTAAGTGCAAATACACGGTTGATACCCAGCTCTTTTGCGCGTTTTTCAAGAGTAGAGACTATTTTTGTTCCGATGCCTTTGTGATGGTAGTGTTGATCAACGGCCAAGGCTTTGACTTCAGCGAGGTCTTCCCATGAAACATGCAGGGCACAACAGGCAATGACCTTTCCTTTATCCTCGGCTACGACCAACTCCTGAATATTTTCATAAAGATCGTTTATGGGCCGCGGCAGCATTTCCTTGCGTTCCGCATAAAAACCGATCAATGCGTGTATGGCTTTAACATCATTGACTTTAGCCGGCCGGATTTTCATGTATGATTTCCTTTAAAAAAAAGTTACTTCTTGAAGTGATATCCGTGTTCCAACGCTTTTTGGTTTACCGGGATAAGTTTCGGTTTATCTACCAGAACTGCTTCACACGCTGCGCGCGCATGTTCTATTGTAAGGAACCGGCTTTGTTTTAAAAAAACTCCTACCATCACCACATTTGCGGTCTGTACATTGCCGATCCCGGTGCTGGCGATCTCAGTAGCCGGAACGGAGAAGGTAGTGAACTTTTTATTGGTGGCCCGTATCTGCGATTCTGCGATTTCGGGCGATATCAAAGACGAGTTAATGATAACCATGCCACCGTCAGTGATGCGGGGCAAAAACTTTTTAAATGACTGTTCATTCATAGCTATAAGGACAGTGGGATGAAGTGCTACCGGAGAGCCGATATCATGATCTGCAATCACCACGGTAGAGTTCGCCGTTCCGCCGCGCATCTCGGCGCCATAGTTGGGAAACCAGGTTGTCTGGAGTCCCTGCTCAACAGCTGTTTGAGCAAGAAGTGTGCCCCCAAACAACACGCCCTGTCCGCCGAATCCCGCAATAATTATTTCACTTTGCATAATTAATTCCTGAAAATAAACACCCTATTTGTCTTTGAATACGCCGAGAGGAAATTCCTTGATAAAAACGTCCTGCACCCAGGCGATGGCTTCACTGGGCGTCATGCCCCAATCAACCGGGCATTGTGATATAACTTCAACCAGCGAGAATCCCTTGCCGTCAATCTGGTTTTGGAAAGCTTTCTTTATGGCCCGTTTGGCGTTTAATATATTTTTAGGATTATACACTGTCACTCGCTCGAGATAGGTAACGCCTTCAAGAGTAGATAACAATTCACATAGATGAATAGGGTACCCGTCTCGTTTGGCGTCTCTGCCAAACGGGGTCGTCGCGGTTTTCTGGCCAATAAGAGTTGTTGGCGCCATCTGGCCGCCTGTCATTCCGTAATTTGCATTGTTAACAAAGATGATGGTGATATTCTCGCCCCGGTTAGCTGCATGGATTGTTTCCGCAGTCCCGATAGCTGCTATGTCGCCATCTCCCTGGTATGTAAACACGATCCGGTCGGGAAGAACTCTTTTTATTCCGGTTGCGACTGCCGGTGGTCTGCCGTGCGGTGCTTCGGTGACGTCAAAATTAAAGTAATCGTACGCGAACACTGCGCATCCTACCGGAGCGATTCCAATTGTTTTCTCGCGGATTTTCAGTTCGTCAATTGACTCAGCAACAATCCGGTGAATAATGCCATGTCCGCACCCGCCGCAATACAAATGCGGAGCAGCTGTTAAGGACTCGGGTCGTGAAAAAATCTTTTTCATATGATCATTCATTGTGCTATTTCATCGATCTTTTTTAAGATGGCGTCATCATCAAGCATCCCGCCTCCGGGACGACCGATAAATGATACGGGGCATGTGCCATTGACTGCCAGCCGAACATCTTCAACCATCTGTCCCATGTTTAATTCTGCAACCAGGAACTTTCTTCCCGGCAATGCGTTCTCAGCGATTATTTGTGTCGGGAACGGCCACAGGGTTATCGGCCGGATAACGCCGACTTTCAACCCCTTAGCACGAGCGGCACGCGCAGTTGATTTCGCCACCCGGGCCGTGATACCAAATGCCACAAGGATAATATCAGCGTCATTGACCGCGACAGTTTCGTATCGGGTCTCATGAGCTTGTATGATATCGAATTTCTTTTTGAGGTCCCAGTTATGTTGTTCAAGCGCCCCGTCAGCCATCAGAAGCGATTTAATGGAACGCGGTTTCCTGTCTTTGCACCCATCTAATATCCAGTCTCGGGAAACAGTAGTAGATGGTTGTCCGCAAATCTTTTCTAATTCTACCGGCTCCATCATTTGCCCGACAACCCCGTCAGCGAGTATCATAACGGGAGTACGATATTTGTCTGCTAAGTCGAATGCGAGGAACGTGAAATCATACATCTCCTGAACGGAATGAGGCGCCAAAACGATAAGACGGTAATCGCCGTGGCCACCACCTTTTGTCGCCTGAAAATAATCACCTTGTGATCCGGATATATTGCCGAGTCCCGGTCCACCACGCTGGACGTTGGCGATTACCGCGGGTAGTTCACACCCGCATAAATAGGAAATACCTTCCTGTTTTAACGATATTCCCGGAGAAGAAGAAGAAGTCATTGCCCGCGTACCGGTAACGGAAGCACCGAGTACCATGTTAATTGCTGCTATCTCGGACTCGGCCTGTATAAATACTCTGTCCAGTTCAACCATTCTTCGGGACATGTGTGCGGGGACTTCGTTTTGCGGTGTGATGGGGTATCCGAAGTAAGCCTTACATCCTGCAGCGATGGCTCCTTCACACAATGCAATATTGCCCTTCATTAAGGTTTTCATTATTTATAAATCTCTATAGCAACGTCAGGGCATATCTGATAGCAAAATCCGCAGGAAGTACACCCGTTAGTGTCTTGAAACACAGCAGGACGATAGCCCGCTTTATTAAATGTTTCAGATATTATCAGACATTTTTTTTGGCATACTTCTATACACAGCCTGCAGCCTTTGCATTTATCGACGTCGATAATCACTTTTTCCATAAAATAATTGTACTCTTTTGAAATAAGATTGTCAAAATGCGTATATAAGAGAAACGGAGGTCTTGGTGTATTGAATGTCATTCGACAGTGTAAAGGGCGTAAACCCGGTTCCCGTGAAAGTATATCCTGAGTTTGCAAGGTAACCTTCATTGACGGTGGTCAAAACCTCACACTGCCATGGTCCCCTAGTCACGCCAAAACCATATCCATAATATAAACCGCCATCGAGGTTCCCGTTTTGGCCTTTGTAATAGTTATCGCCTACCAGAAAATCATATCCGCCTTCCACGGTTACGTATAAAGCGACGTTGCGGGCCGAGGGGGTGGTACGGAGTTTGAGCAAAAGATAGACAGGCGCAAAATAAAAATTTCCGGCATTAAAGGCTGTCGCCCGCTGGAGTTGCAGGGCGCCGCCGGCCCCAATACCCACATGCTGGGAGTAGAATGTGTATTCACCGGCTACTTCCCATCCCGGGTCAACTGTGCTTACGGAGCTTGAGGAATAGTTCACACCTCCCATAGAAAGTACTGAAGATACTTTGTGGGTTCCGGGGGTGTCAAAAGACACTTTTATCGAACTTTCATCATTAAATTTGCATACACAGTTCAAAGCGTTTGCTTGTTTATCTGTTTTCGGTTGTTGCAATGGAAGGACGTCGGGATTGGATGTGTTTTCAGGTATTTTTTTAACCCGCAAAATATCTTTTCTTTCGATTAATTGTTGGTCATGAGACGTCTGTACCAGCACAGAGTTGATGTCTTCACGTATCATCGTTCCTTCAATGGTCGAACCATCACGCAACACATAGACATCAGCGTGCATCCATGATGAACATACAATAATTAATGAGCTTGCGATAAGAAAAGTGTATTTCATGATAATTATGGTTGTTGAGCCGCTTCAATAAGTTCCGTTGCATGCTTCTTGGCGGCAGGGGTTATGCCGTGGCCGGAAAGCATACGGGCGATCTCTTCCACCCGAGCAGCTTTGTCAAGTACTCGGACCGTTGTTATTGTTCTTCCTGTTTCGGTATGTTTTGACACTGACCAATGCTCATGTGCAAACGCGGCGATTTGCGGAAGATGAGTGATACACAGGACCTGGTGATGCCGTGAAAGCTCTGCAAGTTTGGTACCGACAATCTGTCCTGTCGGCCCGCCTATGCCGGCATCAATTTCATCAAAAACAAGGATCGGTACCCCATCGGTTTTCGCCAGGATCGACTTAATAGCCAGCATGACGCGCGACAGCTCTCCGCCGGAAGCAATGGACCGTAGCGGACCTGTCTGTTCTCCGGCATTGGCTGAAAAAAGAAACTCAATAATATCCTGGCCGTCACTTCCCGGCTCCTGGCGCCGGTCGAAGGCCAAAGAAAAGCGTGCTTTCTTCATGCCGAGGTCTGCTAATTCCTTGGTGATGCCCGCTGACAATTTTGCACCGGCAGCTTTGCGCATGGTGGTTAGTTTGTCACAAAGCTCATGCAGGTTTTTACTGGCATCTTGTATCTTCGTATCCAGTTCCAGTAGGCTTTGATCGCTGCTCACGAGTGCTTCTAGTTCTTCAGCGCGGGATTGCTGGTAGCTCAGGATTTCAGCGATAGTTGAACCATATTTCTTTTTGAGCTTATGAATCAAAACCTGACGTCCCAGTAGCTCATTGAGTCGGTCAGGGTTGACGGTCAGATTGTGAGTAAAACGTTCTATATCGCGTGCAGTTTCGTCAATGTTGCAGTAAGCGTTTTTGAGCAGTTCCGCTGATTCGCCTGCTGGTCCACCCAGTTCATGGATCATTTCAAGGAGGCGCTGGGCTTTACCTATATTTTCAAGTACCGAATAGTCGCCGGCTCGCAACAACTGTAATGCCACTGAGCTTAGTTCGCCAAGTTTTTGGGCATTTTTTAGCTGCGGTAGTATCTGTTCGATTTCCTGCTCTTCGTCAATAGTGAGTTTTGCGTCATCTATTTCTTTTACTTGAAAACTGTACATATCAACAAGACGCTGTTTCTCTTCTGTCGAAATAGTATGAGCATTTTTCTGATCGATCAACCGCTTCCACAGCCGGTGAGCATCGCCTACCGTGGCGACAAGGGGTTTAGTTCGAGCGAAACCATCAAGCATATCCCGTTGTGCAGAAGTTTCGAATAATCGTTGGTGCTCGTGTTGTCCGTGAATATCTATAAGAAATGTGCCAATGGATGAGAGAGTTGCGGCGCTTGCCGGTAAGTCGTTGACGAAGGCGCGGCTTTTGCCGGTGCTTTCGACTTCACGCCGGAGTATGAGATCGCTGCTGGCAGTTTCATCAGCAAGTCCGGACTCATTTAAAAATTTTCTCAGCTCCGGCAGAGAAGAAATATCGAAGGTTCCGGTAACACTGCATCGGGGCGTTCCTGATCGGACCGTGAGCGCTGATGTGCGTTCGCCCAGTATTAATCCAAGAGCATCGATAATAATGGATTTACCAGCGCCGGTTTCGCCGGTGCCGATAATTAACCCCGGACCGCATTCCAGGGTTAGATCATCAATGAGAGCATAATTTTTTATATGAAGGGTCTGGAGCATTGTAATGTTTTGAGGCCTATCCGCGTTCGCCCCACTTCAGTTTAGTGCGTAATACTTCAAAGTATCTGCGTTTTGGGTTGAGGATTAAATTGAGGGGGGTGTCCGATATTGTGACAATGATACGATCACCTTTGTGGAGATGATAGTTTGTCTGCCCGTCAAGAGAAATTACCGGTTTTTGTTGCGCTGCAT
>JBELAT010000051.1:0-12428 GCA_049508565.1 Endomicrobiales bacterium | reverse complement strand
ATACTTTAAATTTCATGACTTGAATTTAGCCTCAACTTCTGTGGCTACATGGGTTATACCCGCACCTCGAATGGTATCTAATATGCTAGCCACATCACCCCATGAGACCCTCTCATCAGCTCCCAGCGTCACATGAAGTCCCGCATCCATCCGTTGCATCTGGCTTAGGTTGACCATCAGTTCCTGTATGGAAACTTTGGTTTCATTTAATACCAGCGTTTTATCCGCTTTGAGGAGAACATGAACGCTTTGTGTCGGCGATTCCTGGGAATTGGCAACTTTAGGCAGATTTAAATTAATCGAACGGTGAGCAATTAAATGCGCTGTTGCCATAAAAATGATCAAAAGCACTAAAACGATATCTACCAGTGGAGTTACATTTATTCCGGTGATACTGTCATTGTTTGATTGATGGGTTGCCATTATTAACTCACCCCCATCAACATAATCATTTTCTTTCCGAAATGATCGGCATCATTTATTATGTCATTTATCTTTCTCTGAAGGAAATTGTACGAAGCAACACAGGGAAGAGCGACAACAATGCCCAGGGCGGTTGCAATCAGAGCATCCGCTAGGCCAGCCATCACCACCTCGGGTCCCTGTCCACTATAGATTGCCAAATTCTGAAAAGCATGAATGACACCTAAAACAGTTCCCAGCAAACCGATGAAGGGTGCGTTATTACCGAGTGTTCCCAAAATGACAATCCGCTTCTCAAGGCGCCTTCTTTGTAATGTTAACTGAACTTCCAGCCGTTCCTGAAGAATTTCTTTACCTTGAGAACGGTGCTGTAAAAGGTCAGCCGCAATAGCATGAATGACTGATTCGGGTTTTGACCACCGGGTTGTCTGATCAATAGTGCCCGGTTCAAGTTTGCTGTCCATTTCTAGAAGCTTTTTTGTTTGATACGACGAATGCCCGATTACAATGAGCATTCTCTCAATAATCACGGCAAACGCCACGATTGAACAAAGGATCAGCAGGTAAATAACGTAGGTGCCGCTTGCAGCGATGATCGATTGCAGTGCTACTAAATGTTGTCCCATATATCTTCTCCTCTTTTATGTGCAGGGCGGCAGCCGGTACGCAAGCTTCCTCCCAGCACGTCGAATACTACACTAACTCCCAAACGGTAATGACATTTTAACGTAAATGTTCCGGCCGGGATCACCAATGTTGAATTCTTTTAATATGCTGTTGAAGTCAATATAGCTGACATCGAATAGGTTGTTGACGCCGGCGTCCATCGTGATCCGGCTGCCCATAACCACAAGCTCACCACCTACGTGCAGATTCGTCAGCGAATAGCCCGGGGTTGGTATATCAGTGCCGAAAATAAGATTCTGAGCAGAGGTTACTTTTTCGTCAACTCCGAAGTACGGATGTGTCACCGGGCCGAGCGACTTCATATGGAAGTCTGCGCCTACGAGATAGTTGTCTGCGGGAACGTGCGGCAGATAGCTCGTGGGAAGAGCCGACATCGAATTACCCTCATCGTTATCACCGCGAACCATGTTATATACCGCATTTAATGTCAACCAATCGGTTGCAGCGAAGTTGATCGCGCCATCAATTCCCTTTACGGTCGCATTGGTTTGAATGGTTTGTACTACCGGGATCGATTGATCGATGAAGTCGGCGGGCGGCTTACCACCGATGAATGCGCTGGTTATGTAATTGTTTATGTTGTTATCAAAGACGCCGACTTCGCCTTTGATACGCCGGGAAACCCAGCGAAGCGAGATCTCTGAATTGATCGACGTCTCGGGCACAAGGTTGGGATCACCGATTTCAAATGTTCCCGTTCCCTCGTGTTTTCCATAGGCAAAAAGCTCGAACGGGACTGGATTGCGAAATCCCTGGCCGACATTAACAACGACGGCGAACGGGTCAGAGACGTGATACACACCACCCAGTGCTCCGGTGAGCGCTGAATAATCCCGTGTTTGAGCAGCGACCGGTTTAGCATCCGCTGGTCCCATGCCATTACTAAAGTCAATGCCGATTATGCCGTCATGTGCAATGTTGTATTGTGACTGATCGCCCCGTGCGCCGAACGTAACGTCAAATTTGCCCGATGAATAATCTTCAACGAGATATGCGCCGGCGCCATTTTCGGTATAGGAGGGTGTCAGATGTACAATTCCTACTGACTGATCTGATCTGAGTAAACCCGAAACGCCAAGTGTTCCCTGGAAGCCTCCCATAGGCTCCAGATGCGCTTTAACGTCCAGGGTATCGTTGTTCTCAATCCAGTTAAGATGCGGAGCCGGAGGCGGTACTACGTTCGGGCTGTTTCCACTTGCGTCGGGATGGGTGTCGTCCACATCAGGAGAATCGTACTCCTTGCGGTCGCACAGGTCATAGCCGGCAGTAATATCGAGGCGGGCAGGCTCCGTGTTAACATCTGCATGCAGTACCCCATGCTCATGGTGCAGATCCTGAAACTCGGAATCGGTTAAATTGTTAACGGGTGGAAAGGGAAGTGTCGGGTTTTGAAGTTCTACGTGTTTGTTCCAAATTGCATAGGATGCGTTTAAGCCTCCCCAATCTTGACGAAAACCGATTTCCGCACTGCCATTAATCTCGTTCTCTCCAGTGTTGGGTACTTCTCCAATTTGAGGAGTGTGAAAATTTCCTGCTTGCATCTGAGACAGGTTAGCCCGGTACCCCCAGGTTCCCGTAGCACCAGAAACCTCGAAATTTTCTCCCGCAGAGTTGTTATTGGAATTAAAGATTGTAGAGAACCGTCCGCGTAAGGGTCCATCTCCCAGATTCGCGTTGGGGAGTTCGGGATGGCTTATAGAGATGACACCGGCAATCGCATCCGAACCATAAAGGAGACTGTTCGCTCCTCGCATGACTTCAATGCGGCTTGTGCCCAGCGGATCGATTTCCGGAGCATGTTCGTTGCCCCATTGTTCCGACTCGCTGCGTACACCATCTTCGACGATGACAATTTCTTGAGAGTTGAGTCCACGGATGATCGGTTTGACAACAGTGTCCCCTTCACCGATCATACTGACACCCGGCTCATTTTGGATAGCGGCAACTACGCTTTCGCCACGGTTGCGGTCCATGGTGCGACCCTCAACGACGCTCACCGAGGCGGGTGTGTTAAGTGTGCTTTTTGCTGCCGATGAGGCAGTTATGGTAATGGGTACCATCGCAACAGGTGAATTGCCTAACTCGACATCAACACTCACGTCATTTTTATCGATGGCAATTTGTCGAATTTCAGTAGTAAAACCAATCCTTTTAAATTCTAAAACATAATTACCCGGAGCAATATTGTCAATTGTGTATTGGCCGGAGGTATCTGTTTGAAAGCCTCTTGTAATAGAGGGAATTAAAACCTGAACATTTCCTACCGGATTTTTTGATGAATCCGTGACCTTGCCCGAAATAGTTGCTGCATAGACAATGCCATGTGAGAAAAGTAAAAAAACAGTTAATATTTTTAAACGTCGTACCATGGGATCACCCCTATTAATGAAAAAGTTATTTATTGAAATATGTTATGGCATTTTCTTTCTAAGCGCTGTCATAAAGATCATTAAATAAATGACCGTAGCGGACAGCTTGTGCGCCTTTAAACAATAAAAAAACAGAGATGTAGCATTATCAGAGAATTGAAAAACGAAAGATTGTGTTATGCGGTTGGAGGACTGCGAAGATGAATAGTGTGATTAATAAAGAGTTGTTGAGGTGATTTCTTGACGATGAAGGTTACAAAAAGAACAAAGACTACTTGAATGAAAATATTGAAGTTGGGAGCAAATGGCTGATGGGATACCGCACATATAGCGCAATGATCATCATGTAAACTGTTATCGGCATGGTGATGGAAGGGAGCTATGATGGAAAAAAAGATAAAAAAGTATGCGGCGATCAGGCCGCACAAAAATTTAGATAAATTGTTCACGAAAATAGTGTATATTTTTCAAACTAGTTTGTCAAAATGCATTAAGATACTGCATTTAGATACATTTTTTGGCATCGAAAATCCTGGAATAAAGCTCATGATTGATTATTAAAGCGTACAGCATGCGTGAGCCGGAAACATTATTGAAAGAATAGAGCGATCATATATTTAACATTTCTCACATCGCATCAGGGTCAAGACCGCTTTGGCTGTAAGAGAACTCTCCACATATCGTTCATTTGAGGCCTGTGATGCTGTTATTATGCCTTATTACTCATCTTTTTCCTGAGGATTGTCTTACAATCTGTCTCAGATGTTTAGAGCTTGTATCCCAACCAAAAGCACATTACCAGGAAATGATTACTTCGCCGTTACCGCCATTTCCCCCGATTCCACCTTGAACGTTTCCGCCGCCTCCGCCACCAGGGGTCTGTCCAATGACACCACTTAAGGAGCTGGCGTTCCCATTTGCTCCACCTGATCCGCCGTTATTAGCACCATTGCCACCGGAAGACGAAGTCCCTGACCCTCCAACGACATCGACAGTTCCTCCGCTGCCATTTCCACCGGCCCCGTTTCCATAACCAACGGAGGAATTAATATACGTCGAGCCCTGACCTCCTGTAGCCAATAAAGTTCCAAAACTGGAGTTTCCTCCATTTGAACCATAAGTACTTTCATTGCCGTTGCCGCCAACACCAACTGTCACCGAATAAACTGAACCTGGTGAAACACTAACAGTTCCCTGTGCGTATCCGCCGCCACCTCCGCTGATTGGAGAAATCCCATTGTAACCGCCGCCACCACCAGCGCCCCATAGTTTGACAGTAAGACTGGTCACGCCCGAGGGAACGGTAAATGACTGGCTGGTCATGAACGTTTGAGTCGTTGGTGCAGGTGTGGGTGTTGGTGTGGGAGTAGGCGTGGGGGTAGGTGTGGGTGTAGGTGTAACTGTAGTTGTATGTGTCACCACTCCTCCGCTCACACCTCCTGTACTCGTTGAACTTTGTGAACACGAACTAAACGCAATGACAAGCATGATCAGAGCACTGACACCGATCATCGCGGTTTTATTTCTTTGAATCTTCATACGTTACCTCTCCTGGTTATATCTAAAATTCAAGTATGCCGGCATTATTGAAATGATTTAACGGATCATATTAGAAACAAGTTACGGTAAAAGTGGATGTTGCCACTTTATTGTTATCCCAGAAGACATCTAGCTTCCATGTACCTTCAAATTCATTGGGTATCAGGCGCGTAATATTTGTTTTTATATAAAATTTAAGCCACATCATTACTTTCTGTGCGCCTGCCGGTGATAGATCTACAGGAACTTTTGTATGTTCCTGTATGTCTCCATCTGGTTTATACCAAAGACCTTCTAAAAGATGTTTTCCCGTTGACTTTTGGGGCAATTGAAGACAAGCATAGACAGTATCAGTGCCAGAGAACCGGGAAGTGGGGATGGTGGAATCTTGGTTGTTGACCAGCATAACAACGTACGGTTGTTTTTTATCATATGGAGAGACATCAGCAGTGATACAGGGAGAAAGCAACACAAGCAAACTGAAGATTTGTAGCCATCTTATCATAAGTTTTCAATGCGTGCACACCGTTTTTGTACTGAAAATACTGGACACGAATGGTTTGTGGCTGGCAACGTAAAGTACCACTCTAAATCTGTCGAAATGGTTTTTCTTATGAGTGCACGTCATCAGAGAATAAAGAGCAGTTTCCAAGCATTGATTAGTTTCGAGGTTCATTATATTACAAATGCCATAATCTGTCAATTTGGCTTGCTCTGAAAATGACCTAATATCAGAAGTTCAATAAAATTTTGTTATGAAGTGTTTTGTTTGATAAACAGTTTCTCGCACGTTTGGACATCTCACTATATTCACGGACAAGAACAACCCTCATTGACGTATCAATAGGGGGTGGGGGGATATCTAAGGCATGTGCTTATTATTGCACCACCAGGATGCTCCGATCGGCTACAGCGATGTTTTTGTTATCGTCGCTCACCGTTACGTAAACACGGTACTTCCCCGGGGTTGCGGGAGCTTGCAGATCGGCGGTGCCGAGATCTGTTACATGCGCATTAGCAGGAAAAAAGCATGGCTGCTCGACTATCAGGGGGTCTCCGAATATGTTGGTGATAAAATATTTGTAGCGGAGCTTCGTCTGGGAGACAAGAGGACTTGATAGCGTGGTTTTGACCTGGAAACGCGCGCCGGGAGTCAGTGGAGACGAAATGTCGGTCGCAAACGATGAGATCCGTGGTATCTCGTTGGCTGGTGTACAGCCTGTGTAAAGCTTGTAAAGTGTCCAGTAGGCCGCACGCCGGTTGTCGCCGAGATTAACGTTCCACCACGTGAGACTGTCCTGGTTGCGCTGGTTTCCCAGCACAAAAGCAAAGCCACCGAATGAGGCCTTGCCAATCGATTGTATCTGTTTCCACATCGCATCGTAATTTGACGCTTTGATTTGATCGGACGGGTCGTATGGTAATGCGTTTTTGTCTTTTTTAACGTCCCATGCACCATACGGGCCGAACTCGGTTGCAAGGATCGGTTTGTCATAGTCTAGTTCTTTCAAACGATTTTTTATGCCCGTGAAATTGCCGTAGACATTGGCTCCAACAATATCAAGGCTCGGCACGTATTCTTTGAGAAAGGGCAGTCCCGAAACATACGCGGACGCATAAATCACCGGATGGTTTGGGTCATGTTTATGTATTTGCTCGATAACGTCTTCGAGAAACCGGCCAAACGCTATACGCTCATTGTTATCTTCGGTAAAATGAAAGACTTCGTTGCCGATGTTCCAGCTTAATAGCGCGGGGTGGTCCTTCATTTCGTCAACATATGAAAGAATCGATTTTTTGAGAGCATCACACTGTGCTTTGTCTTGATAGCTTTCGGTAGTTGTTCCTCGTATAGGGTTTAACCAGAAACCGAGATCCACCATCAGGCCGTTGGACCGGGCCTTGTCGAGATATTCGCGGGTGGCTCCTCCCCAGTTGCGCACGGCGTTGGCTCCCATGTCGCGCGCCATCTTCATAAAATCTTCGCCGCTGGTTCCCTTTGCTTCGTTGCATCCGACGCCTTTGACATAAAAGGGATTACCGTTGACGATCAGTTCCCAGCCGTCACTGGCCTTAACAACCTTAACTATAGAACCGGGAACCGCGAACGCCATTGCCGTGCTGAGCGATACAAGCAGAGTAAAAACAGCCAAAAATTTACCAAGACGTTTGCACATTCTGCCTCCTGATGCCTTTTATATAATTGTCACATATTCTCATTAATGTATTACGTGATTATTTCTGATATCGACGATATATAAGCGTTAGAGTTGTGCGGGGTGCTTAGGTTGCTTGAAAACAATTATCTTCCATAAGCCTTTTGTCTTTTCGATCAGGACTTTTGTGATGGTTCCCGTTGAAAGCTGCTTGCCTTGCATCTCTTTGGCGGCGGTGCGCAGGATGTTAAGGGTTTTTTCCATCGAGTTTTCTCGCATGCCGATGGTTTCGAGAAGCGTGTCGTTGATAATGGTGTTAAACATGACTTTGTCAGCCATAACAGTTTCAAGCCAGTCTTTTAGCAGTTCCCGAACGGTCTTTTGATTTTCCATATGTGTTTGTCAGTAAGGCCTGGCACCGGAATCTCTATTGACTCCTACTCCGAATTTATTAAAACCTTTCATTACATCGGATAGTCTTTTAAAGTGATCCTGCTCCTCGCTGATAAGTTTATCAATGTCTTTATGCACACCGGCTCCCATTACTTTTTTTATTTCATTATAAAACAGTATAGAGTCCTTTTCAAAACCAAGCGCGATTTCAAGCGCTTGTTTGTCGTTGCGAATCGTTCTGGCCACCTCGGACCCCTGTTTGTTTTTAGTAAAAACATTCTCTTCGACAAGCGCGTTTACGTAGTCCACATATTCGGTCGGATAATTGCCCGCAGTTCGTGGATTTGTATCGATTTTACTCACTATCCCTTCAAAAATCGCGATATGAAGCTGTTCATCATTAGAAATATACTCAAATACCTGCCTGAGCTTTTCAGCTTTCACTGTTTTAGAGGCCAAGTCATAAAAGTCCCTGCCGTTTTTTTCAATCTGTATGCCGAATTTAACGATTTCGTCTGAGCTGTACATTTTTCCCATATTTTCTCCTTCTCAAAAGAATGCAGTAATCCTTGAATTGTACGGATTAGATATTTGTAGAAGAGCTTAAAGTCAATTCAAAAAGTCTTTAACGTGATGTGATCGCGCTTATTATATGCTTCCGTTGGGTCTTATTTTTCCGGTTTTCCATAAAGAAATGATCCCTGTGTGGTTTTTAATAGTGTTTCCATCTGTTTTGCTTTTTGTTGTACCACCGGGTCATGTGATGACTTCATTGTGAGATATGTGTAGAAATCCGAGGGTACTTTTACTCCGTTTTCTATCCGATGGTATTTTTCAAGAAAATCGTGGTAGCGTGGTAAAATGATCTCAATATCTCCGCCTGATTGAACTTTGTTTATCCCCAGTATCTTTTGTAGTTCGTTTTGTTTGGTTCCAGTAAACCAGGAGCTTTCCGGGATAAGTATGGTGAGGATTGCATCAGACTCGCTTATATAATAGTCTGTTTCCAGCCATTGCAGATCTTTTACGACCTCGGGATGGGAGCGTTTTGATGTGTATGCTAATCGCGCCATGATATTATCAGCGAAACCTTTTACGCACAGAGCGAGAAGTTTTCGAGAGTTGACCAGCACGGCTCCGCTTTGACGACCGTTTTGTACCCTGCTCCGTGAGAGTATACCTTCTTTTACCAGTTCCTTAAAGAATGATTCAACCTCATTTGTTTTATAGCAGTCGAACAAATGGGTGGTCCATACCTTTTTCTGGTCCACAAGTATTTCGTACGCGATACCAAGGTGCGACGATTCAAATCGAGGTGTCATTTAGAATATCCTTGTTAGACTCAATTAATTTCTCCGCCGGTCCGGAGCGCTTGGCGTTGTCTCGCGACGTCACGATAAAATGGCTTTTTTTCATTGAGGGTAACTGCTCTTCCGCTTTATTTCGCCTTCAGTCGTCGGAAATATTGAAGTATGCTATAGGTAATACTAGCCCGTCAAGTCGAAGGGAGCAATGAAAGAAATTACACCTTCCTTTGAGAGAATAGCAAAGAATTAAATGGGGAAGCAAGTCTCACTGTGGGGATACGTGCGGTGCGGTGATTCTGCGCGCCGATGTCCGTGCAGAGCTGATGAGACAATCGGCATGTCTACCGCGATGTGTGGTGCTCACAACAATCTATAGATTTTAATCAATCTCACCTGTCAGGTACATCTATGTTTGTTTCCTGTTATTATTTCTGTTTAAACTAGGGAGTACTACGGTAAAGGTAGTTCCTTTGTCTTTAACGCTCTGGACTTCTATTTTTCCGCGATGCATTTCAACTATTTCACGGCAGACAGCGAGACCAAGACCTGTTCCTCTTGATTTTGTGGTGTAAAACGGATCAAAAATCTTTTCCTTTTCTTGTTCATCAATGCCTGTCCCCGTATCCGTAATTGATAGTTTCCACATCTTATTGCTTTGTTTTTTTGCGATCACGGTAATCGTGCCGGATTTGTCATGTAATGCTTGATAGGCGTTATCGAGGATGTTGCTAATGAGTATCTTAAACTGCGTAAAATCCGCCTCAATGAAGTCGCCTTCCTTGCAGTCAAGATCTTGCTTTAGTTCAATATGCCAGTTTGCATATTTTGCGGTAACGGTATCTATGCATTCTCTCATTAGCGTGCATACATCTAATTTTTCAATGTTTAGTTTTTTAATACGGCTAAAATTCAACAGGTTTTGTATAATTTGATCGCCTTCAAGTATCTTTTTGTTTATGGTTTCAATATGTTTATCGAGTAGATGATTTTTCGATTTTCTTTGGATGTTGTGCACAGCAAGCCCTATGACGCCAAGCGGATTGCGCAGCTCATGAGCAATGGTAGAAGATAGTCTGCCAATATCAGCCATTCTTTTCGATCGTTCTAATTCCCGGTGAGAATCTAATAATGATTCGGTTTTTTCATTTACCAGCTTTTCAAGGGTTTCCTTATCTCGTTGTAACACCGCGTCTATCTTTTTCTTATCTGTAATATCGGTGCACACAATAACAAATGTTCGAGGCCCCGTGCGGAAAACGTTCAGTTCAAACCATCGTCCGAGAGGGCCCAATCTTTTTTCAAAGTGTGCCGGCGCACCGGAAAGTATTACCTTTTCATATATCTCAAACCACATTTGTCGTGTCTGAGGGAATAACTCTAAAATAGTTTTTCCCTGAATATAGGAAGCCTTAAGTCCCGTATGACGCTCAAATGCCGGGTTAACACGCAGGAAACGAAAATCATATGGTTTTCCCTGAGCATCAAGAATAATCTCGTTAATAGAAAAGCCTTCGGTTATCGTTTCAAAGAGCATGCGATACTGCTCCTCGCTATTACGGAGTGCTTCCTCTGCCCGCTTACGCTCAGTGATATCTCGTTGGATCCAAAGACGACTGAACTTGTTGTCACTCAGGGGTATTGGTATAAAATCCCGGACATAGGTCCGTCCTCCCCGCATGTGGACCTCTTCATCATGTACAGGGAGTCTTTGATTGACTATTTCTACGATGCGGGCATCCGCCTGATCGGGGTCCGCATAGGCGAAACGAATTTTATCGATTATTTCACGGGACGTAATAGTTTTTAAATCCGATGGAGACTCTTTGAGATTGAAAATGTCGCAGAAAGCCTGGTTGACAAGCTCGACGCGTCCATCGCCAGTTACCAATAGGATCGCAAACGTCATGTTTGAGAGAACCAGATAAAATCGATCCAAAGTGCTTTTGGCCATTTCTTCGGAATGTTTACGATCGGTAATATCTGTAAACATTGAGAGATTTCCTATGTGGTTATTGTTGTCATCAAAGAAAGGCGCGGTGTTGCCGATTGCCCACAGCAGCGAACCATCTTTACGAAGGAAGCAGTACTCACCTTCAATTTTATTTTTGTCAGTAAGCTTTTTTCGGTTGGCATGTACGTCTTCTATCTGATCTTTGGGCATAAAATCAAGATCAGTCCGCCCTATTAAATCGTCAACTGAATAGCCGAGCATATCTGCCATCTTGTTGTTAACAAAATTCATTTTGTCGTTGGAATCTGTTAAGACAATGCCTTCATTTGTAATTTCAATAATGATGCGGCGGCATTGTTCTTCGCTCTTGCGAAATGATTCTTCAGCCTTCTTTCGTTCAGTGATATCTAATCCATATATGCGCAGTCGGTTGAAATTCTCAATATATTGAAACTCCTTGCGGAACCAGCGGCCATCGACGTTTATTTCTTTTACACAATTTTTATGTGCGGCACTGTTTTGATCACTAAAAAATGAAAGACATCCCTCTATGAAGGGATGTTTTTCTTCCGCTCTTACCAGGCCGGGGAACACCTGCTTTGCTGTTTCGTTCATATACGTAATGTTTCCCGCGGGATCAACTTCGACTATCGGATTTGGATTATGCTCAGTAAATGTTGAAAGCCACTGAGCTCTTTCTTCAGCTTTTTTTTGTTGAGAAATATCTATTACTGCAAGACTGCAGTGCGGTTGTCCATGGATATCTTTCACCTGTATCCCCTCTAGATGTGCATACAATGGCGAAATTGTTCTAATGAGCTGTATGTCATCCGTTTGTCGAACGTCTGAAGTAAATACCCGGTTCAAGAACTCTTGAAACGTGCGCCTGTGCGCACGTGAAACGATGTTCGAGAAATTTGTTTTAGGTAAACTACTTCCCTGCACCCCGAGTTGCTGGGCTGCAAAGCGGTTTGCTTCGACAATAGTGCCGGTGGGATCAAGAACATAGTACCCTATCGGAGCGCAATCATACGAGTCGTTGTGATTATTTTTTGCATTCTCGAGTTCAACTTTGGTTTGCGTCAATTCTTCATTCTCAATCTCGAGTTCGGCTTGATGGGCAAGGAGCTCATGCACAACAGTGTTAATCTCTTGGGGAGACATCTTTTGAATAGCCTTGTCATCCCATTGATGTGCTTTTATTCGTTTTTCAATAATTTTATTTATCGAATCCATTTTTGTTTTCCCCTGACTGCCAAAAGCAATGATACTAATGATCATGTGCTTTTAATGCTATTTCCTCCTTCATTGTGAGAAATAATAAGCGGTGATGTAATTGTCAGGTTCGTCTATTTGCTGACTTTTTCTATCGAATTTCAATTATAGATATAAATCAATTTTATTATGTTTATTGGAATTTCCGTTCAATTGTATGAGTTGATGGTAAGTCTTTTAAACAATCTTTTGGGATAGATTAAGTCGTGAGCACTGAAAAATGCAATTTTTTATGTATTTGCAGATTTCAGCATTTTCAAATTATCTTTACTTTAAAATCTTGTATGGTTTTTCTTAAATCCGTGCCATCGCTGTGGTTAAATTCATC
>JBELAT010000050.1:0-12435 GCA_049508565.1 Endomicrobiales bacterium | reverse complement strand
GTTCCGCGGTTGAGTGTCGTAAATTCCCGGATAGTACAATTGTCGCCAATAACAATCTTCGTGATCTCATCTTTGTATTTCAAGTCCTGAGGTGCCGTTCCCACCGCGGCGTGGCTGAATATTTTGCAGCCGGACCCGATCTCGGCACATTCTATAACTGCATGAGCACCGACAGATGAATTCGCCCCGATACTGGTATTTTTTCCGATTATCACATACGGACCAATATCAACGCTGTCTGCTATTTTCGCTGTAGGATGTATGATAGCAGTGGCATGAATCATTTCTTTTCCTCGCCCTGGTTTTCGACAACTGCAAACATGAAATCTGCTTCGGCCACCAGCGCCCCGCCGACAAAAGCCTCACCGCGCACCTTGCCGCCGCGTTCTCGTGCCCGGAGGACTTCAACGTGCAATTCAAGCACATCACCCGGTACTACCGGGCGGCGGAATTTTACATTATTAATCGACATAAAATAGGCGAGCTTGCCCTGAAGTTCAGGTTTGACCAGCAACAAAACACACGAGGTTTGGGCCATTGCTTCAACAATCAATACGCCCGGCATAACCGGCTGGTTCGGGAAATGTCCCTGGAAAAAGTTCTCATTGCCGCTGACACATTTATACCCGATCCCCTTGAGGTATGGTTCTACAATCTTCACACGGTCGATCATCAAAAACGGGTAACGGTGCGGTATAATACGTTTGATTGCGTTAATGTCATAGACTGTACCGCTAGCAGAAGCTGTCGATCCCTCCATAGACTTTCCCTCCGTCATAGTTTTTTTGATTCCAAGAGACGCAATTTCCTTTACAAATGCAACGTTATGATTATGGCCGCATCGTTCGGCAACGATATGGGCTTTAATAGGTTTTCCCAGCAGATACAGATCGCCGATAAGGTCAAGAAGTTTGTGACGGACAAATTCATCTGCAAACCGCAGAGGCTCACGGTTGTGAATTCCCTGTAATCCTACCACGAGCGCATTGGACATATCTCCGCCCTTTGCCAGACCACTGTTTTTAAGCGCTTCTATCTCGTAGTCAAAGCAAAAAGTCCTCGCGGGCGCTATTTCACGCAGAAACGTCTCAGGTGTAATGGTGAGATGAATTTCCTGGTGTTTAAGATAGGGATGATCATACCCTACGGTACAGTCAATTTTAAAGCCATCGTAGGGATATGCCGTTAATTTTGTCTGTCCTGACACGTAGCTTACCGGTTCGTTGAGTGTAATATATTCGCGAGGAGCATCCTGTTCGACAATGCCAGCTGACAACAATGCTTCTGTAAACGGTTTTGCACTTCCGTCGACAATGGGCGGTTCATTGTTGGTAATATGGATGACCATATTATCAATCTTGAGCCCATGTGCCGCCGCAAGAATATGTTCGACGGTATGAACACGCACCGGCTCGGTACCGATCGATGTTCCGCGAATCGCCGTGCCTAACACTTCCTTATACAAAGCGGCAATAACTGGTGAACCGGCAATATCGTCACGGATAAAGGTAATCCCGTTGCCGACAGCAGCCGGCTTGAAAATAATACGGCTTGTATTGCCCGTATGCAGTCCTATTCCTTCAAGTGAAACTTCTTTTTGTATAGTCGTTTGTCGTTCCATGTTTAATCCTTTTCGAGTATTTCTTTGATTTGCTTATAGAGTGCCGGCAGTTTAGACTGTATGGCTTGAATTTTCAGCGATTCACGATGAGGGCGTGCCGGGTATCCAGAAACGATCTCTTTTGGTTTGATGTCGCCGAAAACTCCGCCGCGCGCGGCTATGGTCGCACCGTCTCCGATGGTATTATGGCCAACCGTGCCCGACTGTCCGCCAAAAGTGACGCCATTGCCGATCTTTGCCGATCCGGCTATACCTACCTGCGAGACAAGAATACAATAATCTCCGATGTGCACGTTATGTGCGATTTGAACAAGATTATCGATCTTGGTTCCTTTGCCGATTTTCGTTATCCCGGTGGTTGCGCGGTCTATGGTTGTATTTGCGCCGATCTCAACATCATCTCCGATGACCACGATACCAATCTGAGGGATTTTATAAAGTCCGGTCTGCGTAGGAACAAAACCGAATCCGTCAGCGCCAATGACTGCGCCGGCTTGAATAATGACCCGGTTACCGACACGGCATGACTCACGAATGGTGACATGGGGATACACCAAGCAATTGTCACCAATAGTCACATCATGGCCGATATAACTGTGCGCGTAGATCACTGTCCCATCGCCAATAACCGCATTGTCTTCAATTACCACATACGCGCCAATGGCTACATGAGATCCTACTTTTGACAGCCGTGAAATAACTGCCGTCGGATGTATACCAGGGGTAACTGTTGGATTTTCTTTTGCGATTTCACCTAAAACCTGCGCAAAGGCAAGCTGGGGGTTGTTGACCACGATATGAGGTTTACCGAAGGCATTATCATGTTCATGCACGAGCAACAGCCCTGCCCTTGTTGTTTCCAGCAGAGCACTATACTTTGCATTGCCCAGAAATGAAACATCATTAGGACCGGCTTCCGCCAACCCTGCTGCACCGGTAATAACGATATCCGGATCGCCGATGAGACGCCCTTCAACCAGCTGGGCCATTCGTTGTGACGTCAGTTTCATAGAGTATTGATAACCGCACCTGCGGACATCGCAGGAAACGCGGTATTATCTGCCTTTCAATCGATCCAACACTTTTGATGTCAAATCCTTGCACGTTTGGCCGCACAGCATACTGTTTTTATCAAATACAACGCCAATATTTTCATCATCAGCCATCTTTTGAACAATTAAGTATAAATCTGCCAGAACCGTATCCGTGTTTTTTTTCTCAAGCGCCACAAGTTCTTCTTTATTCTGCTTAATTTTTTTAGCAATTTCTATTTTTTGTTTATCGTAATTCTGCTGCATAATGACAAGATCAGCTTCCTTGTCTTTAATATCTTTTTCCCTGGCAACCATAGTGTCCACTGTCGCAAAGGACTGACTGCTCACGGCAACCGAATGAGCTGCGGCAGCGGGCTGACTGCTCACTGAAACTGATGGAGCCGTAGTAACGGACTGACTGCTTAGCGCAACCGACGGAACTGCCGCACTTGAGGAAGGAGCAGTTGTTGAAGTCGTAAGAGAAGCGCTAGTCGTACCTGACGCCAGGGTCAATTTTAAAATATTAAGAGATGATTTTTCTTGCGCAATTATAGCACGGCTAGAAACTATGACTTGCTCCATAGTATTTGCGGTGGCCTGCATGGTAGCAATTTCTTTTTTTCGTTTATCGACTTCAGCCAGAAATTCTTCTTTTAATCGTTTGGTCATGGGATGCTGGGCAAAAATAACATCCATATCCACGTAGCCAACCGAAACAGACTGGGTTTGACCATCCGGAGATATTGTCCCGCCTCCGGGGTGGTCAAGCGGGATCTCTATGGCGCTCACTACAGACACACTAAAAAACAGGGCACACACAGCATTGCGAAATAATGTTACAGATCTGTTCATTAAAAAATGTTCCCGATAGTAAAGTAAAACTGAGTTAACGCTTGACCAGGATCATGGTTTAACCCATATCCCCAATCAAGACGTAGCGGAAAAACAGGGGTCGTAAACCGTATACCAAAACCTACACCCGCGCGCAAATCATTGTTGCCATCGCCGGTATGCCAGGTAAAATCATTAATACTGTTTAAGCAGCTGCCCACATCACAGAAAAATGCACCGACAACCATCGAACGACCTTTCTCTTCAACAATGGGAAATTTAAATTCAGCATTGAAAACGTCCATAAAATAACCACCATTAGCCGGCGGGAGATCAAGACGGTACTGATACCCGCGAATGGTGTCGGCTCCTCCGACATAAAATCTCTCATATATCGGGACATCAGTTGATTCACCGAAACTTTGCACCTCACCAACGGTAGCGCTCAGTGACAGAACAAATTTCCAGAAAGTCGGAATAAACACTGAACTTTTTGCGACGGGCTTAATGAAGTTATTGGTCCCGCCGAGCGGACCGCCGGCATACTGGACTGATAACGACTGCCGTGTTCCGCGCGTCGGATCAAAAATATTATCACGTGTATCATAGGCAAACATTGCCGACACGCTAGATGTAATACCGTTAGTAACATCGGCGGCTTCCAGGCTTGGAAGAACGCTGGGGTCAATACTATATATATCAACTTCATCATACCGATATGAAAAGCTCAACGTAACGCGATCACCTAACCGGGGTGCAATGGTCACTTGAGCACCGAGATCGCTTTGCGTATAGGCGCTTGTCACCACCTGCGCTTGTGTCGTAGCGGTAGCGGCAAGGCTATAATCAAGTATTTGCTGAGTGTCAAACAAGCTTACGTTCAAACTCATCGGTTTGTCCATAAACCAGGGCTCGGTAAAATCAATCTTGTAACTATGCGTCAGCGAACCGAACTGCCACTGCAAGTTCAAACGATCTGCACGGCCAAAGAGATTGGTGTGCTGTAACTGCAAGGTCCCGACCAATCCCTGTACCGATGAATACCCGGCTCCCGCTGACAGCATGCCAGGTTTTCCTTCCGTAATCCCGAGGACTAGGTCCATGACATCGGGTTTTGACGTGGGCTGAATCTGAGGTTCAACCGAATCAATAAAGCCGAGATTATATATCTTTTCCACGCTGCGACGAACTTTGCTTGCGGAAAAAACGTCGCCTTCTTTAAGATTAACTTCAACCTCCCGCCGGATAACATATTCTTTGGTATTGAGCAGACCGTCAACATACAAATTGCCCAGATAGACCAGGGAGCCTTCCGTGATATCAAAGTTAACATCCATGGTTTCTTTTTCGGGATACTCTTTATATGAAGGCGCCGCCTCGGCATGAAGATACCCTTTATCGGAATACATTGCCATGAGTGCCTGCCGGGTCTCAACCATCTTCTCTTCATTGTACAGCTCGCCCGTTTTCACCGTTATTGCTTTCATTATTGCAGCAGTAGTAATGACAGAATTTCCGCTGACGCTGATCTTGCCTATTTTAAATTTTGCCCCTTCAGTGATCGGCACAGTAACGCTCATCAGTGTCCGCTCAGTATTATAGGTAACAACAGGAATACCGCATTTCATGTCCCGGTACCCATTATTTTTATAAAACTTCTCAATTTCTTTGATGTCTTCCTGAATAGTTTCTTCTTTATACACTTTTTTGGGCTTGGTTTTCATCAAACCCCGGATTTTCTTTATAGGAAAATCTTTGACCCCCGTTAAAGAAACATCACCGATAAGTATTTTATTACCTTCAGTTATCAGAAAAGATATTGTCATCCAGTTGGTTAAATCATCAATGGTGGGATAGACTTCAATCGTGCGGTCAGCATAGCCTTTATCGCCATACAAGGTCATCAGCTTGGTTTTTGATTCGGTGAGTTTAGCAACATCATAATACTCTTTTTCTTTTAACGTTATTTCATCTTTTAAACGATTGCGAGAAAATTGTTTATTCCCTTTGAATTCAATCTTTTTTATTAACGGTTTTTCCTTGACGACAAACACAAGCCGCCACGTAGTCGTATCGATTTCAACTTCAACATTATCAAAAAAACCTGTTCCCAAAATAGCCTGTATATCGCTTTTTACGGTATCATCAGAATAATATTTCTTCGCTTTTGATTTTATTTCCATCCTGACAGTTTTCTCGGCAACATTGCGCAGACCTTGTATCGCTACGGCCGTGAGCTGATGACTATCTGCATACCCCAGCGCCTGCAGCCCTGCAACACATGCCATAATCCATACAAGCTTCTTCATATCTGCCTCATTTTCCTTTTTACAACTTAATAATTATACTAAAAAAACTTCACTATTTCTATTTATTTTTACATTCTTTATTTTCAGATCTCGATTAAGATGCTGCGACCAGTTTAATCCGCCTCTCGGGGTCTTCAGACACACCGTGCGGCAAATGTCTGTATGTTTTAGACATATCCATGATGCAAATAGTTTCCCCGGCCCCCATAGCGCTTGGCAACACGCGCACCCGTGCTTTTTAGCTGCTCACGATTCTCTTTGAAATAACTGGTCTCTGGCTCATGTGTAACTGACCGCTGTCATTGAGCTGTATCATCGCGCAGCGTGTCTTAAAAAGGAATGTGCTGGCATTGGAGAGTGCAAATAAGGGATTGGGGCAGGCAAATGTTAATACAACGTTACAAAGGGGATCATTTGGCAGGCGAATATGATATATCTGATGGTACAATGAGCTACTGTCAGGCCAACTGCTATTTACCTTCTATCAACTCGGAATATCCTGTTTTATTATCAGTGTTCGTTGACTTGTGATCAGGCTTTTTTGCCGAATGCGATCCAAAAAGATTAAACCGCCACTGTTGTTCAAGGGTAATTCGTTTATCATATTGACGTAATGGATTATGGGTGTCAAGGTCATAGAGCCCTTTAAGAAAAGTATTCCCTTTGAGCTGGTATGACATTTCAAACTCAGGACGCAGATCAAGATTATTGTTGAGTTCGTCAAAAATCACAGAATAATCGAGCTGAAGCTGGTTGGTCACATGTTTAGCCATTGAATACTTAGTGCCATACAAAAGCTCTGCCATGGTCGGGTTACCCGTTTGCACCGGTTTGATGAGCTGCTGGTTGACATACTGCACTTTAAAGGAATCGGCAATTCCGGTTTTACTCAGCAAGCTTCGCGCAAGTGGTGTGGTTAAGGTATTGTCAAAGAGACGAACCAGCTGCTGGCGCATCACATTGTCTTGATCTGAGGTATTACTATACGTTTGTGAGTCCATACCGGTAGCCTTTGCAAGAGCTTTATCAGAGGTAAGCATCGCATTAAGCAGTGAAACAAACCGCGGTTTAATGTGTTGAAAATCAGATCTATCGACGATCATCGTGATTGTGTCATTTTCCGTGCTATTACCGGACACATCGGTTGAGGTATTTCCGTAGACCTCCGTGGTCGCTTCACCTTCAATATAAGCGGCGCTTTTGACCAGATCAAGCGATGCATGGGTAATTTCAAAATCAGTGCCGAAATAGGAAATTGTGCCGTGAGCAGATTCAACAGTTCCCGAAACCTCCGGCGACTCAAAAGGCCCAGTCAGGTGTATCCCTCCCTGAATATTGACACTGGCTAGTTCATTGTCATACCACGTATTTTTGCCTGAGCGCAGCTCTAAGTCCATAGATAGTTGGGACAAAAAGCCTTTCGGCGCAGTGTCACCGCTACTTTTAATAATGGATGGATAGGTAAAACGGGTGTTTTCCAGGTCAACCCATCCTGAAAACAACGGATGCGCGGATGAACCGCTTAAAGTCAATGAAAAAGTTGGTTGACCATGCGACAAATTCGAGAACAGGCGCATCTCATCATTTTTTATTAATGGAGACGGTATGGGAAGCTCAGGAACAACGAGCGATATCCCCCGTGCCCCTTCAGTAAACCAGGTGACAGCATATTTATCGGGCGACAACCCTGATAAAGCTATTGTGCCTTTAACGCGCATGACACCCTTGCCGGATTTTGCCCGGCAATCAGTGATACTTAAAAGACTGTTTTTCATATCAACGATGAGAGAAATGTCTTTTAATCGTCCAAAATAGCGTCTTTCATCTACTTCGCCCTTAATTATTTTCAAAAACCCATCGAACACCGGCCTGTTCAACGAGCCGGTAATACGCATCTGAGAGCTTATTAATCCGGTAGCTGATTTAATATCACTGATAAAACTCGGCAAAACACTCATATCTGCCTTATCAAGATTAATTGTCAGATTCATCGGTTGCTTCAGTGCTTTTTTCATGCCTTTTTCTGTCAAAGAAAAAGGAATGAGTCCTGTTGCCGTCAGTTCATATTGATGTGTTTTGATGAGTTGAGCTTTTTCAATGGACAACACATCATGTTGCAGGAAGAACTTCGTATTCAACTCATCAAAAGGTAATTCCTCAATCGTTCCTTTTTTTATCGAAAGACTGCCTTGCATAGCGGGTTGTTCAAGGGACCCTTTGGCTACACACTGAAAATCAACTGCCCCATCAACGGTAACCGGCAAATTTGTCAGCTCGGACAATAGTGTTCCATTAATCGATGTGCCTTTGAGGAGCATGGAGACGGAATTATTGGTGAGATCTCCCGTCAGTACCAGCGTTTGTTCTCCTGATGAAATCAATAGTTTATTACAGACCAGCTGGTGACGGTGCGCGACGCTCACCGAACCGCTTACCTGCAGCGTTTGTTTTTTAGAAGGGCGAAACGAAATGAGACCGTCACGAACAGTCAGCGGCACAACAAGTTTAGAAACCATATATTGGTTTATCCACAAATTACTAGCCGTACAGGTAACGTTCAGATCCGATTGCCCTTGTTTACTGTTCCATGTACCTTTTGTTTGAAGTTTACCGAATATGTCGGCGCCACCAGCATGAACATTGCGCATGTCAACTGAAACGTCAAATGTATGGGAGTCAAAGAGCACGTAACTTCCTTTGACAAAACGCAATTCACTATCGGCCACTTTGGCTAAAGCATCGTCAATGAATATTCCCTTTGGGGTTGCAGTGACCGTACCGCTGATTATCCCCCGGATATCTTTCTTTGATGTATCCCCACTGATAACAGAGCTGATAACGCTTACCGGCACCGCCGTTAGGCGAACAGATGCGTAGGTCTGCGGCCACAACTTGCCCGCCACCGTAATCTGACCAGTTGATGTTATTATTTTCACTGCATCGGTCAGAATACTGTTATTAAGTAACTGTATAACTCCAGCGGCTTTAAAAGGAATTGTTTTATACCGGCCGTCTCGTATGTGTCCACTCACGGTAATATGGGGTCGGCTAAGGAGTCCTTCTACACTGACTGTACCTTCAGCATGTCCATCCATTGCCGGTACTATAAAACTCATCGGAAACCCGGCATAATCAATCGTCCCCCCGAGTTGATGGTGTATTCGATCAACAAACAGCGTTGCCTTCATCATTGAATCGAGTGCCGCATTGATAACCTCAATGCGTGCGCGACCTACACGTACCGGAATGCAAACTGATTGAAATACATGATCGTTGACATGAATTTTCTGACCGTAAATAAGACCGGAAAAAGCATGAAGCTCCGTGTCTAAGACTCCTGACAGAGATAGCGCACCATCGATACAGAGATGAGAAACCATAAAACGATGAAAGGATATAAATAAAGACGGGGATTCTCCAACAGAGCTAAACGGTATCTGACCGGACACAATAACCGACCCTGACGCATTTTTAATTGAAAAGTCCCTGATCTCACAGCGCTCGGGATTCCAGTGTGTATCGATAACAGCCGTGCCCTGTATTGCCGAGCCGCAGTGAAAAGAGTCGACGCTTAATGCCGTTGCTCCGTATCCTCGCGACGAATATTCCATTGTTCCCCGAACCGAGCCCTCAAGAGGGATGGTGCTCTTCAACCAGGGCAACACATCACTTAACAAAATGCCATTAAAACTTCCTTTGAAGCTCACTCTTCCATTTGCCAGCCGGGATCCCTGCAACCGCACATCCTGACGCGATGAAAATACCGAAGCAAACCAATTATCATTATATGACCTGACGAGAGCCGTAAACGATTGCGGGCGGCCCCCCGGCAACTGCCACTGATCAGCACTAATAGATATGCTCGTTTTCGCAGGACTAATAGTTCCTTGAATTCCCAGAGTCCCTTTCAAACCAGGGTATACGGTAGAGCTAATCGGATTATCCGTTAACTGCCAGTGTGTAACATCAGCAGTGATCTTGAGCGGAACGAGAGTCCCTGAGATGTTTGCTGTACCACCTTTGGTGTCAGTGCACGCTATTACCAGCCCTGTTGCAGGATCATAGCGGGCATTAACAACATATGATGCAGGGAAAACAGTGCCATGGGCGGTAACAGCGCCAGAAGAACTTTTTTCAAAATAAAAATCAGAATGATCGCAGTTCAACCAGGGAAGGCGCGTATTGCGAGCTGCAACAGTTCCATGAATTCCCGCGGCATCTTTTGTGACATTGATCGCACATGTCCCTGAAGCATTTTTCGATAGCGAAGAAAAATCGATGAGTGAGGTAAGGTGTAGGCCAGAAGGAGTGTTCTTGACTACGAGATTTATGCCTGAAGCATTTAACTGGCCATTTACCATACTACCTTCAACGGACATGTTTGCATTGCCATTTTTTACTGACCAGGATCCCGCATAGAGTGAAGGAATTCGAACGACCATATTTACTGCGCCATTGTCATGGTACCGACCGCTGAGAGTCACTGTCCCCTTAAGTGTCGGTCCTGAAACGTTAAGTGTCGCATTGATACCCGTTGCACCTTTTTCCGCTGGTGAAGCGGAAAATCGAGCATCAACAAGATGTCCCAGTCCCGATAAAAAAACCCTGCCGGTAACAAAAGAATCCAGATTCACAAACCCTGAAGGCGAAATTATTGTTACGGTACCTTTGTTGACCCGGGCGTCTGTCCATACAATAGTGTACCGGGATTTTCCCGACAAAGGATTGGCAGAGATTTTCTTTAGTAGCTCTTCAAGTTCGGGGGTATGGTTTATCCGTGGCTGATCACATTGTATGTGCGTATACAGTGAAGAAGGCATGAATCTGGTGGACAGGAAACTAAAAGGGTTATAGGTTATGGTTATCGTATGACATGCCAGAGTATTGCCGAGACGCACGTCGTTAATTATCACCCGTACAGGAAACTGGTAGGCAATGCTTGAATACGCAACGGGGAGACCGGTACGACTTTCAAGGAAAGTCCGAACAGGTTGTTCAGCAAAACGAAGGCGAATAGTCAGTGTACTGACAAGCACAACGCCTGCTGTCAAAAGCAGGAGAACTAAACGAAAATACTTTGGCATTACGACACAACTTCAGTTTTATCTTTCTTACGGAATTCAAATTCTTTGGTTTCAGCGTTCAACACGACTTCCAGTTCAATCAACTCAGTCCAGGCTGACGATCCAAACCGTTTCGATAAAATCTCTTCTGCCAGAGCATCATCAAGATAGCGCTGGAGAACCCGGGCGAGAGGGCGCGCACCATACTGCGGATCAAACCCTTTTTCAAGAAGGAACTCTTTGGCTTCCTCACTGAGCTCAATAGAAAATCCTTGAGCAACAATCTTTTCTTTATGCCGTTCTACCATGAGTTCAAGAATTTTTTTCATCTCAGGCCTGCCCAGAGGATGAAAGACAATAAGTTCATCAATGCGATTCATGAACTCCGGATTGAACGCTTTTTTGACTTCTTCTGTGACGGTATCTTTCATCGTGGAATAGTCGCCCTGCATGTCTTCCTGCACCAGGAACCCCAGCGATTTTCCCTTTGAGATGAGCCGTGCACCTACATTTGATGTCATAATGATAATGGTATTTTTAAAGTTCACCTTATGCCCGAGATTATCCGTCAGTACGCCGTCGTCCATAATCTGAAGAAGAATATTAAATACATCGGGGTTTGCTTTCTCAATCTCATCAAGCAGAACGACGGAATAGGGTTTGCGGCGTACCATCTCGGTCAACTGTCCCCCTTCTTCATAACCGACATATCCCGGGGGAGCGCCGATGAGCCGCGACACCGAAAACTTCTCCATAAACTCCGACATATCAACACGAATCAGGGCGTTAGGATCACTAAAGAGAAACTCAGCGAGCGCTCTGCCAAGCTCTGTTTTTCCTACTCCGGTAGGACCCAGGAAAATGAAGCTGCCGATCGGTTTACGAGGATCTTTAAGGCCCGTACGGCTGCGACGGATCGCCTTAGATACCGATTTGATCGCCTCATCCTGGCCGATGATCCGCTTACGTAATTCATCTTCCATGTGAAGCAGTTTTTCTGACTCTGTCTCCGTTAATCGTGTCAAGGGAATCTTAGTCCATTTACTGACCACATGGGCGATATCTTCAGCATGTATTTCAGGCCATATTTCATCACGGGTCGTGCGCCACTTCTTTTTTTCATTTTCGATCTGTTTTTTAAGATCCTTCTCGGAATCACGCAAACCGGCTGCTTTTTCATAATCCTGTTCAGCAATAGAACGCTCTTTGTCTGCGGTGAGCAGAACAAGTTGTTCTTCCTGATGCTTTATGGTCTCTGGAATACGCGTCGACTGAAGACGAACTTTCGCACCGGCCTCATCAATCAAGTCAATTGCTTTATCGGGAAGGTTTCTGTCGGAAATATAGCGATCCGACAACTGTGCCGCCGCCGTAAGTGCCTCAACGGAATAGGTAACTTTATGATGCGATTCGTAGCGTTCTTTGAGCCCTTTGAGGATAGCGATTGTTTCATCAACACTCGGCGGTTCAACAACAATGGGCTGAAACCGGCGTTCAAGCGCCGCATCGTGTTCTATATGTTTACGATATTCATCGATTGTCGTCGCACCAATACACTGCAGCTCGCCCCGCGACAA
>JBELAT010000005.1:0-26151 GCA_049508565.1 Endomicrobiales bacterium | reverse complement strand
CGCTCATCCGCTACCCGGATGCGACGGTAAAAAAGGATATTCTACGGTTCCTGGGGAAAATCAATACAAACCAGTCTAAAGTTTTAATTATCGAACAACTCAAAGATACTGATCCTTCCATCGTCAGCGAGGCAGTTCGATTATTGGGAGAAACTCGATGCGAGGAGTCCGTCCCCGCGCTCATTGCCCTGTTCAATACATCCGCCGGCTTGTACAACCTGCTCGGCGAACTCTGCCTGGCACTGGGTGCCATTGGCAACCATCAAGCCATCCCTATCCTTATAGCAACCATGAACAAAAAACCCTTCTTCATGACCGGGGACAAAGATGAGCGGGAGAAAGTGCGGATGCGCGCGGCATGGTCGTTAAGCAGGTTTTCTGTTCCTGAAGTTATCGCGGCACTCGAGAAAGCAACTCACGATAAATCGTCCGCCGTCGCCATGACGGCAAAAGAATCATTGAAACAGATTCAGGAAAAACCAGTCGAAAATCATTAAAAAAATCTCTGGCGGGTTAAAAGACGGGGCATTCTGTGTCATACACAGGAGGCGCTGTCAACACACAACGTAAAACGCGTGCCAATTATTTGTCTTTCATTCCGAGCGGTGAGTGAACGCCTTAGGCACGGATTTTTGTCAGGTCTTTTATTCGGCAAGAAAAAAGCTTCGACACGCCATCAAAACACGCCCAGAGACGATGCCCATCCCAGCTGATTGAAGATAATTTGTGTTGAGCAGATTCTGTGCCCGGCCACTGGTAAACACCCTGGATTGAAAATCTGTCTGTACCAATCGAATAAATCCTGTTTGTCGCGGTATCAGCGACGAAGATATTCGGTCCAACCATGCACACTCCGCAGGGATTTTTTGCCGGTATCGTCGCCGACCGGATAACCGTCAGCGAGGCGTCCATCGCATGCTCATATATTTTACCTTCTTGAAAATCCAGTGACCAGAGGTTGTGCCCGTCATACCATAAACCGTAAGGACTAGAGCCGGGGCTGGCATACTCCGCATCCCGGGAAAGAGTTTTTTCTCCCGCGGTGTATTTTAAAATCTTTTTGCCGAACGAATAGGCGACCCAGATAGTATTACCGTCACCGGCAATGCCGGTGGGTTCAACTCCGGTGAGTTTCAGCGGGACCATGGACACGGTCTTTCCCATCTGATATTTATATACCATGCCTTGCATCCAATCACTCACCCAGACCGCCGTACCGTCGGACCAGATACCTGACGGGTTAGCGGACTCAATGCTGTAATCAACCGGTTTGAGCGGCGAGGCACCAAACCAGTGAAAGGCAAAAAGTCCTCCGGCCACACAGACCGCCAGAACCGCCGACAGCACTAATACGCGCATGTCTTTTTTTTGAGGCAGAGGGAGAGGCACGTGTTTGGTTACCGGGAGCGGTGGTGGCGCAACGACAGCTGCGGACACACGAGACGTGGTGCGCGAAGGAAGTATTTTATTGACCTGTGAAATAAAATCGCTGATCTTAAACGGTTTGGAAAGATATGCCGCAGCGCCATTTTTGACCAGTTCAACCGCAGCATCTATTTCGGAAATACCTGTCAGGATAATCACGGGAACGGAAGGATTAACTTTTTTAATCGCAGATAAAATTTCAATGCCGTGCATGTCCGGCAAATCGATATCAGCTATCACCACATCAGGATGTTCCTGGCGACATATATCAAGACTGCCGGTCCCGTCTTCGGCAGTCACAACTGTGTGGCCGGAAGGAACCAGTATACGCGTCATGATCTGACGCATCCCTGCATCATCGTCAATCAAAAGTATTTTTGCCATTAGCTTTCAAGAAACAACGAAATAGTAACCGTTGTTCCTTTTGCTTTAACACTCGAAAGCACCAGAGTCCCGCGATGGAGATCGATCACTCGTTTGGCAATGGTTAAGCCCAGACCTTTGTGGTTTTTTTTAGAAGTGAAATACGGTTGAAACACTTTTTTAATATGGCTCTCGTTTATACCCGAACCAGTATCGGCGATCGTGATGCAAAGAACTTTTAAAGCAGCATCATACGATGTTGACACTGTCAACGTTCCGCCCTGAGCCATGGCGTCGACAGCGTTCTCTATGAGGTGGTGGATCGCATCGGCAAACAGTTTCTGGTCGCACAGATAATAGGGAAGTGATGTTCCCGGGTTTTTTTTGATAATAATTCTCTGCGAAGCACATTTCCCCGCGGACAATTGCACGGTCGTTGCCAGAAGCTGGTTAATATCTTGCGGCTGCAGATTCATTTCCGGGATCCGTGCCAGCATCAGAAAATCCTCAATGGATATGAGCATGTCCTGGACATTCTGGTCAACTACTTTGAGCTGGTCGGCAAGCTCCGGTTCCATCGTGAAATTGGCAAGACTCAGTTGAATGGTTCCGGACATTATCCCCAGATAATTGCGTACCCGGTGAGCGAACCCGCGCGCCAGGTCTTCAAGAATAACAAAATGTTCCTCTTCCCGGGCCTTGAGTGTCAACAGCTGAGACGACATCTGTGTCGACAGCTGCGTGACTTCTTTTTCGAGTTTCTGCCATTTGTCCTTTTCGCTGATGAACTGTTTTTCTTTTTCCGCGAGAGTTTGTGCAACGGCATTCTTTTCCGTTTCTAATTTCTCAAGCCGCACACGCGATTCTTCTTCAGCCCGCTTGAACTGTTCTTCCTTTTCCCGGAGCGACCGTTCAAGAAGCGGTGATGACATCATCCCCGGACCGGGAATCATCGTCCCGTCAGCAAAACCCATCTGAACTTTTAAATGTTTATTTTCTTCTTCAAGCGCCTCTATCCGTTTTTCCCACTCGAATTTCGTTTTTTCGAGAGTAGCTTCCATTTCTTTTGTTTTGACCCGGTCCTGGAGGAACAGTTTTTCCTGCTCCCACCGGCGTTCGAGTTCCTTGAGTTTCCAATCGAGCTGCTGCAATGAGGATGCATGTTCTTCGGCACGCTGGCGCAATTCCTGCTTCTCGCCTTCACGAACCTCGAGTTTGCGTTCCCAGAGCAATCGCTCATCATCATAACGGCGTTTCCAGAAATCAGCTACGGAAATGGCATCAACTACCTGCACCATTTCATCGCTTGCAGGGATATCGTCCTGGATTTTTTTGAGTTCTTCTTGTACCCAATCCCATGAATCTTCCATCGCGCAGCTCCTAGGGTATGGTAAGTTCCTGGCCCGGTGATACCTGGCCATTGACTATGGTATCTTTGTTCGCCTGATAGATGTCTTTCCATCGACTGCTGTCATTATAGTATTTCTGAGCTATCGTGCGCAAATTCTCATTGACCTGAACAATATGTCGGAACGGCCCGGACTTTTTGGGTTGTACTTCCTCTTTTTTTGCTGGCGGTTCCGTCTCATCTTGATCATCGATATCGGAACTTGTCGGACTTGCGGTTGTCTGGTTGAGAGAATCGCTTGCGGAAGTGCTGGGTGCTGCTGAAACCGAGGGAATAGGTTGTATCACCGGCAGAATCAATACCCTGTTTTTGATAAGCGCCCCGCCCAAACCGATGCTGTCCTTATTGAGCGGATATATTTCCGTCCACAATTTTGAATTCCCGTAATATTTCAGTGCAACCGACTCTATACTATCCCACGGTTTAGCAGCATATGCTATGTGCGTTGTCGTAGTAGTGCCTGACTGGAGATCTTGCGCGGTTTTGAGCCGATCCTGTATCCGCTGTGCCGCTTCTCCAATGAGCATATTTTCCATGTTTTTCTTATCTTGTTCTGCTGCCAGAAGCTTCTGGCGGGTGTCTTCAAGTTCTTCCTGCATCTGGGCGTAGTAATATTCAAGGCTGCCCATTTCAGTATCTGCCTTGGCCCGGCGTCCGAACCGGAACACAAATGATAAACGGCTTGTTCCGGAGGTATCCTGAATACCGCTGATTGGATATTGAAACACATAATCAAGCTGTACCCGGTATAAATTTATTGAGAATCCAGCCGCAATGTTGAAATACTGGTCCCCGCCGATGCTCACACCACCACGCAGACCGAATACCTCACCCAAATATCGTTCAAATCCTGTAGAGTAATACCATAGGTTCTGCTGGTTCATGGCGGTCACTCCCCAAGCCATTCCTTTTTCCTTCCAGCCCAGGCCAATGTTTGCGGTAGCAGGTATATTGTCGACGGCGAGCAGGCCCATATTCGGCTGATTAACGTCCTGAACTGATGCACCGGCAAAAAACCGCGGCGAGATATTATAGATGGCTCCGACATCGTAACTTATATTCTGGACAGAACTTTTGTTGCCGTAATTAAACACCGGGCTCAACCGGAGATAATCATCAATAACGTACGATTCATTCAACATCTTCAGACTTGCTCCGACCGCCAACCGCTTTGACAGCGGCAGACCATAACTGAGATAGTATTCCGATTCCTGATAATAATCGGTCAGAGTGAAATACTTCACGGCAACTGCAATGGTCCCGTAATGCTTGAGATAGGATGTCGTGACTGTTGTCGACGAACCAACCACGCGCTGTGGTTCTGACTTCAATAAAGGAAATGCTATGCCGGCAAACCCTGACAGAAGGTTTGAATTGTCATCTAAACCAGCGTATAGCTTGCCAATATCCCCCGCAACCTCAGCGGTCTGCAAGAGGCCCAAACCTGCCGGATTATAATATATGCCAAACACATCGTCGGCCAGCGCGGTGTAGGCTCCACCAAGCCCGATCGCCCGGGCACCCGCACCGGTATCATCGAAATCGGCCAGCGACACACCTGCCGCACCGATGAAGATACAAGCGACGATAATGTTTCTGAGCATTAACTGTTTCATGTGTTGTCTTTGTGTAGATCTTTTTTTACCGTGCAACAATGACTGTTCCATTAATTACTTTGCCCGACCCCATTATCTGATAAATATACACACCTTTGGATACCGGCTTGCCCTGATCCGATATCCCTGACCACTGCAATATGACTGTTTGCGCCGTAGCATCGCCGATCGGTGATAAAGTGGCGACAAAATCACCGCGCAGATCGAATACCTGCCCGGTAACTTTGTCTGCTTCCGGATTATCGATATACCAGGACATCTCTTTATAGGGATCAACTCCCGGCGTAAACACTTTCTTGGGATACATGCTGTTGACCGCAAACCCGGTGGGCTGGATCACCCGGCGTAGCTGGAACTCTCCAGCATGTGAGACATTAAGCGTAACCGTTTGATTAGAAGATTTGAGTATACCGCCAAGCCGGAGAAACTCAATACCATTATTCCAGAATACTGTTAAATTTCCCGGCGCGGAAGATGAAGATGGGGCCCGCTGTGCCGCCAGTCGTTTTGCTTGAGAACTCACCAAACCGTAATTAAACTGCATTGTTAACGGCGAATCGAATGTCATACCCGAAATTGTCGATCCATCGCTTGCAACGATATTCATATGATAACACAGGATCGCGACATCATTTTCATTGGCCGAGTCCTGCACCAGCTGGATGCGCAAGTCTTTGTTATACGAGTTATTATGGGCTATCATCAACTGAGCAATTGCCGGCGGTACCAGTACGGACAACGATTGATCATAGCTGAAATAATTTAGTGCTCCGTTACTTAAGGTATTGATCACCGGAGAATTGGCCAGGGGACTTTCAATACCCGACGAATTAAATGCCGATACGCGGTAATACCAGCTTCCGCCTTGAGTTTGAGTGTCCGTCCACTGCGTTGTCGTGGGCCCCACAGACGCGCAGTAGTAGAGAATAGTGGGACTCAGCCCGCGGTAGATGTTATATCCGGCCAGGTCAGTAATATTCGAGTTATCCGTGTTCGTTGCCAACGCACTCCAACTAATCGCAAACTGTAATTTATCGCCTGATAACGCACCGATCAACCCGGCGGGCGCCTGAGGAGTGTGTAAGACGGGAATACTAAACGAAAAAGGAGTCTGACACGCGGTTGACATATTTTTATTGTTAAATGCCGTTACAGTCCAGTAATAAGATCTGTTTTCAATTAAAAGAGTTTTTACTGTATATTGCGTATTAGTTAGGCCGCTGGCAGACTCGATAACACCTGTACAATCGGGAGATGTTGCAATAACAATGGTATAACTGACCGACGAGATAAGGTCAGTATCAAGTGCAGGCGTCCATGTCAAATTCGGCCGCTGCGTCATTAGTGTTGCGCCATTACTCGGTGAGACCAAGCTAAATGCCTGTGGTGGATGACTCAGGAGCGAAAGAATAAACGTTCCCGTGGTCGATGAAAAAGTGAAACCCGGATAAACTTGCACGGGAGTAGGATTTACCTGATATCCCGCTGCGCGGACACGCCAGTAATAGGTGGTCATATCGGCCAGACCTACGGAAGGAACATAATATAAGTTACTGGCGCAATCAACTGAAATCGTGCCGGTGCTCGCAAAATCTGGCCGGGTCGACAGATCAAACGTATACCGGACGTCTTCTGAAGGATTAGTATCAATTGCGCGGGTCCAGGAGAAAAACGGCGTGGTTGTTGTCGATATCGTAACCGCATTAACCGGCTGGTTGAGCGAGAAGCTTTGGGGCAGCACTTGAACACTGTCGACTAAAAACTGCAGCGTGCTTGATGAAGTACGTACCAAACCGTTGGTCGCGATCGCATTGACTTTCCAATAAAAAATGCCGTCCTGGTTGAGTCCTGAAATGCTTGCTGTCGGCTGCGTGAGATTTTCAACAGTCTGACTTGACGTAAATAACGGAGAAGCAGACCAGACAAACTCATAGCAAAAACTCTGACCGGGATCCGGCTCGGTTGTCGATTGCCAGCTAAAGGTTGCTGTCGAAGATGACAGTATCTGGTTTTGAGTCGGGCTGATGAGATCAAATGGCAGCGGAGGTTCCGCTATGGCGTTAACGCGCAGGTAAAAGTTGTTATTACATGACGTAGGTACAGACCCATTGAATGCCGTTACCCGCCACCAGTAGGTCGCATCTTCGATCAACGGCGGGGTTGTATAGCTTGTTCCGGTAATTCCTGAGGATGAGCTATAACTTGAAAAATTAGGCGTCAGCGAATAGTCGACCTCATACGTAATCGTCGCACTCAGACACGCATCAGTCGTGGCAGCCCACGTCAATGTCGGGGTTGATGTCGTCACTATGGCACTGTTTGACGGCGCAAGCAGGTTGAATGCAGCGGGGGGATTGGTCAGCCAGTTGAAACCAAAGCTGAAGATTGGCGGTGATGAGGCCGTAGTTGCTCCGTCAGCGTCAACAGCAGTTACACCCCAGTACAACATTTGTCCTTCAATCCCCAGGTCATCGTCCAACTCGGCGGAAATATCCTGGGTCGGAAAACTAATGATCGGATTTGACAGATCACTATAGGTTGATATGGTCAGGTTGTATTGCCAGCTGTCTCCAAGCGGGACATCGGCGTCCGACGATGCTGTCCACGACAGTATGACCGGCGGAGTATTAATAACGGTCCCGCTGAGCGGGCCGCTGAGACTAAATTCCGTTGGGGGATGGTTGATAGGCACACCGATTGGTGAAACTGATGACAAGGCCGATTGATTATTGTAATTATCTGTTGTTTTGATTGCTATATAATAGGAAGTGCCATCCGTCAAACCTGTTACACAATACGATTGCGGGCTGCCTTGAGCTGTCGTGGTGGGAAGAATGATTTGATAGGGATATCCCAGCGAAATGGGTACTGCATTCCAATCACTGTCCAGAGCGATCGGCCCCAGTGTTGACATACGTATTTCAAACACACCGGTAAAGTTTCCGATTATTGCAGTATCGACGGGGCATGTCCAGGCAAGGCTGATCGCGCGCCAGGAAGATGTCACTGTTATGGCGTTTATGGCGTTAGGAGCTGTAGTGTCCAGTTGAGCATACGCGGTGGCACCGGAAGAGACCGGTGACCAATTAAGTACTTGATCCTGAGTCCAGACCCGGAAATAATAGGTAGCCCCGTAGGTAAGACCCGTTACAACGATTGAATTTTGATTGCCCGGATTTGTGGTGGTGGAAATGTCAAAGCAATAATTTGAAGGACTAAAGTTTGTTGCAGGATTCGTTGTATAATCGACTCGGAATTTACCATTGACGATTTCTTTTGTCCCTCCATCGTCGCCTGGAGAAGTCCAGCTTAGATCAATCTGCCCCTCACTGCCGCCCGTAGCAGCGCTGATAGTATTGATCGCGGTAGGCGGCATTGTAATGTAGGCCATACCGGTTGTCGCTGAGAGGAGTGACTCAAGCACAATACTGACCAGGCCCCCGGTGCCGTTTCCTTCATCCAGACAGCTTACACGATAGTAGTAAGTGGTGTCATTCTGCATGCCTGTATCTATATAGAAGGTTGCGGGATGCGCAACAGTGGTAGTGGTAACACCCGCGACCCACTGACTAAAGGGAAATGATGACCGGTAAATCTTATACTGGTCTCGGTCATCATAACCAACCACTACCGGGAGTGTCCAGGAGACGCTGATTGCATAAGAACTGATTGCAACGGCACTGACATTAGTCGGACTGTTGGGTGGCAGATCCGTTGCCCACCGTGATATTGACGTACCGACTGATACCGACTCATTTCCCGCACTGTTAATTGCTTTGATGGCAAGCCAGAAAGTAGTGCCGGGATAGAGACAGTCCAGCGTGGTTGTTTGAAGGTTCCCCCCCGGAACGACAGTATTGGCCACGATGGAAGAAACGGCAATAGCATCAAAGGTGCTATCGGTGATAGGAAACGTTGACCATTTAATGACGTATGAACTGCACGGCCCTGACGTCGAATCTCCGGCATCATTCCACGCTCCGGCCCAGTAAAGCACCACAGAACCGTCAATCGGGCCGGAAACTGATATCGGCTGAAAGGTGACGTTATCGGGAGGAATAACCACCAGTGCGCTTGCTATCGCACTTGCTGTCCCGATGCTGCCACTGGTATTTTGCGCCTGCACATAGTAATAATAGGTATTGCCATCGGTGACACTGGAATCCTGAAAGGTAGTGGCGGGTGCAGCAACGGTGGCCAGAGGCAGAAATCCAGCGATATTCGACCACGTGGAACGTTGAATGATGTACTGTTGCAAATCTAACTCAGTATTTGCCGTCCAGGAAATGTTGATACTTCCTGCTGCTTCAACTGCCGTTACCCCGACAACCTGTGCGGGAGCAGTATCAAAGGCTAAAGCATAATTGGCAGTGTTAAACAGCCCGTCGGAATCTGACGATGATTCCCAGATAGCATCAATGTCATTGGAATCAATGGCTTCGACTGCAAAATAGAATGTTACTCCCGGTGTCAGTCCATTGACCGATCGAACCTCGGGACTGCCTGTGAGTGAAAAATTGGTCCAGCTCTGCGCATAGGTGTTTACCCAGGAGGAGTTTAAATCGCCTGAGTTGATGGTGCTGGTCGCATATTGAACGAGATACCCCGATGGAGCAGGCATTCCGTCCATAGAGTCCGGAGCTGTCCAGGTAAGAGTAATCTGACCTTCGGTTGTCGTGACAAGAGCCGTCAGATCAACAATATCTTCAGGCTGCGCGAATGCCGGCAGCGCGACGGTTCCCATCAATGCAAGAAAAACATAAAGTGCTTTTTTCAAGTGTCTCTACGCTCCTCAAAAAAAGGCTGCCGGGCTTTTATTTTATTTATTATGCCGGGCAGCCGATATTAAACTCGTTCTGTGCACATAATCATGCCGCAGAACAATCGTAACGTATTTTCGGCAACCCGGCCAACCTGGGCACACTGTTTCTCACAGGTGCCGTTAGTCCCGTACCTGCCTGGCAAGCAGGCCCGCCGTAAGACGGGGCTTTGCGTCCCCGGATTTCCCCGGGTTTGCTAGTATCGCAGTATTACTATAGTGTACGACTGATGAAATGTCAATAGTTTTTTACTCTATAATATAGCGTTGGATTATTTTTCAAAAAGAGAAGGATGAAAGAACATTGCTCAGCGGTACCTTTTTTGGTAAGAGTGGTAATTAAAGAGAGTTTATAGCGGAAATCGAAAAGAACGCAGGAACCGAAAAATCTTTATGAAAATATTGGACGGTGTTACGGAAACTTCATGCGAAACCGACGAAGGAAGTACTGCCGAACTGGAAACCGCTGGAACGGCAGTTGTTTTTTTAGGATTATTGCCTGCCGCATCGACTGCTTTTGAGACGATTTTCAGCACTTCATCTATCTTAAAAGGTTTATTTATATACTCAAAAGCCCCCCGTTTGATAGCATCGACCGCAGCGTCAGTATCGCCGAAGCCTGAGAGCATGATGCATTTAATATGCGGGTTGATCTTACGGAGTTCCGTGAGCACTTCCAGACCGTCCATATCTGGAACGCGCACATCAAGTAGCGCCACATCGGGAATTTCTTTTGCTCCCGTTTCAATTGCCTGGCGGCCATCGGCGGAAGTAAACAATTGATGTCCCAGCGGTTTTAGCAAGTTATACACAATATTGCGCAGCGCCGGTTCATCATCCATAATTAAAATCTTTATCATTTTAATTTTCCTTATTTTCTCTACCCTATGCTCATCATTGTGCTGCGCAGGTAAGAGTATAGCAAACCAGAACATTCCTGTAAAAACACTTACTCTTCTCGAAAGTACGATGAGATTTTACACATATACTTCGCACAGCAGTATAAAAAAAGACAGCACCATGACGGGGCTGTCTTTTTTTATACAGTTTTTCTTTACGTCTGTCTATCACAATAATGGGCAACACCTCAACAATCGATCACATTCACGTTAGAAATGATCTCCGTCCATCGCAAGAGGTGACATAAACGGATCCCGAGGACCAGCTGCTCCGGCAGGCGGCATAAATGCACCACCACCGCGAGGACCACCAACTCCGGGAGGCGGCATCATGGGACCGCGGGGACCAATGCCTCTAGGCATAAAGCCGTGGGGACCCATAGGACCCATGGGGCCCATGGGACCGCGAGGAGCAGGAGCAGGAGCAGGAGCGCATTGCGGGCCTTGTGCGGCAGGAGCGGCTGCTGCGCCTGAAGTTGGAGCTGCTGCAGCGCTTTGTGAGCCACCCGATGCACATTGTCCTGAAGATGAGCTTCCACCGCTTGAAGAACTTCCTCCGCTCGATGAACTGCCTCCACTTGATGAACTACCTCCACTTGAAGAGCTTTGGCTTCCACCACCGCTGCCACCGCCACCTTGAGAACCACCTTTATCCTTATCCCCTTTGTGCTTACCATCTTTATGATGGTCTCCGCCGCCAAACTTTGAGCCGAGATCGTGCTTATCGAATGAATCGCTGACACTTTTCATATGAGAACTATAATCCGCTGAGGGACCCCGGCTACCGTCATCGCGAAAATGGTCATCGGCAAATGCAACCACTGACATGCAGGCAGCTAAAGTTGCCACTATCATTAGTCTGTTCATAAAGCCTCCCTTTCAAAATAAATTTTTTCCTCAAGATTGACAATCCATCGTACTCTCCCGCATTGACCGCGCGGGAAACGTTGGAAAAGCAGGATTACAACGGAACGTCACTTCTCGGAAAGAGCGGTTTGAAAAGAAATGCAAGAGATACCTGTGGTATCCCTAGATTATGAGATGATTGTGGAGAACAGGGACAGAAAAGATGTATTACCTTTGCTGATAAAGCCACATTGGGCGCTGTTTTATTGAGTTTTATTTGTTTTAAAACCAGCAGTTCGCGGCTGACAAGAGTATTAATTGAATAGTCTGTTGCCGAAGTCGGCTGTTTATTATCGGTCTTTGTGTTGCAGTTAGATTTGTTAGAGACCGTGTCCTTTGCCGGCAGGATATATTGAGCAATCATCATGCTGACCTCAAGTATGGGCACCCACACAAAACTATAAACGAGAACCGGTTGCCCTTCCTGCAGGGCTCCAAAGAGTGATTGTGCGGTCAATGCCGGTGTCGCTGCGCTAAAAATCAGGAACATCGGAATCAGAATGGGCAACAATTTTTTATAACCGAATGCTTTCATAATGCCCTCTCAGGATCGACTCTCTCGCTATTGTTGTACCCATCACTTGTGAAATTAACTTAAAAAAGTTGTGAAAAAGTTGTGAAATGACTGTTCTGTCTGGGCAAGCGATATTTCTGCCTCATAAGGACGTTAGCCACCGCATATAAAAAGAGCACTACTGTTTGATGTCTTTTACTGGTAAATATGATTCTATTGGTAAAAACCGAATCCCCGTGTCATTTTGAGCATCTCGGACCAAACGCTCTTGGAGATTTAACCTTACTCAGGTCTCTTGACATGTCTCCGGAGCAGACATTAGGTTTTATCTAATAGCACCACATTTTTATCTTCACTAATATTCTCCGAGCATTTCACGGAATTTACACACATGTAGAGTACTATTCTTATAATAGAAAGTCGCAGTAAAATCAAGTGGTAGATTTATTTGCGGTTATTTTTGACTCTTTGTTAACAATACTTATCTATTGAATTATCAGAGGAAAATAGTTTTTGATACTGAACTATCCACCATTCCACTTTGATAGTTTTTTGCCGCTTGCTGTTATGTTATGTGAGGTGTCTTGAAAATAACGCACTTTATCACGTCACCTATAATCGCTGAGAAAAACCGTTACGAAGTACTTTTTTTGATTGATTTCTTGAGTTAAATTATATGAATCTTTTCAGAAAGTTCATTTCGCTCACTACTATAGTATGTTTTTTCTATTCTTTTATACTCACTCCTGTTATTGAGGCGACGATTACTCCTCAACTGGGTTATTGCGCCGCTACCCCAAACCTTGAGAACTCATTAATTCCATCAAACTTAGGCAGTATTACCTCCTCAAAGGATTTCAAAAGTGATATTTCTGTCATAACCATCCAGGATCTGCATTGCAATGCCGAAGTCCAGAAGAACATCAGTAAAATCCTTCGAACGCTTGATGAAAAGTACGGGCTTACCACTGTCTACGTCGAAGGAGGCAATGGCGATATCGATACTTCATGGCTTGAGAGTCTTTCAAATGAACGTATTAGAAAGAACATCGCCGAAGCACTGGTTGACTCCGGGCGTCTTACCGGAAGCGAGTATTATTCCATTACCACGAACAAACCACACCTTCTCAAGGGACTTGAAGTCGAGAAGCTCCATAAAGAGAATATTCTCAGGCTCGGCAGAATTATTGAGCATAAGAAATTGTTTGAAGAATCAGTAAAAAAGCTTGATGATGATATAGCCTTGCTTAAAGCACGATACCTTAACCGAAAAAACGATAAACTCAACACCCTCATTGAGCAGTACAAAGACCATGTTATTTCATCCCAGAAGTACTATAAACTTCTTCAAAAATACATCTGTGTAATCAATGACCGTCCCGATGAATATAACGCGCTCTTTAAGATACGCTTGACCAACTACCCCAACACCGTCACTTACCTTGAACTCCTCAATCTCGAACCGCGACTCAACTCTTCACTTTTAACAAGAGATCTGCACAATTTCATAGAAGAACTGAAATCGGTTCTGCCGTACCGCACCTATAATAACCTTATTACACAAACGGACAATTTCAAAAATAGCAGCAAACTCTATGAGTTATTAAGCACGATAGCCATTGATCGAAAAATTGACGTATCCAAATCCCATCCCGAGCTCAAGAAGTTCTTCACCTATCTTGAAATGCGAAAGGGCATTAACCCGGTTGAGTTGGTCCGGGAAGAGAAGCGGTTGATTGAAGAGTTGAGGATAGCTTTTTCAAGTGATGTTAATGAAGTTGATGTTTCATTTCTGATAGATTTTTATAGCACATTCAAAGATTATTTATTCAACAGACTCTCAGCTAATGATTACGACTATTTCGTCTCGCGGTTCGATAAATTCAAAACCATCTGGTCAAAATATACCTATTGCAACCACCTCAAAGAGCTTGAGACTGAATTCCCGCTCCTTGACGCTTACTACAGGGTTAACAACGAACGTACTGACCGGTTCGTTGAAAACATCCTCAAAACCAATTCCTCTAAAATAGTTGTTATGGTCACCGGAGGTTTCCATTCGGAGGGATTGCAAAAACTGCTTGATGAACGAAAGATCTCACACCTCACCATCACCCCGAACATCGTTAATGATACTGCACACTCCCGCGACTTGTATCAGGTGATAGTCAAAGAGCAGGCGGCCCTATTTTCCCGTCAGGCGTTATCGCACCGGCTTTTCTCCCAGATGGCCCCTCAGATGTGGGCCACTGACAAAGGCATCAGAATGGAGTTCAGTACCGGTGAATCCGTACTATTTTCTAAAGAGGGTACATTAGTACGCATGGTAGGACCTCACAGCAACAGCATAACGGCGCCACCGTCGTCTCAAGAACTAAACAGTGCAGTACGCTATGGCTCAGAAACGGCGGTAAAAGATGTTTTTGGACAGATTTCTTTATTAAAAGAGATATTTAATCCCATTGATCTCGCGCCGGGGACCTATTATGCGATGGTCATGATGATATACTTTTTATCACACAAAGGATGGCTGCCTATAGAAGGGCTTAGCTGGGACATAGCACATAGTGACCACCAGACCCAGGAATATATCCTTTCTGTACTGGCCGAAGAAATAGGAAAAAATGCAAGTCTTGATGAATTGGCTGGATTCCCGCCTTCGGTGCAAAACGCAATAGTTGACCATGTACAAAGAATTAAGGATATAACCCGGAAAATCCCCACTTCGAGAAACTGGATATTGTCCGTTAATACCTTGTACAACCTCATTATCACGCTCAACAGTAATCTAGAATATCGAGAAACGCGTGATCGAAAAATATTCACCCAACAACATATGGGCCAAGAGAACGGATTAGGGAGATCACTCATGATTCTTCTCTTGTCATGGATTCGTGTCCCGAAACTTAACATAATGTTTCATGATTGGTGGAACAAAAAATATTGGGGCACACCACGGATGCTGTCCAACGAAAATCCTAAAAACGAGATTGAGATATTACAACACGACTGGAATAGTCCCCTATACGAAACAAGAAAAAAGGCTGCGACCCGCTTAATTAAAGTAGCGTATGAAAACAGTACGCAACACGATATAGTCACACAGGTGATAGATATATTTATGGGGTCATTATCATTGACTAATGAATATGTTCGTCAACAAGCTATTACCGCATTGATACAGTTACTTATGAGTGGCATTGATCTTGGAACACATCGAAACACTATTGTTGAAACGCTACACACTATGCTGCGCAGCAATGGTTATCATTTTAATCGAAGACTCATTGCCGAACAATTACCCGCTGCGGTAATGAGCACATCACTATACAACACCACACTTCTTCTTGAACTTGTAGGAACGTTGGGGGAAATACTGTCTGATGGGTCTTTGCGGGCTGAAGCCGAGAATACACTATTGACGATGGCATCTCATAAAGATATGCCTGAAACCGTTGTGCATCACGTAATACTACAGTTTATCAATGATCTCACCAATACGAGTGACGCATATACAAAAAAGCTGGATATGGCAGCTTTAGTCAAAATAGCCCTTGAACAGAAGGGACACACCGCCATTGCCAGGCCGGTGGCTGAAGCTTTGATACACACACTAAAAACATCTGAAAAGAATGATTTTTACACTCCTCAGGTTCATCAAGACGCCGTTAGTGCATTGGTTCAGATTATTATGGGCGACGTCGATCCTGGAACACAGAGAGATCGTATATTGGACGCGTTGCAAGAGGTCTTGCTTAAGGAAGGTGAAGTTTATACAGTTAGAAATTTTGTTGCCCACCAATTATCTGCAATAATAATCGCCAAATCATTGAATAATTCAACAGGTATAAAATTGGTGGAAGCACTTGGAAGCGCACAATCCGATGATTTTGTTAACGCTGAAGCTGCAGATGCGCTCTATACAGTTGCAACTCATTCCGCAATTCCGGCGGCGATTGTCGGTCGCGCAATATCAATGCTTGCACACAATTTCACAATGGATGTTTATAATGAAAAAACGGATAATGACCCGAATCATTTAATAAAAATAGCACATAAATATAAATCAAATGCCAAAATAATAGGCCTTGTTGTCGACACGTTTATGCAGGTATTACAACCACCGTATAGTAATGATCGCACCTTTCGCAAAGTTCAACAACGCAAAGTCGCCATTAAGGCGCTTGAGAATATTGCAAAGAGCGATATAGATATAGAAACACATATGGATAATATCTTGGATACACTCGAAAAGGTGTTGCTTAATGGAAATGAAGACTATTTAGTCAGGAGATTGGTCGCTGATCAATTGTCTTCTGTTGTCATTAGCCACGGTGCTGCGCGTAGTTCAAGAGCCACGCATGTAACAATGGCCGAAAGAGTTTCCCCGGTTATAGATGCATATATGCAAATACTAAGAACACCCGGCACTGCGGTTGATACAGTTACTTTACGCAATGATGCGGTGTCCGCATTGGCACGGATCGCGATGAGCGACATCGATCTTGGAACAAAAAGAGAGATTATAATTGAAACATTGCATACAATATTGTTTGATTATAATAAGGATGAAGATTTTTCAACTCGATCATTTCGATCCTTGCTTGCCCGAAAATTGTCCGTCATAGTTATTAATAAATCTATAAAAGATGGAACCATTCCCCAAACGGTAGAAACTTTGGGAGAAACTTTGTTTGATCCCGACCAGCATATTCGGGAATATGCTGCAGAAGGGCTCTATAAAATAGCGACATATGACCACATGCCTCACGCAATTGTTCTCGAAGTTCTTTCACGCTTTGACAATGCCTTTCACAACGCCCCCCCTGACAATATGCTTGAAACAATCAATGCGTTGAGCATGATTGCATCAAGCCCAGGCATGAAGCAGGAAATAGTCAGTTTGATTGTGGAATTATTCGCGCAGATTCCGCGTCACCTAATTTCAGTCACCAGTTATAGCCTCGCTCAAAGCGGCTCACTGACGTATAGAAATATTTATGACCTCATAACAGTGCTTAAAAGACTTTCAACATCCTTTAGCCTTGAGCACGTACAACCCCAACAGGCTTTTCCACGCTCTCTTGAAGTATTCAAGCAATCGCTGGGACAGGCAGAACAAGCAAAAGCGCGCAACACACCACGCTTGATCGAGGGAGGACTCGATGACCTGTTTTACAGGATGAATATTTTCAATCCCACGTATGTGACCACCTGGGGAAGGAAAGTGATCTACCAGTATGTCACGAAAGAGGGGATACAGTATATAAGTCTCAAGATGCTTAAACAAGACGAGGCTGATAAAGATCCCGAGATCCTCTATAAAGAGTTCAATACGCTTGATGCGTTGCGCGGCGCGGGCACAAGCCTGGGTGAGAAACTGGAAGTTACTTTTGCTGAACCACTCGGCGTATACGAGATCGATATCCCCGAGCAGCAGAGACCGAGCAAAACGGGCACGAGCCCTTCATTGAAAGTGAGACGGGAAAAAGGTGCGAGCTATGTTACCGCGCTTGTTCTCAAAGAAACAAGAGAAACGTTATCCTATAGCGACGGCGGTGAAACCGGGAGGTGGATTGGAACGGTCAATACAGTTAATGATAAAGATACCCATACTGACGGTGATATACTCACTGAGGATGAGGTAAACGAAGGTTCACGAAAAGGCATTCATGATCTTTTTCTTCTTTTAAAAAATGGAATAGTACACCCGGATTTAATCTATCTTTTCCATGACGATAGACCTGCGTCTCAAAGAGGCCCTCGTGGTGACGACGGCTGGTATATTCTTGAGGATGGCGGAAGGATAGCTGCCCCGCTGCTCAAGGCAATGTTTTCAAATCTGAGGCCCAGCGGGTTCGCGGACACGCCGAACCTGACAACTCTCGACGAAATTCGACGGGGATCGAGAGAATATTTTAAGAATATAGATTTAGAAGGCAAATCTGATAGGGAGATTGTCCAGCATTACATGGCAGAATACTGGCTGGCATTTGCATTGGTGCGGCTTGCTTGGATGGACAAAACCGGTGAACTAACCTGGAAAGGAGATAAAGGTAACAATGTCGATATCCTTCAGGAATATATGCACACGATGTTCCGCCAATCGCTGCAGACGTTTTTCGGTTTTCAAGACGCGGAAATAGCAAGTATTTTACAGCCTATAGACTGGACCCTTATGGCACGTCAGATGATTTATTTCGTAAGCGGAGAGTATGCCAAGGATCTTCCCAGGGCAGCAGAAGGCAGGATAGTAGCGCAGAAAATAAAAGATACATCTATTACGCGTTCTCAAATAACAGCTGACACGCAACGATCACTGATTGCCTACCAGCGACTTCAATCCTTTTTTCCCGACGCCACGCTTGATATTCCCACTCGCCAGGAGCTGATAGATGAAAGTAAAGGTTTTGGGGGGTATCGCACCAGAAATGAACAATGGATTGGCTGGGCGCTTAATGGGCGCGACCGCGATTTGGGTTCACCCAACGGGAAAATGCCTCTCACTGCATTATGGCAGGCAATGATGCTTGTTCCTGCACTATCAATTGCCAAATATCAGCATCCTCGCATAAAACCGGGGATCGTTGAGCGTGTCAAAATATTCGGTAAGGAATTCAAGCTTATTGTAGATCATATTTTATTGATGAGAAAATTGCCGAAGGAATTGCACGCGTTACTATTTGATATGCAAGGCAACACGGTAACCCGAGAGCAGGCTATGACTCTTATGAGAGATTATATTTACAGTAATCCGCCTTCGAATGCGAAAGCGTTAGGAACGCTTAAAGCCGATGTAAAGCATATTGAGAAGGGTATTGAGCACGAGCTTATAAAAGTTGAAACAGTCTTTATGGAAGACCAATGGGTAACACTGCATTCCCTTTCCGAAAGAGGCGAGGCGTATGTGAAATCTCACACAAAGGTGCTCAACAAACTATTATCGGCCTCTCTCATTGAAAATCTATCATTGATCGTTTTTACCGCTTTCTCTTTCCTAAAAATATTAATTGGTCATGCGACACGGCAGGTAGCAATGGTTGCCGATGGAACCGAAAACCTGACTGACTCCATTTGCACATTCCTTGTCATTGCGGGTATCTATACAGGCAAGACGTATGCATCATTAAAAAAATGGGTAGAATATGGTGTCACCGGCGCGCAATTACTCATAATGTCCGCTGCTGTTATTAACATCGTGTTAAATACTCTGCCACAATTGGCGGTGGCCGCTCCCGTGCACATAACCTTCAGCGCCATTGCACTCGTTCTCGCTTCCATGATTTTGTCGGCTGCAGTTTCAACTCATGAATATAAGGTCGGGATGTATACTCACGATTTTTCAATCATTACGACAGCCGCGGACAAGGGCAACAATGTGATACAGAACGTCGCGGTCTTAGCGGGCATGGCCTTCTCGGCAATAGGAGCGAGCTTTGGCATACCCATTTTATATCATGCGGAACCGATCCTGTCGCTTGTTATTGCCAGTATAGTTATTTTCAGTATTATTAAATTGACCATACAGTTGTATCAAAAAATCAAGTCGGGCGACACCGAGGATGAAATTACGACTTCCCATTTCATCGTCACTCCCTACGAACGGTATTCAAAACCGTTACTCTTTAAACGCTGGCTGATACTCCACATGAATGAATGGCAGTCTCAGGACATTGTTATAACCAAAGAAATGATTAAGGACGATTTTGCGAGAGATTTTATCACCCATAAGCCGCTCAAATTGGCGGTAGTAGACTTCTTTAAGGGCTTACCCATCCAAATGGAGATGGCGGATTTTGATCATTTTATAGATTTAATGATTAAAAGAAATATACTCCACGAGGTGGGTGGCAGTTACGAATTGGATGAAAACTATGTAGATTATGATGCGGTGCCTTCACCCCATACTCTACAAGCTGGTTTTTATCCTCAAGAAAACTATCCGCCCGCAAAGAAGAAAGAGAGCCGCTATTTACAGTCAGCATTTTCAGGCAAGCCGTGGTTTTTGTCGAGGCCTAACCAGTGGCCGCTTACGATCTATCTGGTAAACATAAGACATGCCTACGATTCATTAAGGTCTGCACAGACGAAATCTAATGTGAAACCACTGGTAGCGTACGGGCTTGCCGCCCTTTTCTTGATTTCGATCTTTGCCGGTCATGGAGTTTTCTTGCCTGTGGTAGGTGGCCTCGCGACCTCCGCTATCGCTTACTATATAATTGCATATATTCTAGACCCGCTCGCCAGATACTTAAATCGCGATCGTGAAACTTCTTATCCCCTGGCAATTCTTGCTGAGCCAGATGGGTTAGGACTGGACGCTGCCGCACAGGCAACCCTGCGGCAAGGTTATATTCCGGTCAAAATGCAGAGCGTATCGAAAGAAATGAAACAGGATGAACAAAAGATGAAGAGGTTACGGCCTTTTGGCGGGATCAAAGGCGTCTGGACAGACGTAGAACACAATGTTATCACCATATATATCGAAATCAACGACGGTGAAACCTTTGAACAGAAAGCAGCCGATGTTATAAGCATGATAAAGGGCTATGCCAACGTCCAGGGCGCACGCGGTCCGGTACGGGTGATTTATGACGAGAGCGATGGAAAGGCTGATGTTCATAAAATAGTTGTATTCGATTATACGCGCGGGACTCTGAAATTCAAAGGATGGAAGGAGACGAATATTGAACGAGAAAAAGGTATTTTTGCTTCGTGGGAATCGACGGTCATGGCACATAATGCCGAGTGGGTTGCAAGCGCAGCTGAAATAGGCATTGAGCGCAGTTACGTACCTGCACTCTTAGACATACCACATTTTAACCAATCGCTGTTCTTTTCAGAACACGATCTGTTAACGAACGTGCCAGAAAATTTCAAGACACTCCACAGCAGGGGGGCGAAAGTGTATGTGACGGTTAGCGGAACCGACAACGTGAGAGATCGTACCCGTACTCTCATAACAACATATCAAGTTGATGGAATAATTTTCACTGACGCTGATGCGGAGACAGTTGAAGAGATTGCCCACACCTATCCCGACGTCGTCGTTGCCGGAAGGAACTCTCACGGAAAAGCGCGGAAATATCAGGACATTATTCTTGGCGAAAGCGGATTTCAGGAACGCATAAGAAGTGTCGAAGCAGAAACAATCGTACATGTGCATATCGGGCAGCGATATAGTGCCGAAGACCTTCAAGCATTAAACAGTCTGCCTGCGTCGTCCGTACGGGTGTTTAATCTTGACGAGCTCAGAAAGAATATTCCGACGGACCCGAGCGATGCAATGGTGTACGGGGCGCACGTGCTTGAACAATATTTCACGCCTCAAACACCGCAAGAGAAAGGGTATTACCGACGAAAGCTCGCCTATGCGCTTGAAATGTCGGCGTTTGAAACATACAGCCCTGATGAGCTCAAAGCTGTTATTGGCAGACTTGAGTCCGGCAAGAAAAATGTACAGAACCTTATTGATTTTGATAAAAATAAAAAGATTTTCGATGCAGTCCGTCTACTCGCGTTGCGAGAGAGCGATTCACCGTTACGACAGGTGTTGCTCGATGCCGTAATCGAACGTGTGCGCTCGCGTAATGAGCTGGCCCTGTCGAGCAAACCTGATGACCTTAAAAACAGTGAAATGAGGATGACGTTCGGTGCGATGGTGGCACAACGTGCCGCCTATAAACCGGCACAACAAAAGGCGCCTAACTCAACAGTGATGATGCAGTTTACAACAATGATTGAAAAGGGAGATACACCCGTAAAACTCCAGCGGGCACTCTATGATGAGTTAAAAACACAGAAACAACATGCAGCAGGCACCGAAGTTGAAGAACAGTCGCTGGCCGTCAGTACTATTATCGAACTTATTAAACTCTATGGCGAACGAGATAATAGCCTGCATGCCGAAACATCGGGCCCATCCGTGAGAATGGATGCAACTAAAGCAATCCTTGAAGCGGCTTAGGCTGAGTCCTCATGGACTTGATAAGCTCCGTGAGAATCTTTTTTTCTGTCATTGTTTGAGAAGGGCTACGATATGGGTTCGATGTTTTAAAACCTATGCTCAGTAGAGAAACTCTCAGTTGACAGAGAAAACGATCAATAGGTACATGAGATACAAAGAGGATATTAATTGACAAGAGTCTCGTAACATCTATCTATACTGAAACAACGTTATACGTTGAACCGGAATTCGATGATGTCGCCGTCTTTGACAGTATAGCTCTTCCCTTCCTGACGAAAGAGTCCTGCATCCCGTACGGCCTTGTCGCTGCCAAGCCGCTTGAGATCATCAAACGCCATGACTTCGGCACGGATGAATCCGCGCTCAAAATCGGTATGTATTTTCCCGGCAGCCTGTGGCGCAAGCGTCCCCCGGCCAATTGTCCATGCGCGACATTCATCAGCTCCGGCGGTAAAGTAGCTGATAAGATCTAAAATAGCGTAGCCCGACCTGATGAGACGATTAAGCCCTGTTTCAGTTAAGCCAAGATCTTTTAAGAACGTAAGCTGATCCTGCTCTGAAAGCTCCGACAGTTCCGCTTCGATCTTGCCACAAACGGGGATAGCCTGCGCACCTTCAGATTCAGCAAGCACTTCAACCTGTTCGGTATAGCTGTTTTTCATTGACGGCAGATCGGATTCTCCGACGTTACACACATAAATGACCGGCTTCGACGTTAAAAGATAATAGTCTTTGAAAAATTCTTCATCCCCCGGCTCGGAGATAAACGATCGTGCGGGTTTCCCGTCACCCAGGTGCCTGCATAAGCGTTCGGCCAGAGCTTTTTCCGCGATCGTTTTCTTGTCACCGGCTTTGATGTTGCGTTCAAGTTTCGCCAGTTTTTTCGACACCGTGTCAAGATCGGCCAGCAACAGTTCGGTATTGACGATCTCGATATCCCGTTTCGGGTCAACAGTTGCTGCAATATGCGTTATATCTTTGTCATCAAAACACCGCACGACATGGGCAATGGCCTCGGTCTCCCGGATAGTTGCCAGGAACTGGTTGCCCAGTCCTTCGCCCTGAGACGCCCCTTTGACGAGCCCTGCAATATCGACAAACCGCACGATCGCGGGAACTTTCTTTTTTGGTTTATACAGCTCGGTCAGATAATCCAGTCGAGCGTCCGGCACCGGCACCACTCCGACATTGGGATCAATAGTACAAAACGGGTAATTAGCAACTCCCGCGCCCGCTTTCGTCAATGCATTAAACAGTGTAGATTTCCCCACATTCGGCAGACCGACAATTCCTATTTCCATAGTATTATTCCTCTCACAACTATATCATCTCTGCGTGATTGATCGGCTCTCTGATTTTTGTTCCCGCAAACCCGCGTGCCGGCAAGCAGTTCTACCATGCACACGAGTCTCAAGGGGTAAAGGGTTTGGCGCCGGGAAGTCACAGTATAACGAGATTATCCCGGTGAATCACTTCATCATAGTCTGCAGCAGGAAGGATTTTTTTGATCTCAGCTGTTTTTTTGCCTTTTATTTTAATGACATCATCGGATGAATAATTGACGAGACCGCGACCGATCTCCGTGCCATTACCATCGTGGATGCTGACTGTATCGCCCATCTCAAATGAACCTTCAACACTACTGATGCCTGCAGGAAGTAGACTGGTACTTTTCCTGAGTAATGCCGCAACAGCACCTGCATCAATGATGAGGTTCCCTCTGCAGGACGAGCCAAACGCTATCCAGCACGCCCGCGCATTGATTGCCTTATGGGGAAGAAACAATGTTCCCTGACGCTCGCCGCCAATAACCCGGGAAATAATTCCGCTGTCTGAACCGTTAGCAATGACCATGGTTACGCCGGCCGCTGTCGCAATCTTTGCGGCAACCAGTTTTGTACGCATGCCGCCAACGCCCTTGCCGCTTCCCGAATCATTCGTCGCATACGCTTCAATTTCCGGCGTCACCTTTTCGACAACCGTTACAAGTTCGCTTTTACCGGGAACCCCTTTATACAAACCGTCGACGTCGGTAAACAAGAACAGCCAATCGGCAGATATCTTTGCCGCGACAAGCGCAGAGAGCGTGTCGTTTTCGCCGATCTTTATTTCGTCAACAGCAACTGTATCGTTTTCATTGATGACCGGCACGACACCCATGTCCAGCAGTGTCAGCATCGTGTTGCGCGCATTGATATACCGCTGACGATCATCAAAATCCTGCCGGGTTAACAACACTTGTGCAATGGTTATATGACATGCAGAAAAAACGGACTCATACACTTCCATTAACAATGGCTGGCCGATGGCCGCCAGCGCCTGCTTTTTTCGCAGATCGGTCGGCCGCACGGCAATATCCATTTTCCCCATACCGGCCCCGATCGCACCGGATGAAACCAGCACGACTTGACTGCCGGCTTTTTTGAGCACCGCAATTTCCGTCGCCAGACGCACGATTGCTGCGCGGTCCAGGGAACCGTTTTTCCCGGTAAGAGTATTTGTTCCAACTTTAATTACAATCCTCATTGGCATTGCACCCGTTTGTGTATCAGCAGTTCAAGTTAGTACGATAAAAAAATGTACATGCTATTGATTACGAATAATTATATGTATTTCCCGCGTGATTGTCTATGCGGGGCAATAATGTAGCGGATGACACCAACCAGCTTTGAGAGTTCAGCACAGGTAATACTTAACGGCGGCATAATAACGATGGTATTACCCAGTGGACGAACGAGAATCCCGTGTTTGCGGCAGGCAGCACACACCCGGGCCCCGATTTTTTTGTGTGCAGGAAATTCTTCCAGTGTTTTTTTACGCCTGACAAGTTCGATACCCACCATCAGGCCCCGCTGTCGTATGTCACCCACACACGGCAGATTGGTGAGACTGGCAAGTTCACGGCGGAGAAATTCTATTTTAGCCGGCAACCGCCTTATCGTGTTTTCTTTTTTAAACAGCTCAAGGTTTGCTATCGCGGCCGCACAGGCCAGAGGATTGGCAGTATAGCTATGTCCATGAAAAAATGTCTTACATTCTTCCACTTTCCCCAAAAACGCGCGGTATATTTTTTCAGTGACGAGCGTTGCCGCCAGCGGCAGATACCCGCCCGTAATACCTTTTGACAGGCACAGTATATCAGGCCGGACATTCTCGTGTTCAACCGCAAACATCTTTCCCGTACGGCCAAATCCGGTTGCGACTTCGTCACAAATCATCAAGACATCATATTTCCGGCACAACTGCTCAACCTGCTTCACATACTGCGGCGGCATGGTTATCATACCGGCGGCACCCTGAACCATCGGTTCAATAACTGTTGCAGCAATATCCGCGTGATTGCGCTTGAGTATCTGCGCCACGCTTTCAATACATTGTCCCTGACACTGCATCAGACGGCAGTGACTGTTGAATGTTTGATGTGTGTCGCTAAAGACACTCGAGGGGGCGTGGCGATGGGAACATCTATAGCAATACGGTGACGGGGCAAAATGCGCCGCAAACAACAGGGGCCTAAACGCTGCATGAAACACGTCCATTCCACCGACGGATACTGAACCAATGGTATCACCATGATAGGCATTACGCAGAGAGAGAAATGTGCTTTTTTTTGTCGTGCATGCTGTCTGCTGCCAGTATTGATACGCCATTTTCAACGCAATTTCAACGGAGGTCGAACCGTTATCGGAATAAAACACCCGCGTCAGGCCCGGCGGGGTTATTTCTACGAGTTTTCGGGCAAGCCTGATAGCCGGTTCATGCGTCAGACCCAGGAACGTCGAGTGCGCAATGGCACCAAGCTGTTTTTTTATTGCCGCATCAATTTCTTTCTTCTGGTGTCCGTGGACGTTTACCCACAGCGACGATACCCCATCAAGATATTTCTTGCCATCAAAGTCATAGAGGTAATTTCCTTTGCCGCGGACAATAACCAGCGGTTCGCCCAGTTCATCGTTCACCCAGTCCGCCATCGGGGTAAAAGGATGCCAGATATATTTTTTGTCGTCGGCTATAAGCTTCTTTTTCCTATGATCCATGCACAATCCTTTCTTGAGAGTGTGCCTCCGGGGGCGACTCGAGCGACCGGCAGCCGGCTCAGCTGGCCAATGACATCTGCTGTTTCTTCTTCATCGCGTGTCGGCTTTCGAATATACGAGACAACGATGCCGAGGACGTTGATAGACGCAGCCTCAAGCGCTGCCACGCTGAGCAACGTGTGATTAATGGTTCCCAG
>JBELAT010000049.1:0-12517 GCA_049508565.1 Endomicrobiales bacterium | reverse complement strand
GGAGGGGGATCTTACAATTCCGGCAGTACAATCTATTACCGTTGATCCTGCCTCAACTGTGAAGCTGGGCTTTGATAATCCCATTAGTACGCAGACAGCCGGCAGGTTGTATGATATGAACGTCGGGGTTTATGAGGATTACACCATAGAGATGCAGGATCAGTACACAAACCCCACCTCAAGTGATACGGCACAGCTTGTCAACCTCTCGAGCCAGAGGCTTGCTTCACCCACAAACGATTACTACGGGTTCTCATTGAGCAGTTCTTGTTTTTCTGGAAGTATAGATTTCTCATCGCCTACTGCACAGGTCGCAATATCGTCAGGCGCATGGAATGTGGTCGTCTACTATAAAGACACCCGTGCCAGCAATACGTACAACCCATCCGGCTCCGGTCCCATCATCATGGCCAAAGAGTTTCCAGACCAGGGTTTTACGGCGGGAACGCAGTATGTGTGCATTCTTGCCGACGTGATCAATAAGACCGTGTTCTTATCAGCTCCGCAACTGGGGCTGGTTGCGGGAACAACATCGCAGGAGTTTACTCTTCAAACGCAGGATAATTATTCCAACCCGTCGCCTGTCACGACAGGAGATCCCGGACAAAACGGGTCGCGTTTTGCGTTAACGACTGATTCACTGGGACAAATACAGTTTTATGATGATTGTTATGGCTGGCAGAATTCTACAGGAATAGCTAAGATTGCCCTCAACACGACCACGACGAGCTTCACACTGATCGATACTCTTGTGGGAACACACAACCTCACTGCCAATCCAAATGTGTTCCTTGCGACTGGATGGACGCCTGCAACACAGCAGTATAATGTGATTGCTAACGTTCCTGAACAACTAGTATTTACCTCCCCACCGAGACGGCTAATAGCCGGAACGACCGTGCAATTCTACCCGGATTTCACTACGGGGGTTACGACCGATACCGTTTTCAGAGTTACTGTGCAAGATGTGTACGGCAACGTCTCTCCGGTTCAGTCAGTTACCAACGTCGGGCTTTATGCAATAGCACCGACCAATCCAGCACCTGGGTGCTTTGCAGCAGTGAACTTGAATAATCCTTTACCGCTTTTCTCGCCGGCAGATCCCAGCAGTACCCCGGTCCCTTATACACTGACGCCCGGCCAAAGTATGGCATCCTACTATGTGTGGGCAAAACAGTCTGGACCGATTACGTTGACGGCAGTCTCCGCCGGTCTGCAATCGGCAGTACAGGTGTCGAGTATTACGCCTACGGTATGTCAGCATTTTGCTGTCGAACATACTTTTAATTTAGCGACCAATCCTCTTTCTGTCAAGGCATGGGGACCCATAACTATTCACGCGCGAGATATATTCAATAACAATGCCTGTGGTGATCCAGTCAACGGTCAATACTACACAGGGGAAGCTGTGTTCTCCACAACAGGAAGCTCTTCGACCCTTGCGATGAATCCGAGCTCATTTACTTATACACAGAATGCCACTCCTAACCAGCCGGTACCGGGGAGCTTTATTAACTTCCAAATCATGGATCAGGCTCAGGAAACGCTTCAAATAAACGCGACCGACTATAATAATCCCGCTATCTTTGGCTATACTAATGATTTACGGGATCCCGCATCATCTCCCAGCATTCAAACGGTGGGTGTAGTTATGACCCCCACCGATATTGCTCCACAGCTCAATGCAGATAAACAGGCACTGGGAATTGCGACCAATCTGTTACAAGGTGACGGTAATACGGCTGCTAACCCTGCGCCGGATGGCATGTTGCGTCTGATGTTGCAAGTTGATCCCAACGATCCCACATTAACTTCGGCAGCAACATCAACCTGGACAAGCATAAACTTGATGATGGATCAAAGTCCCACGGCCGTACCGTTTAACATGGTAACCGAAGTTGATATTTATAAGGATGTTTATCCTGCTCCCAGTGGAGATGGGAATTTCCAGGGCGATAGAACTCTCGGTGACCGGACGAGCTCGCTGGACCTGTTCATTGGAAGCGGAACGTTTACGTCCCAGCAGGCTACGCTTACCATTTATCTTAATACGCCGCAGATTATTACAAAGACGCCGCAAACCTATTTCATTTGCGTACGTCTGGCAATGAACGCAACCAAGAATGATACCCTTGGTTTGATCGTTCCGCAGAATGGGCTGGCTCTGGCGGGCAATCCCGTCACTATGGCTAACCTCGCGGTCAATAATTTCCCTGCTGTTTCTTATGTCTCGACGATTCTGACAGAACCTACGCCGGTATTTATGAATGTTCAAAATATCAGTGCGTGGTATGATCCGGGAACCGGATCAGGGCTACAACAAAATAGTGTTATTCCACAAGGATATCCGAATGTCGGTATGATTCGCGTAGGTCTATGGACAAACCAATATACGGCAATCTGGGATTATATGAATATTCAGCAGACGGGTTCAGCCTCTGCGAACGATGTGCTTTCATGCAAGATTTACAAGGATGTAAATGGCGATGGGTTGTTTGAGCCGAGCGTTGACATTCCTGCAGTAACTCCCGATGCCTCATTTACCGGGAACAAATCTAATCCTATTTTCCTCTTGCCTCAGGTTATAAACCAGACGACACAATATTATTTTATAACATACAAAATTGCTGATGCTGCGATAGTGGGAAACACCGCACAAGCAGATCTTGATCCGGACAGTTTCCATTTTACTCAAGGGGTACTCGCGGCTAATAATGCGGCAGTCTATCCCGCTCAAGCTGCTTTGTTCCCGATAATATCTTCCGCCTGTCCTATTGTAGCAACAGCTGATGTCATGAGCATTGTTGCGAATTCATTTTTGAGTTTCACCAGCTTACCTGTCCCGCAAGTTACCCAAGGTGATACCAATGTGCCGATTGCCAGGTTTGCACTGCAATCGAGTGCCCGCAGCGTCATCTGGGACAACTTGCGTGTCGACCGGCGAAACGTTTCGGGGCTTAATGCTGATTCTGATGTCGACAACATCAAGGTATATCTTGACTGCGGTGTTGCTAAACTGGCCCAGGATATAACGGCAACGACTACCGGACATATTCAATTGACGACGACAGCTGGTTTCGGGCTCAATGGTCTGTATGGGTTAATATCTATCGGAAACGAGATTATGGAGTTCGACTCGATTGTTTCATCGACGGTCATAAATATTCCCAGTTTCGGACGAACCAACATTCTTGATACTTCGCCGGCAGCTCATCTTCAATCCAATCAAGAACAAATAATTGCTACCGGTGACGACATATTGGAACCGTCAATTGATCAGCTCGTCTCCCCGAGCAATGCGACCGCCGTGTTTGTTTCTTCAACGGCATCTATCCCGATCCTTGGATCCCTTGGTGGTCAGTCCATACTGGCTACGGGATTTCCTTTGTCAAGCCAGCAGTATTTTATTGCCATGGACATAGATTACTTTGCCAATGTGGGTCCAACATATCTCGGGATCAACCTGTCAAGTTCGAGCTATTTTTCGGTTGTGAGCCCCAAAACCGTCAATTCAGCCGCCTTCCCGTTGTACAGCCAGATTCCTCTTATAACCGAATATGCTGATGCGGTGACACTTACTCCTACGGACACCGGCCTGGGCAATTCTTTGCAACAGGCAACGACCAATCAGGCTGTTATGACTTTTACCGCTGCAACAAATCATTCAACAGCGCAATTTATGAACCTGACTGTTACACGAACCGGTACGTGTCAGGATTCTGATGTTACAGCGGTAAAACTCTGGTATGAGGGTAATGGTCTTCTTGATAATAGTACCAACGATTTCTTGATCGGTTCCGGATATTTCGGCAATGCGGGAACTGCGGGCGAGGCATTTATCAGGATATCGACCATGCCGCTGGTTCTGACCAATGGGACGACTATCGCTCCCAATACATGGAGTCTTCTGACGACTCCCGCCCGTGCAACAAAACGTTATTTTGTTACCTACGATATTTCAAATTCTGCCTTGCCCGAGTATACGGTGGGAGCAAGCATTGTCAACGCTGGAAAGTTTACCGTATCTCTGCCGAACTTCTCGACGAGCTACAATTTACCGTTTAGTACCATTCTGCGAACTCTTGTGCCGTCTCCGCGGACGGTCTCGGTTACTGCGCAACCATTGAACGTTTCGTATCTTACACAGAATATTGCACCAGGAGTCGGAGTCATCCCTGTCCAATCAGTTGCGGCATTCCCCGCCCAGGGCGCCTGCGTCATCGATTCTGAAATTATGCTTTACACTGCGGTTAACGCACAAAACAACACGCTCACCGGTGTTTCGCGTGGCGTCTGGAATACAGTAGCTATCGCACATTCGTCCGGAACAATGGTGTCTCCTTCGCTTCAGCAGGGAACGTTGAATGCCCCGTACTTGAAACTGACCGTATCGTGTAGCGGTTTCCAGGTACGTTGGTACCAGTTGAAATTAAACAGGGTAGCTCCACCGGGGCTTGGTGGTAATGACACCGATATTGATCAGATCCACATCTACCAGGATAACGGGACAGGAGTGTTGAGCCGGGATCCTAGCACCGGAAAAGTATTTGGTATGGTCCAGGTATCTACCGGCAATGCTGTGTTCGGCGGGACGAGTGTCGGTATCGCGAATGTTCAGATGGGCGGGTTCGCAGTTGATGGCCAGGGTAATCCATATATTCTTGTTACGACAACACCGACCGTCTATTGGGTAACAATGGATGTCGATCCAACAGCTGCCCAGGGATCAGTAATCGGATTGCAGTGTTCACAACCTGGCAGTGTGGTCATAGGCGCTTCATATATGAACGATAACGTACACACGGTTTTAAACAGTGGCAATCCGCCGACATTCCCATTTAACAGCGGTTACATGTGCCTGCAGCCGACTATCGATACGTTGCAAGTGTCGAACCAGCCTTATTTGCGCTCGACAATTGTCCAGGATTCCATTAATTTGCCGATGATGGAACTGACTATGAAGGTCCAAACGGGTGGCAACACCGTTACCTGGCAGAAATTACGCGTAGACCTGACCGGAACGTGTATAGATAATGATATAACGCTGGTTAAAATATGGAAAGATCTCAATGGCAATGGCATACTGGACAGTTCCGATACCGTCATGGTCAATGGTGCGTATCCGGGGCTGGTTTCCTTTGGTACTGAAAACTTCACCAACAAGGTCTGCAACATTACTCTTAAGACCCCGCAGGTTATTGGATCCACCGCACCGGTAAACTACTTCATTACCTATGATATTAACGCTCTGGCCAAAGTGGGCGATAGCGTTGGTCTATCTATTGCTTCTTCAACATATATTACGGTCAATTCTCCGAAACAGGTGTCATTAATCCAGCCGGCGCCATATATAACCAGTCCTGCGGTGATCCAGTCTTATTCGAACACGATAACCTTCCAACCGTGGCCGTGGCAGAATCTGACACTTAACAAGGATGTTCTGGCGGGGGCCATTATCACTCAAGGAGATACTAATGTGCCGGTATTGAAGTTTGAATTGAGCACCGATGTTTCCCAGGCACTGTGGACAAATCTGCGCCTGCAGCGCACCGGCACCGGCGCGCCAGGTCAACCACCTGCTGGAACAAATGCTGATATTGGGTATGTCAAAGTGTTCGCCGACTCAAATAACAACGGTGTGCTGGATGCTGGTGATACACTTATATCGTCGGGTCTCGATAAGTTCCCCGCGGATTCGTTTGGGCCAACCCTGAATATTGCTGTCAGTACGCAGACTCTGGGGCCATCGCCACAGACCTATTTCGTTTCATATGATATCGCTCAAACAGCGTTTGCCAACGACGGTGTGGGTATCGCCATCAACGATCGTTCATGGATTACCGTCTCTAATCCGAACAGTGTCGCCCCATTCCCGAATACGGCGCCGTTTAACGCTTCCAGTAATTTTGATAGCTCGATTGCTCTGATTCAACCGGTGAATGTTTCTGTCACGGGTGTAAATCTCGCTCCTCCTGTCGAGCTGCCTGGCACTACGCAAGTGCCGATACTGAGATTGTCCTTTACACCCAGTGTCCACCAGATAGTCGTATCATCCATCACCATTCAGCAGACTGGTTCTATACAGACCGCGCAGAACGTTCCGGGATATCACTACGGGATTGGTGACGGCGACTTCAGCCGGTTGCAGTTGTGGAAAGATAATGGTGAGGGAGTGTTCGATCCAAAAACTGATACACTTCTGTTTAGCGTGCCTCATTTGAGTTGGGTTACCGCCAACGGTCTCAATCCCGCTGTCGTTAACAACTTCTCCGGCGGCGTAGCGACATTGCAGTGTGGTGTACCCGTCACAACAGCCGGACAAGTATTTTATGTCACAGCGGATATTGGAACGGGCGATCTGGGTGGTGTGACATCATACGGCCAGACTGCAGGGTTGCAACTATTATCATACGGTGCTCTTCAGATGGTTCCTGCTACCGCCGTTTCTAATGGTGGCAATACGTTCCCGTACAGTTCGGCGAACCTGGCTATAGCCGATGCGTCAATTACATCAGTTAACGTGCGGCCCGATCTGTCGGGTTCGACTCCGGTCGGATGGACAAATTCGAATACTACGTTAGCCGCCAGCTGGCAATCAATTAAAGTACCTTCTTCGCAAATCACGACCTATAAAACGGCGGTAGGGTCACGACCGGACCTCGTTGACATGACCGCGGCTGAAGGGGTAAACGGATGGTTATCCGTTGCAAAATCAAGTACGGTAATCACCGGTCTTGCACTGAGCGAACCGCTTACTGTATTTTTGACTGCCGATCTGCCTGCAACACAGCTTTCTGGCAGCATATCCGCAGCTTACCCCGCAGGCTCTCCGAATTACGGTACTCCAGCGACCGGTAATTTTGCTACGGCCGGTACGGTGACAATAGACAAAGAAATGATTAGTTATACGGGTATAACCAACAACACATTTACGGGAATTACGCGGGGTTGTTACGGAACGCCGATTGAAGATCATTTCAACGGCAACCAGTTGACTAATCTGGCCTATTTTATAAAAGTCAAAGCGGATACCCTTGTTGGTGAAACTCCCGCAGCATGGGGTGTTGTCCGCGTTGATTTGACACCGCCTTCTGCGCCAACGAATGTTACACCGAGCACGCAGAAAACACACATCCCTGCCACACAAGGCGTCTATGAACTACAATGGGGCGTCTCGACGGATTATGAGTCTGGAGTCTTTCAATATCAGATTCAAGAGCGTATGGATGCCAATCCCGTGTGGAAAACAGTCGATGTCGTACCAGGCAGTCGGTTTAGCGACAACATCGGCAGCGGAGTGGCTCATGATCTCAACGGCAATTCTATTTCCAACAATCCGCGTCCGCAAGGTCACTTCTACTACTATCGTATTCGTGCCGAGAACAATGCCGGTAGCTGGGGAGCATGGTCGGCGATATCGTTACCGGCTGAAACAGGCGTACCGACAGAAGTAATCTCTTCAGTGTCGAACTATCCCAACCCTGTTGACACCCGAAGAGGTGGTCCGGAATCAAAAACTACTATTGTCTACATCCTCAATCAAAACGCTTCGGTCACCATTACGCTCTATGATCTTCTGGGATATCAGGTCTTTTCGTGGAGCTTCCAACCCGGTGAAAACGGAGGGTCTATGGGAGCCAACGCTGTTCTGTGGGATGGGACAAACGGATCAGGGTTCAAAGTTGCCAAAGGCGGCTACATAGCTCAGATTAAAGTACAGTCTGAAAAAGGTTTGGTAACTGCGATACGTAAAATCGGCGTAATCCATTAACGTACACTATTATGTTAGAGGAATAATAATTGGTTTGAAGAAATAGTAGCAAATGGCTTTAGCAGTATCCGTAAAAAGAATATACGCTAATCAATGGCATTTGATTTTTTCAAAACAGATTTTTTTAAGTAAGGGAAAGTAAAAATTCTTAAAACGTACCACATTCTCTCTCTTTTATTGATAAGGAATGTGTAGCTCGCATGGTTGGGTCAACAGGAATACATGTAAATAATACATTTATTACATTTAATAATTGTTCGCAATAGTATTTCTAGCGGTTGCACCGGAAATGATACAAATTTTTCTATTGTGTAATGAAAAACACCTCCCACGCAAATCCTTCCCGTCCCGTTGTTTCACAAAAAAAATAAATAAAAAAGTATTGACAGAAAAGAGTGCAGCCATTATACTCTTTAGTGCAAAGGCTTGGAAAATGAATGGATAACGCTTTGGCACATGGTACGGATTTGATGTAAAAACGGCAATTGCGGTTTTGATAGTAAGCGATCTTTTATAACAATTGTTTTGAATATGATCTTCGCTCAAAAAAGTTTTTGCAGGCCATGAGAAAGGGGTTGCGACCGTGAAGAAAATTCTGTTGCCCTTGGTTGTGGTTGTTGCGTTTTCTTCCTGTGCCACGCTGGTTGTTGATAATCAGAAGATTTTATATGAACTTTCAAAAAAATCCATTCCCAATTCGGAAGATTTCATGAAAGTGTTACAGCCCGGACAGTTTGTGCTTATTTTAAATACAAATGATATTAAAGATGGAAAAGTTACAGTCAAATGCCTGTCTGACGATAATCATGGATCTAATATAGAGCTACCGGATAGCTCAATATCGATAATAGAAGATGGAATCAACAGTGAATTGGTTAATCGGAAGATAAATGTTGTCGATAAAATTGTGGATTCTAACTGGAAAATAGTTTCCAGAGACCAAGTTCAAGAGGAGCATAAAACGGGAAAGTCGATTGGCGGAAATGTCGTTGTTTACGGCGATCATGGTTCACACAAAAAGTTGCTCACCTTTAGGGTAATCGGCTACGCGCCAAAAGGCGCTTCAAGTGCGGGATACAACAAGTCAAAAATACGATATATTCTTCGTGTCATTGATACGGACAATGGGTTGGTTCAATACAGCGCGATGATCGATCAGGAATATAATGATGAAGATGTGCGAAATCATGCGAGTACCGAAAAGAGTACTGTTACACCTGCAGTTTCAACCCCAATGCACGGAGCTTTGGTGGGTGTTGGGGTCATTTTAAAGCACTTGACCGTTATTAAAGTGATACCGAACTCCCCTGCAAGCAGATTCGGTATAATAGAGGGTGATCAAATCATCGAAGTCGATGGCAAAAGCCTTGTGAGCGCTAGCGGAAACGCCAACTTTGAGGGATCCACGTTGCAGGATAAGGTTCAAGAATCATATCGCGCTCGACTGCTGTATAAATATTATGATGGAGCCATGCTCAATGACAGTTCAAAAGGAGCCCTGGGAACAAAGGTTAATTTTAAGATAGTTAGACAAGGGCAAGAAGATCCTATCAGTGTTACCTTGGAAAAAGATAGAATGTTGAGATAATAGCGGGAGAACTCATTTCTTCTTGATGAAGAAGACAACGCGACGGTTTTTTGCGCGGTTTTCCGGCGTATCATTGGGGGCGATGGGTTTGAATTCTCCGTAACCGACTGCAGAGAGACGTTTAGGGGGAAATCCTGATTCGTGGACGAGAAATTTGACTATATTGGTTGCGCGTGCTGTTGAAAGTTCCCAGTTGGAATCAAACTGGGAATTGTGTATGGGAACATCATCGGTATGACCTTCTACAACAATCTCGTTGGGCAGGTTCATGAAAATGGGAACAAATTTCTCTATAACATCCTTCCCGTGAGGCGTGATATCAGCCTTGCCACTTTCAAATAATGAACTGCCCGGTTGTTCTTCAAGCGAGAGAGTCATTCCTTCTTTATTCATTTTTACTTCAGCCTGCATCTGTTCTTGTTTTATTTGTTTCTGCATTTTGTCTTTAGCATCCTGCATGCTTTTTGACAATGAGGCGCTCAAGGCATAGAGAATAATGAAGAAACAGACCAGTTCTGTCATCAAGTCGGCATAGTTGATAAGCCAAGGCGGGGCTGGATGGCCGATCTTGCTGACTCGGGGATCGGCATAGTCGATCATTTTGCGGGATTTAAGAGCCATAATTGGAATTACTTTTATGCGCCTATTTTGAGGAACTGCCTTTAACCAATGCACGCTGAGTTGGTTCAAGGTATGCTTTCAAATTTTCTTCAAGCCGTGAGGGGATTGCTCCTGACTGGAGCAAAAGAACGCCGCGAATAATGATTTCTTTTATGAGAAGTTCCTGTTCGGATTTCCGCCGGAGTTTTCCGGACATAGGGAGAAACACCAGATAGCCAGCTCCCAATCCGTAGAATGCAGCTGCTAGAGCCAGAGCCATCCGGCGCGGCACTTCTTCGACATCGCTGATCGAGCTGAGCATCAGTATCATGCCGAGCACGGTTCCGATAATACCGAATGCCGGTGAATAGGTTCCCAGGGCTGTAAATATTTCCTGGCCGACGTTATGGCGTTCTCGGATCAGTCCCAGTTCGGTCTCCATCATGTTGGCGATAAGGTCTTTATCAAGACCGTCGACGACCATCTGAACGCCGCGTTTCATAAAATCATTTTTCATGTTTTTTACGTCATTTTCTAACGAAAGAAAACCGTCCGTACGAGCTTTTTTAGCTAATTCAACGAAAACGGCGATGATCGCCGGGGTGTCTTCTTCCTCGGCGGATAGAAACGCCTTTTTGGTAACCTTCATGATTTTAAAAACTTCTCTGATGGGATAGTTAACCAGCAGGGCGCAGAAAGTTCCTCCCATAACGACAAAAAACGCTTCAGGATTTAAAAATGGGACAAACCCTTTGGCGCCTTCGGCAAGAAGAACTGAAAAGATAACCAACCCAAATCCGACTAGTAGCCCAAAAACTGTTGCTAAGTCCATACGAAAAGCCTCCTCAAAGAGAACGCATGCATTATCCCAAATATACATGGAAAATGTCAAGAAAATACAATTAGAAAACCATTGACATTATCATTCCTTTTCATTATAATACGAACGGGATAACTATGGCTATTTCACCGCTACGCAAAAAGTATCTGGGAGAGGTTCTGCTTTCGCTGGGTAAAATTACCCGGGACCAGTTACGGCTTGCCCTTGCCGAACAAAAAGAAACAAAAGAACGCATTGGCGCCATCTTCCTGAAACATGATTATATAACCGAAGCTGACATGTATGCCGCGCTGTCTTCTTCACTCGGAATTCCGTTTGTAAAGTTGTCTGAAATGAAAGCGGAAGAAGAAGCGCTCAGACTGGTTCCTGAAAAGCTCGCCCGAAAATTTAAACTCCTGCCGCTGGCTAAAACTGATGATGTGCTAAAAGTTGCGATGGTGGACCCTTCCAATATCAGCGCACTCGATGAGCTCAAGCGTGAAACAAACCTCAAACCCTCTATAGTCCTTGCTTCCGAAAAGGAGATGGATGAATACCTGGGAAAATGTTATGGTAGCGGTGCTCTCAACTCAATGGATTTCGCCGAAGGTGCAGTTGATGAAATTGCTGATACAAGCGAAAATCTGTCACCCGATGAAACTGAAGCCGCCACTTCTGCTCCGGTTGTCAAGTATGTCAATTCACTCTTCTACGACGCGATAACTAAAGGTGCCAGCGACATACACATTGAGCCGGGAGAAAACAATGCGGTGTACCTGCGCATCAGGCTTGATGGCAGACTTCACGATTTGCCTCCACCTCCGAAAAAGTTCTACTGGGCCATTGTGTCCCGCATTAAAATCATCTCCGGAATCGATATTGCCGAACGGCGCCTGCCCCAGGACGGAAAATGCAAGTTGAAAATTGAAGACAAAAAGCTTGATGTGCGTGTATCGACATTGCCGACCATTTATGGCGAAAAAGTTGTTATGCGTTTGCTCGACAGGACCAATGTGTCTTTGAGAATGGAAGACACCGGTTTTACCGTCGAAGATGGGCAGAAATTTTCAGAATCCCTCAATAAACCGTACGGCATGATTCTGGTGACAGGCCCAACCGGCAGCGGTAAGACGACCACGCTGTACACCGGACTCAATTATATTAATAAGCCGGATGTGAATATCGTTACCGTTGAAGATCCTGTCGAATATGAACTGGCAAAAATTAATCAGGTGCAGGTGAAATCCTCCATTGGACTGACTTTTGCCAATATTCTGCGCTCGGTACTGCGTCAGGATCCGGACATTATTATGGTCGGCGAAATTCGCGATAAGGAGACCGCCGAGATCGCTGTTCAGGCCTCGTTAACGGGACATCTGGTTTTATCTACTCTTCATACCAACGATGCGGTCAGTGCTCTTAACCGGCTCAAATATATGGGGATAGAACCTTTCCTGATCGCTGATGCGGTTGATATGATAATCGCCCAGCGTCTGGTACGCAAGATATGCCCGCATTGTAAAGCGGTTCATGAAGTATCAGATTCTATGTATGAAAAACTGCATCTCTCCAAGAAAGAAAATAATATTTTTTATCATGGGACCGGGTGTGAAAAATGTTACGGCACCGGGTATCGGGGACGCAGCGCTATCATCGAGATATTGTCGATGACCCCCGCTATTCAGCAGATGCTCATGGCAGAGGCCGGCGATATTGAAATTAAAGAGCAGGCGCTTAA
>JBELAT010000048.1:0-12820 GCA_049508565.1 Endomicrobiales bacterium | reverse complement strand
GAGTAATCGTACCTGTTTTGTTTTTCAGCGCCTGGTAGGCATTATCAAGGATGTTGCTAATAAGCATTTTAAATTGTGTAAAATCTGCCTCAATGAAATCACCTTCTTTGCAGTCGAGGTCCTTTTTAAGATGTACATCCCAGTTGACATATTTGACGGACACCGTATCAATACAATCACTGATCAACTCGCAAATATCGAATTTTTCAATCTTGATCGATTTAATGCGGGTAAAACTCAGAAGATTCTGGATGATTTGATCACTTTCAATGATCTTTTTGCTGACGGTTTTAAGATGTTTATCAAGGTTAGGGTTCTGTGCTTTTCTCTGGACATTGTGCATCGCAAGTTGTATTGCTGCAAGTGGATTTCTGAGCTCATGGGCAATGGTAGAAGATAATCTGCCGATATCAGCAAGCCTTCGCGCACGGTCGAGTTCCCGGTGTGTGTTTAAAAGTGTTTCAGTTTTTTCGTTTACCAGTTTTTCAAGAGTTTCCCTATCGCGTTTTAGCACTTCATCTGCTTTTTTCCGCTCGGAAATGTCTATTACCATGATTCGGCATACGTCACTATCGTTCTCGTGTGCTATAACACATTCCAATTGTCCAAAAAATGCATTTCCATTGTCACGGATGAGTTTGATGTCCGCTTTTTGTGGACAGAGCCCTAAAAAGGCGTTCTTTAAGTATGTGGAAAACGTCTCACGGTCATCAGGGGAAACAAATAATTGAAATCTCCGGAGAAGCACTTTCGCTCTTTCCATTCCCACCAATTGGCTTCCCGTAAGGTTAACTCTTATGATTGTGCCGTCTTGAGCAAGCGTAAAGTATCCGATCGGTGCGAAATCATAGAGATCAAGATATTTGTCCTTTACGCTTTCCAGATCAGCCTTGGTGCGCACCAACTCTTCATTCTGCATCTCAAGCTCGTTTTGATGAGTTCGCAGCGACTCGTTGGCTTTCGATAGCTCGGTAGTCCGTTCTTGAACGCGTTGTTCGAGTTTCTGGTTCGATATCTTCAGTTCGTCTTCGGCATGCGCCTTTTCTTCCTTAGATTTTTTGAGTGAAAGTGCGTTACTAATTGCCGAACCAAGCCGCGAGGTATTCTGTTTGAGTAAATAGTCAGCCGCTCCTGCTTTAAGCAATTCGACAGCAGCTTCATCTTTTAGAAATCCGGACACAATAATAAAAGGGATAAAAGGATACTTCTCGAGCGCAATATGAAGGGCTTCCTTACCATTGAATTGCGGCAGTTCGTAATCGGAGAGAATGATGTCTGGCTTGAACGCTTCAAGCTCTTTTCTGAAATCACTTTCTTTGTCGACTCGTTTATACTCGCACGAGAACCCCTCCTTAGCCAATTGCTCTTCGATGAGCATGGCATCAGCCTGATTATCTTCAATAATAATAATACGTAACTTTTTATCCATGGACTTGCTCGGGCTCCTTATCGGGTTTTGGCGGCAGGCAGACAATCGTAAACCAGAAATTTTCTATGGCGCGAACAACGCTGATAAATTGCGTAAAATCGATCGGCTTAGTAATAAAGCAGTTAGCATGTAAATTGTACACCTTGAGCATATCCGCTTCGTCTTTCGACATAGTAAGTATCACCACCGGGATGCTTTTTAAATGCTCGTCTTCTTTGATCGCTTTAAGTACTTCCCGCCCGTCTTTTTTGGGGAGATTAAGGTCGAGAATAATGAGATCCGGACGAACGGCATTTTTATACTGACCTTGTCTGTGCAGGTAATACATAGCCGCTTCTCCGTCCGGGACTGTGTGAAGGGTGCTCAGCAGTTTTGATTCCGATAGTGCCTCTTTAGCAAGTTCAATGTCGGCCGGATTGTCTTCAACGAGCAAAATGTTGATACTCTTGCAGTACCCTGCTGAATCTTTATTCATTTTTATTCTCCAGTTGAGGTATAGTGAAATAAAATGTTGTTCCCTTATCCGGTTGTGATTGCACCCATATCTTCCCTCCATAATTAGTTACTATTTTCTTGCAGATGGCAAGACCCATGCCCGACCCGGGATACTCATCTCTCCCGTGCAGGCGCTGAAAGATCATAAATATTTTATCAAAATATTTGGGGTTTATGCCTATGCCGTTATCACTTACTGCAAACTGCCACTCGTTATGTGTGCGCACAACTGCAATATGTATACGCGGAGGTTCTTCCTTCTTGCAGAATTTAAGTGCATTGCTCACGAGGTTCATGAAAAGCCTGCTCATGGTGGATTCATTGGCCATGAGCCGTGGGAGATTGTCGTGGGTGATCGTTGCGTTCTTTACTTTTATTGTTTTTGAGAGATCAGTAATAACATTGTCTAGTATTGAGTTACAGTTCACGAGATGTCTTGCGGCTTCAAGACGCCCTACCCGCGAAAAGGCAAGCAGATCCTCAATAAGGGTCTGCATCCGTGATGATCCTTCAATGATGTAGCGCATAAAGGTTTGGCTTTTTTCATCTAAGAGCCCCTGGGCTCGGTGTTCAAGGAGATTCGTGAAGCTTGCTACCATTCTGAGCGGTTCTTGCAAATCGTGTGAAGCCACATATGCAAACTGTTCAAGTTCACGGTTAGAGGCAAGCAAAGCTTCTTCCGTTTTCTTGCGATCGGTGATGTCCCAGCAAACTCCGATCATAAGAACCGCGTGCCCCGCGTTATTACGATGAACTTTCCCTCTGGCGGCAATGGAGTGAATGCTGCCGTTGGGCCATACGACACGATATTCTGTCTCATACTCCCCGGTTTTCAAGGCTTTGGCAAGGGCCGACTGAACCGTATTTCGGTCTTCCGGATGTATTGCCTCAAAGAACTCTTCCGCTGTTCCGGTAAAGGTTTCAGGTTTCGTACCCAGCAGGGCATGAACGCCACTGCTCCATGTACGTTTGTCATTGATGATGTCCCAGTCAAAAATGCCCATTCTTGATGAAAGGAGCGCAAGGTCGAGTCGTTCGCGACTATCTCTGAGTGCATTCTCGACGTGCTTGAGTTTGGTAATCTCTTTTTGAGTCCATAGCCGGCTGACCTTATTTTCACTCAACGGTATGGGGATATAATCGCGCAGGTAAATGCGACCATCACGCATGACAATTTCTTCGTCATGAACAGTCTGCCGTAAATCGACTATTTCCCGGATGCGTGTCGCAGCCTGGTCGGGATCAACATACTCATTGCGAATCTTTTCAACAATTTCACGCGAAGTAAACTTCCTGAGCTCCTCCGGAGTTTCCTTGAGATGGTACATATCACAGAAGTGTTGGTTGGCAAACTCAATGAGTCCATCTCCGGTTACCAGGAGGACTCCAAACGTCATGTTTGAGAGAACCAGATAAAATCGATCCAAAGCATTCTGTTTTGCTTGCTCAGCGCGTTTGCGCTCAGTGATGTCTGTGTGCATGGAGAGATTGGCGATATATGTACCGTTATCATCAAAGAGCGTCGACGAACTGCCAACTGTCCACAAGGGAGTGCCGTCTTTGCGAAGGAAGCAGTATTCATCTTTAATGTTATTGTTGCTCACAAGCTTTTCACGGTTGGCAGTTATTTTCTCTTTCTGTTCTTTTGCCAGGAAATCTACGCCCCACTTGCCGATTATGTCATCAATACGATAGCCAAGCATGTCAGCCATCTTATCGTTTACAAACTCTATTTTGCCCTCTTTATCTGCTATGACAATCCCCTCGTTTACTGTTTCGATGATGCGGCGGTATTTTTCTTCGCTCTCGTGCAGTTTTTTCTCTGCCAGCTTGCGTTTGGTGATATCTGTCCCATATATCCGCAGTCGGTTGAAGTCCTCAGAATGATAAAATTCCTTCTGGAACCATCGGCCATCTATTTCTGTCTCAAACGCATGTGTATGTTCGTGAGTATTCTCATGCTGGTTAAATGTTGAAAGAATATCTTCAAGGAAAGGATGTTTACCGCGGGACGTCGTGAGATCTGGAAAAACATTTTTTGCAGCTGCATTGGCATACGTTATATTTCCAGTCGTATCAACTTCAACTATTGGATTTGGATTTTGTTCGGGAAATGTGGAAAGCCACTGTATTCTCTCTTCAGCTTTTTTACGTTCGCTGATGTCAACCACTGCAAGTCGGCAATGTGATTGTCCCGTGAGCGTCTGAATGTGTACACCTTCCAGCTGTACATTTAGTAAAAAGCCACTGGTGCTGATGAGTTTCAGTTCGATCGTTTGGCGCGTGTCTGAAGCGAACACTCGATGTAAGAACTCGCCAAAGAGCGTGCGATTATCAGGAGACACATTCACTGCAAACTCGCTTTTTATCAAATCACTTCTCTCTAATCCGAGTTGCCCAGCCGCAAAGCGGTTTGCTTCTATAATGATGCCTTCGGGATCAAGTGTATAATAGCCTACCGGTGAAAAATCATAGAGATTGTTACACTTAACGTTTTTGGCTTCACATTCAACATCAGTGCGGGTCAATTCTTCATTCTGCATCTCAAGCTGGATAAGTTTTACCATCAGCTCATGAAAAGCCGCTTTAATTTCTGTGGGAGACATCTGTGAGATATCCCCGGTTTCCCCTATCCGTTGTTGTACCCGGCTTTCCGCTATTTTTTCAGTATTCATAGTGCCTCATGAGCTCGGTATTGTGGTGAAAAATTATTCATTTAACACACTTTTACATGTTGTTCATACTGTCGAAAACATTGGTCGAATCGTCTTTTTTCAATTGTTTATATCAGCTTATACATTGTAGGAAATTAAAACATTGTTTTGATCAGCAAATTCTACCATTTGCTGACTTTTTTCCATCATCCTTTTGTCGGATAATGTATGCTATATTGTTTGAGAGTGTTTGTGTCAAAAGGGCAATGCCACGCATATCCTCAGAATATGAAGGGGGTGGGATAAAGTCATGTTAAATGTGAGAGTGCGATACCGAATCGGGAAATTTACACTGTGATGCATGCCGCCACATACTATGGCAAACGGCGGTTTCGGCTCAATCAAGAAACAGCAATCTCATAATAATTAATAATAAATGCACGGAATCTTTTAGAAGAAAAAAGTCATACTTTAGGCGAATTACGCTATAGTAACACGTACCATTTTATGCAACAATCATACTGCGGGGTTACATCTAAAAACTATATGAAAGCGTCATTTTAGGGGGCATGATGAAGTCCTTTAGATTTGCAGCGGGTAGGTCGCCCTTTACGGTGTCGATGCTTTCTCTCTGCTTGTTTCTTCCTTCATGTGTTTCTTTGCCGACACGTCTTGTTTCTCAACAAAAAGAAACTCGGGACGCGGCAACAGCCCAATTAATGAGAATGGACAATAAATCCAAGGAAAAAATTGTTCCGCCGCTCATTGAATCATTAAAAAATAATGTTGTCAGGTATCATGCATTAGAGGCGCTGGAAAGGATCGGCGACGTTGCTGTTCCCGCGCTGGTAGATTCATTGAAAAATCCTGACGTAGATACCCGCGCACTCGCCGTTGAAGCATTAGGATGGGTTGGTCTCTCGGGCGCCTCCGGGCTGGTAGAGGCCTTAAGAGATACAAACAGTACGATACGGTATAATGCGGCCTTTTCGTTGGTTAATAGCACCGATGCCAGTTTTGCAGTCCCAGTGCTCATCAAAGCGTTGAAGGATGAAGATGTCGTCTTCCGCCGTAATGCAGCGGAGGCATTAGGACGAATCGGTTCAGCCGCAAAGTCGGCGGTGCCGGGACTCATTGAGGCCGTGCGGGATTCGGATGCCGATGTCCGTTATAATGCCGTCGAAGCGCTGGGCCATATAGGCCCTGATGCCAAAAGCGCGGTACCAGGATTAATTACTGCGTTGAAGGATACTGACGCCAATAACCGTTTTCAAGCATTTCGGGCACTAGCAGCTATTGGGCCCTCGGCGGTCCCGATACTTATAAAATCTTTGGGAGACGACAATAACGCTGTGAGCGCAAATGCGGCTGAAGCGTTAGGAAAGATCGGCAAAGTCAGCGTCCCTGACCTCACAAAAGCAGTGCAAGATACTGCGCTCAATAGAAACATTCGTCGTCTTGCGGCCAAAATTCTGGGTTGGATCGGCCCTGACGCCAAGACTGCGGTCCCCGTGCTGGCAGCGGTTTTAAATGATCCAGATTGGGGTGTCCGCGATAATGCGATCTTTGCCTTATCACAGATCGGTCCGGAAGTACAACCTGCTATTTCCGAGTTGATCATTGCGGTGACGAACGAAGACTGGTATGTGCGCCAGAAAGCAGTGGAAACCTTAGGCAATATCGGTCCTAACGCTGCGTCAGCTGTCCCGGTTCTCATTAAGACCTTAGGAGACAAGACTCATTCCCGTAACAATACAATAGAAGCCTTAGCAAAGATCGGTCCCTCTTCGGTTCCGCCGCTTAGTGAAGCGCTGAAAAATGAAAAAAGGCCGGATATCCGCTCAACGATCCTTGAGACACTGGTTATCATAGGAACCGATGAAGCCATGTCAATCGCGATGGCTCGATAAGATTCAGTGATCGACCTTCTTTTTTCTGTCTTCTGTGAGGAGCATAAACTAGGTTGGCTTTGAGGGAGATATATTAATGGAGTCGTGTTTGCGGAAAAATAGGGTCATTAACCACGAAAAAGAAAAAGTAATAGCAGACTAAACGGTGACGAGCGTAGAGATAGAAGAAAAGCAATAAAGGGTATCATAAAAAAACGAAAATTATTCATTAAATTTCTGTTAAGATCGGCCCTCTGCTGCAAACTTCTCAAAAGTCTTATCCATCACCTGTGTTTTTCCAAAAGGAAGATGTCCATACAAAATCGTTAATTGTCGAGCCGCCCTTGAAGCAGGTTCATTGTCGATAGTCATCTTCCAGACAGCAGCACCAAATCCCGAACGGTCCGCACCTCCCAGGCAATGAATAAGTAGTGGGCGGGGTGCGGTCTTGAAAATAGTGAGCATGAAGTGCACATCTGCCGGTGTCGGTTCGCTTAGTGCAGACAACGTAAGGTCAAAATGTGCCACATGATGCTCTGTGCTTACCTTGATTTCAGTATCATACCACTCAACACCTGGTTCCGCGCCGCGGAGATTCAAGACGCTCTTAATATGATATTTTGCAAGATAATGGGTGAGCTGTTTCGAATCTAATTGTGCGGAGCGGTACGCTTCCCCGCGTGTGATCGCATGAAAATTCCCCGTTGCGGTATTGTACCATTGGAATCCTCCCGCCGAAAACAAAACGACGACGAGCAACGCCCCAACTATTTTTAGTATATTATTTTTCATCTCTAAAATTCACTGGTGCTCATGGATTCACCTTTATGAGTGTATCGATTTTTATTTCTCGTGCGAAATACAAGAGCATGAGTTGTCGGCGATTAGTCGACAGCTTGATGGATAGGCCAAGATGAGGGGGAAATGTAGATTCTTTTCCTGTGGTGCTACAAATCCACTATTCCACGGCTCACTGTACGGCTATGACCGGTCCTATCAACATCGTTGTAAAATGGCTCACCTATTCTTACCACTGATCCGTTTCAATACCACCGTCTGCTTCTTGAATAGAAACTCACAACGGCTCCACAAAAACAGTATCATCAAGACTCCTTATGGTTTTGGCGGTAGACAGACAATCGTAAACCAGAAATGCTCAATGGCGTGAACGACACTGATAAATTGCGTAAAATCGATTGGTTTTGTAATAAAACAATTGGCATGCAACTTGTATACTTTGAGCATATCAACTTCGGCCGACGACATGGTAAGAATAACCACCGGGATGCTTTTTAGGTTCTCATCTTCTTTAATTTCTTTGAGTACTTCCCGACCGTCTTTCTTGGGAAGATTGAGGTCAAGAATAATGAGGTCCGGCCGGATAGCTGCTTTATACTTTCCCTGCCTGTGCAGGTACATCATCGCGGCCTCTCCATCACCGACGGTGTGAAGGCTGGTCAGCAGCTTTGATTCCGATAGAGCTTCTTTGGCAAGTTCAATGTCTGCGGGATTGTCTTCAACGAGCAAAATGTCGATACTCTTACAGCTGCCTGATCCGTTCATGTGCGTGCTCCTTATTGAGGTATGGTGAAATAAAATGTTGTTCCTTTATCCAGTTGTGATTCGACCCAAATCTTTCCGCCATAATTGGTAACGATCTTCTTGCAGATGGCAAGACCCATTCCCGATCCCGGATACTCTTCTCTCCCATGCAGTCGCTGAAAGATCACAAATAGCTTTTTATAATATTGCGAATCAATTCCTATGCCATTGTCGCTTACCGCAAATTCCCATTCATTGTATTTGCGCACAGCTGTTACGTGTACCCGCGGAGTGTGGTCCTTTTTTCTAAATTTAAGGGCGTTACTGACGAGATTCATAAAAAGCCTGCTCATAGAGGATTCGCTCGCCATCAGCCGTGGGAGATTGTCGTGGGTGACTTCTGCAGAAGTCTCTTTGATCGTTTTTGAAAGGTCAATGATAACGGTGTCCATTATGGCGTTGCAGTCCACAGACTGCCTTTGACTTTCAAGCCGTCCGATCCGTGAAAAGGTTAGCAGATCCTGAATTAGCGTCTGCATTCGACTAGATCCATCCATAATGAAGCGCATGTATTTTAGTCCGCGTTCATCAAGCTTTTCCTGGTAGTTGCGTTGAAGCAGTTCAGTGAAGCTTGCTACCATGCGAAGGGGCTCCTGCAAATCGTGTGAAGCGACATAAGCAAATTGTTCAAGTTCCCGGTTTGAGGCCAACAACGCTTCCTCGGCTTTCTTGCGAGCGGTTATATCCTGAATGAGGGAAATGACGGATGCCATGTGTCCGTTCTGATCGAGTAAGACTGAGTTGTACCACGTACAATCAATGACCGCGCCTGATTTTGTATAGTTGCGGTTAGAAGAAATGATTACTGGTTCTTTACCGCCGGATAGTCTTTCCATGACGGCACTAACGTCAGGAATGTCTGCTTCGTAAACCAGGTTGAGCTCTGAATCTATCCGTTTGCCCAGGGTTTCTTCTTTTTTCCAGCCAAACATGTGTTCAGCCTCGCTGGACCATTGGGTCACTATACAATGCGAATCCCACTCAACGACAGCTAGAGGTGAATTTTCGAAATGAAATTTCAACCGTTTTTCGCTTTCCTGTAACGTCTCTTCAGCGATGAATTTTGACAGTGCAATAGCCAGATAATCTGCCAGCTTTTCCCACAGGGCGATAGTTTCAACGGTAAAACGTCCTTTTTGCCGGTCATTTAACTGCAGGAGCCCCAATCGTTCATTTCCGAACTTCAATGCAATGAGAGCCACCGATTCGTAGCCCTCTCCGTTACAGTGGTTTCGCGTGCGTGCCTGTCTGTCGTCGTCTGTGGTACCGGCAAGCAGTTCCGTCGTGCTGTTGGTCCAGAAACTTCCCCGTTGGGTGAAAAAGGGTTTTGAGGAATCGAATCTTCCGCAGATCACGCTGCCGCACATACACTCCATGACGGGGTTAAAGTTGTGGTCACGAACAATAGTGCCATCCATGTTACGGGTACAGAGATTGTTTTCAAGTTTCACAAATTCTTCCGGAAATCCTCGTGTCTCGCAATAGGGGTAATCCTCACCTTTGTGAAGACGGATGCCAACGGCATGGCAAGCGGATCGCTGCTGGAAAAACGTTGTTGCCGCTTGCAGCAAATTCTCTGTACCTTTGCTTTTATTGATCAATGTGAGAAATTCTGCAGTTGCTTCCAGTTCCTGTTCCGCTTCCTTGCGCTCAGTGATATCTATATAGTATATCCGCAGTCGGTCGAAGGCTTCGCTGTAATGAAACTCCTTATGGTACCAGCGGCCGTCTATTTCTATCTCTTTAACAATTTTCTTTTCACGGGCACTCTTTTGCTGCATAAATACTGACTGTATGTCTTCTAGGAACGGATGTTTGCCTTCGGTGTCTACCAAGTCGGGGAAAAACTGTTTTGCTGATTCGTTTGCGTACGTAATATTTCCCGCAGCATCAACCTCAACTATCGGATTGGGATCATTTTCAGGGAACGTGGAAAGCCACTTTATTCTTTCTTCCGCTTTCATGCGTTCAGACACATCGGTATTTGTTCCAAACCATTGAATGACATGGCCTTCAGGGTCCTTTAAGGGCATTACACGTGTCAAAAAGGTACGGAATACTCCATCCGCCCCTTTCAGCGGGAATTCCATTTCAAATGGGTGGCCCGTAGCGATAGAGGATGCCCATTTCTCAAGAACTTTCGGGAGCACCGTGGAATCGTGAACTCTCTGCCATCCCCAGCCTTCCATCTGATCCGGGGTGGTTCCGGTATATTCGTACCAGCGCTGGTTGTACCAGTAAATGTACCCATCAGCTTTTGCGATCCACGCCAGTTGCGGAATGGCGTCGGCCATCGTTCGGAACTGTTCTTCGCTCTCGCGCAGAACCCTTTCAGCCCGTTTGATGGCGCTGATATCATTGAAAATGATTGCGACATGCCGGTCTTCAGGTCTGCCGACTCTATATGCATACACTTCATAAAAGCGATCCAATGCTTTGGCTTCATTGACAAAATGCGCCGGCTCACCCGTTAACGCTATTTTACCGTAAATCTCAAACCAGTGCTCCTCGTGATCCGGAGCAAGCTCGCGCATGAGTTTTCCTTTCGCTTCATGAAGGCCGGTTTGTTTTTCAAACGCCGCGTTAATCTCCATGAAGCGGTAATCAACAGATTTGCCGTGCGCATCAAAAATCATCTGGACGATGCAGAATCCTTCTTCCATACTATTAAACAAGCCGCGATACCGTTTTTCACTCTCAGCCAGAGCTTCCTCGGCTTTCTTTCTGTCGGAAATATCCAAAGAGTAAACCCGCAGGCGATCTAAATTCTCGATGTAATGAAACTCCTTATGGTACCAGTGGCCATTGATTTCTAACTCTCTTGAGGTTTTCGAGTCCTGCGAGTTCTTTTGTTGATTAAATACTGACTGTATGTCTTCTAAGAAAGGATGTTCGCTTTCAGGTTCATCCAAGTCGTGGAATATCTGTTTTGCCGATGCGTTCGCATAGGTAATGTGTGCCTGGGAATCAACTTCAACTATTGGATTGGGATTGTATTCAGGGAATGTTGAAAGCCATTTTATTCTTTCCTCAGCCTTCTTGAGATCGGTAATATCCTGCGAGGTCCCGGATAGCCCGACAATAGCGCCCGCATCGTACTGGGGATTTCCCTGTGTATTTGCATAGTGAATCGAACCATCGGAGAACCGCACGCGTACTATAATGTTGTATGGAACACCTTTAAGCGCTCCCTGAACCGCCTGGTCAAACATCTCCCAGTCGTCCTGATAAATGAATTGCGGGTGTTCCTCATACGGGACCACGCCCTTCTGCGGGTCTCGTCCGTATATCTTGAACATCTCTTCGGACCAGGTGGAAACTTGTGCTTTGATATCATACGTCCAGTATCCGAGATGAGCCATTCTCTGCGCCATCTTTAAAATATCATTGCTGTATTTCAATTCCTTCGTGCGGTTTTCAACTAGACTATTGAGGGTTTTCTGATATGTAAGCAGCCCTTTCTCAGCAACCGTTCTCCGGGCCAGTTCTTTTCTCAGGATCATAAGGATGATGAAAATAAGGGCATAGCTTAGAACGGCACCCGCAACGACCGTTTGAATGGTGTTTCGTTCGCTCGTATCTTTTGCGTTCTTTCGTGCCTGCAAAAGAGTTTGTTGTTCATTCAGCGCGGCCGCAACCCGTTGGCGGATTGTGTCCATGATCGCCTTGCCTCTGCCGGTTTCCACGATCTCATTGGCCGCCTGGAATCCTCGCGTTTTGCGCAGGTCGATAGTCAGCTGCAGCTCGGCCAATTTATCCTTTAAAAGGGACAAGATTTCTTGGAGGCGCTTTTGTTGAGAGGGGTTATCGGCTATAATTTTTTGCAGGGAAACGATGGTGGTGTCAATATGTTTTCGCGCTTCAAAATAGGTTTGAAGATACTCCTGTTTTCCTGTTAAGATGAATCCCCGTTGTCCCGTCTCTGCATCTTTTGTGTAAGAGAGGAAATCGCTCATCTTTTGGATCGCCATATTAGTTTGGCTTACTATACCTTCATAAAAGGACATTGTTTTGGTATTACGGTAGAATTGTCCTGCCATGAGCAGTGCAATAGCCAGGGCCATGATAAATCCCCCGCTGATCATCACTGAGCTTTCTTGTGTAGGGATAATTGGTGGTAGTTCAGAAACTGTGGTAGTGGACTCTTTTTGAGAAAATTCTTCGGACGTTTTATTTTTCTGTAATAATAGCGGAATAGCCCAGATGATAATTGTTATCGCCGTGCGGTTAAACAGGGAAGCCTCCACGGGCACTCCTGCGCTTGGTTCAAGAAAAGCGGCTAATACGTTGAGGATAGTGAAATACAACGGGTACCAGAAGCGCAATCCCTTACTCCGGGCCTGAATTGCAAGCATAAGCGGGAAGATGTACATAAGCGCAGCTAGTGTGGTGCGCGGAGTAAAGACATCAAAAACGAATATTAAGAGAGAAAAGGCAAAAATAAAGATGTCCCAGTTACTGCTTGGTTTTCTTTCTTTTTCCTGGGAATCATGCAAAAGCTGTTTGTTTAAATCTCTATTATTATCCATTGGTTCCTCGAATCATATTTTCGTGTAACCGTTTTCTCATATATGTCAGAGCAATGTAGCAGCCTATATTATATTAAAAAATCATAAAGTATTCCAAGATATCGAATCAAATCATCTAAAATGTTACCGAACGAGAACTGGTCAACTCATGTACAATGTTACCCAAGGGAATTTACACTTGGAGGTTACCAGCATGAGCCTACTTTGGAAATGGGGTTATAT
>JBELAT010000047.1:0-13077 GCA_049508565.1 Endomicrobiales bacterium | reverse complement strand
TAGGGTTGCGCAAGTTATAGGTAATCTCTTCCATTAACTTCTCCCGCGCCGCTCCCCCTTCAGCCCATCTTTTTTCAACACGGAGATCACGTAAAGATCCATCAGCACCCAGCCCGAACCGTATTGGCCAGGGTATTGAGTTTGACTACTGTTGTGTCCACGCGGTATTGTCCCTTCGCGAAGAAGGATATGAAACCATTATGGTCAACTGTAATCCAGAAACAGTCTCGACTGATTATGATATTTCCGACCGTCTCTACTTTGAACCGTTGACTGCTGAAGACGTTCTCAATATTGCCAACAAGGAAAAGCCACTGGGTGTTGTCGTTCAGTTCGGAGGGCAGACGCCATTGAATCTTACAGAGGCGCTGCACAAAGCCGGCATAAAAATATTGGGTACATCTCCCGCATCAATCGATATGGCGGAAGACCGTAATCAATTTAGTAAAATATTGAAAAAAATAAAGATACCGCAGCCTGCGTCCGGCATTGCGCTGAATTTCGTCGAGGCAAAAAAGATAGCGACCGCACTGACTTATCCCGTAATGGTACGCCCCTCATATGTTCTGGGCGGACGTGCAATGAAGATTGTATATGATGATTCGATGCTTTCCGATTACATGCTCGAAGCTGCTGAGGTCAGTCCGGGTAAACCGATCTTGATCGATAAATTCCTCGACAATGCGATCGAAATTGATGTTGATGCCATTTCTGACGCGAGTGACGTATATATTGCAGGAATTATGGAGCATATTGAACATGCTGGTATTCACTCCGGCGATTCAGCCTGTGTAATGCCGCCGCATACTCTTTCAAAAACGGTTATCGATACTATTGTTAAACACACAACAAATCTTGCCAAAGCGCTAAAAGTTAAAGGTCTTATCAATATCCAGTTCGCGGTTAAAGACGGGGTGGTATATATTCTGGAAGCCAATCCCCGCGCTTCCCGGACAGTGCCCTATGTTTCAAAAGCTACCGGGATTGCCCTTGCAAAAATAGCCGCCAAGGTCATGGCGGGAAAAAAGCTCAATAAGATATTTTCAAAGAAAATGCTTTCGGGGAGCGTTCCGCACCTGAAGTATACTGCGGTAAAAGAGGTTGTTTTGCCGTGGACACGTTTCAATAACGTTGATGTTCTGCTGGGGCCAGAAATGAAAAGCACGGGCGAAGTCATGGGCATCGACAGCGATTATGGTCGGGCATTTGCTAAGGCTCAACTTGCTGCCGGTTCGGTCCTGCCACGCAGTGGCGCGGTGCTGGTCAGCCTGGGACCGCAGGGTAAAGATGAAGCATTACCGATTATAAAAGAGCTTTTGAATCTAGGGTTTGAAATTCTTGCAACCCAGCATACCGCAGAGTTTCTGCAGATGCACCATCTTCCGGTTAGTAAGGTCAACAAAATATCTGAAGGCCGTCCCAATGTCATTGACCTGATAAAAAATCGCACGGTGAGTCTGGTGCTCAATACTCCTTCCGGGAAAGCCAGTCGTGCTGATGGATATCATATCCGTCGCAGTGCGGTGATGAATAATATCCCCATGGTTACCACCCTAGCGGCGGGGCGGGTCACCGTCGAGGGCATTAAGGCTCTGCGTAACACAGACTGGACCGTCACATCGCTCCAGGAATACTATAAAGCAAGTAAATAATAAACGATTGCATGAACGTACAACTTATCGCGCATACTCCTGAGCCTGAAAAAACCTGTGCCCTCGCAGGTCGGCTCTGTTATTCGGGTTTTTCCATTGAAGAGTTAACAAAAAAAATAACCCCCACAGTTATCACCGATATTCTTTCACGAATCATTTCATCTGAGCATCTGTCGGTCTTAGAGCACGCTTCTTTTACTTTCGCTATTGAGGGTGTGTCCCGCGCGCTTCTTGCCCAGTTGACACGCCACCGGATAGCGTCCTACTCTGTTCAGAGCCAGCGCTATGTGAAGTTTAAGGATGCACTGGAATATGTCGTTCCTCCTGAGATAAAATCAAAAGAACTTCTGGCGAAAATGTATGATGATGCGGCACGTCAGATTAAATCGTTGTATGATACTCTGCTTGTAGAAGGTATTGCGCCCGAAGATGCACGCTATATATTGCCCCAGGCATCAACAACTAAAATAATTCTTACAATGAACGCCCGTGAACTTCGGCATTTCTTTTCCTTGCGATGTTGTAATCGCGCCCAATGGGAAATCCGGGATATGGCATGCCGGATGCTGACCGAGGCGGCTGCAGTAGCCCCTATCCTTTTTTCCGGAGCCGGACCTGATTGCCGGCGTGATGGTTGCCATGAAGACAAACCCTGCGGGACTCCCTGGAAAAAATAGTCAACTTCAGTAACCACTTCTTATGAGCTGCCGGTGCATTCTCCTTTCATTCCTATTGATTTCAATCCTGAGTGTTTTTGCGTATTATCCGGTACTGAACGCTGGATTTATAAATCTCGACGACCCGGTCATGGTTACCGCTAACAGTGATATCATGAGCCTTTCCTGGCCCTCCATTAGACATATGTTCTGTTCGTATCATTTCAATATGTATCATCCGCTGGTCAGTCTTTCCTACGCTATTGAATACAACTTTTTTCAGGCGGATCCCTTCGTGTATCATGCGACCAATGTCTTTTTGCATATATGCAACAGTATGCTGGTGATGGTCATCTTTCTGTTGCTGACGGAACAGTGGGGAGTTTCACTTCTGGTTGCCGTATTGTTTGCAGTGCATCCGATGCATGTTGAATCGGTGGCATGGATCACCGAACGAAAAGACGTGCTGTACGCTTTCTTTTTCTTGTGGGCAATGGTAGCGTATTGCTGGTATTCTCGTCGGGCGCAAAGCGCAGGGTATGTGCTGGCGTTGATTTTTTTTGTGCTGGCGCTTTTGTCAAAGTCGATGGCTGTCAGTTTCCCCGGTGTGCTGATGCTCATTGATTATCACCAGGGTAGACGATTTGATAGAAAAATGGTTGTCCGGTATGTGCCGTTCTGGGTGATGGCCGCGGGGTTTTCGATAGCGACTTTTGCTGGACAGTATTCACCGTCCATGCGCGGTTCATTGACCCTCTATGATTTTCTTGTCCATTGCATGGTAGCGTGTCATAGTGTGTTTTTTTATCTGGAAAAACTGTTCTTGCCGGTAGATCTTGTATCCATTTATCCCCAAACCGTTCCTCGGGGTGCCATGCCTTCTTTGCTCGTGCAATATTCGCCGTTTGCCCTTGTTCTCATGACGGTAGTTGTCGGATATGTCGCGCGCATGAACAGAAAAATAGTTTTTGGTGTCGCATTGTTCGCTATAACTCTTTTGCCGGTTATCGGTATTTTTCCCGTTGGTTTGTCTCCTGTCGCTGACCGCTATTCATATATCCCGTATATCGGTCTTTTTTATGTGATTGCCGTACTCGGCTGGAGCGTATACCATCGCATTTCCCGCCCGCTTTTGCGGGTAGGATGGATTGTTTTCGGCGGAGTGATCTGTTGTCAGTTTGCCCTTATGTCTCAGGCGCAGTGCCGGATATGGCAAAGCAACATGTCTCTTACAGCGGCGGTTATAGAGCGCTATCCCCAGATCCCGTACGCCTATAACGGTCGGGGAATTGCCTACCGGAGCCATGGTGAAGTTGATAAAGCGTTGGAAGAATTATCGACGTGCATACGCCTGGACCCGACCTATGGAATCGGGTATATCAACCGGGGGCTCGCGTACATGGATCGTAAAGATTATGCTGCTGCCGAAGCGGATTTAAAAAATGCATGCAGGCTTATTCCTTTGTTGGCCGATTCGTACTGTAAACTGGGTTCACTGTATCTGGCCAAAGGTGATCCCTCTGCTGCCCTGATATATTTCAATAAAGCCCTGCGCCGGTCACCTCAGTATATCGATGCTCTTGCGGGAAAAGCCTCGGTTTTCATTGTGCAGGGGAAAAATAATGACGCGCTGAAAACGGCGGAATTGATGCGTTCGATTGCCCCGCATAACAGCGGGGTACTCAAAGTTCTGGCGGATGTACGCAACCGCATGGGCGATGATGCTCAAGCAGCTGAGATTTGTCATGAGGCAATTCGGATCGATCCAGACGATTCTGCCCTGTACAACCTCTTGGGGGCCCAATACGGGAAAATGGGTCAATTGGCTCCGGCATTGACGGAATTTTCAACGGCGATCAGGATTGATCCTCATTTTGTTGCGGCCTGGAACAACCGGGGAAATATCTGGGTCAGATTGAATCATCTCGACGAAGCCCTTGCTGATTATACGGTCGCTGTGACCCTTGATAAAAAGTATGGTGAAGCATTTTTTAAACGCGCGGTAGTGTACTACGCGCAACAAAAGTTCCGCCGGGCACGGCGGGAAGTCGTTTTGGCTGAGTCGGCAGGATTTTCAGTTGACAGGGCGTTTCTGAAGCAATTGTCTGATGCCGAAAAGGGTCGCTTGACATACAATCGGTAGTATGTTATAATCCTCAGGCCCGTACATATAGTGGTTTTACAAGAACCCGGTATCGGGCATTTATTTTGTATTGACAAGCCCACATATATGTTGTACCATGGCTTTACCACTACTGGTTGTGCTTTTATCCCACGTTTATGAGGGTCTATGAAGTGTCCTTTCTGTGGAGGTGTTGGAGATAAGGTTATTGATACCCGACCCAACGATCTCTCTTCTCTTATTCGTCGCCGACGCCAATGTGGTGAGTGCAAAAAACGGTATACAACGTATGAGCGAGTGGAAGAAACCCCTCTGATGGTAGTCAAATCGGATAACCGTCGTGAACCCTTTAGCCCGAAAAAACTTCAGGCAGGAATATCGCGTGCCTGTCAGAAGCGCCCGATTTCAATGGATGCTGTTGAAAAAATAGTCTCAGAAGTTGAGCACGAGCTTCAGGACTACCTGATGGAGGTACCCAGCAGAGTTATTGGTCAAAAAGTATTAAAAAAATTGTGGGATGTTGATCTGGTAGCATATATCCGCTTTGCGTCCGTGTATCGACAGTTTGCTGATATTGATACCTTTATGGAAGAACTAAAAAAACTTAAGAAAGAACATGCCCGTCAGCAAAAGACAATGAAGGAGAGTAAACTGCTTTCCGTATAAAAAAGAATCAAACGTACCCAATGGGGGGCGCGACATGGAGGAGACATGGTTATGAGTCTTGACAAAGAAGAGTTAATGGAAAAGGTAAAACCGGTTCTGGCGAAGAATTCACTGACGGTATTGCAGAAACGCTATTTGCGCAAAGATAGTGCGGGCAATGTTATTGAAAAACCGGAAGAACTATTCTGGCGAGTGGCCGAGAATATTGCAAAAGCGGAAAAAACGTACGATCTTGATGCCGACACCAGCGCGGTAGCCCAGGAATTTTATATAGCTATGTCGACCATGGATTTTCTCCCCAATTCGCCGACGCTGATGAATGCGGGTCGTCCTCTCCAGCAATTGTCCGCCTGTTTCGTCCTACCGATAGAAGATTCAATGGATTCAATTTTTGAAACCCTCAAAAATACAGCACTTATTCATAAATCAGGCGGCGGCACTGGATTTTCTTTCTCCCGACTCCGTCCCCAGAAGGACGTGGTCAACACAACGAGCGGTGTTTCGTCAGGACCGGTATCGTTTATGCAGGTGTTCAATGCCGCCACTGAAGCGATCAAGCAGGGAGGCACCCGTCGGGGAGCCAATATGGGAATGTTGCGTGTGGATCATCCTGACATCATGGATTTTATTTCCTGCAAAGATAAAAATGACAGTCTCAACAATTTTAATATTTCTGTTGCCATCACCGAAGAATTCATGGATGCTTTAGACGAAGGCCGTGAATATGCTTTGTATAATCCGCGTAACGGCGAAGAAATGGGGTCGTTAAACGCACGGACTGTGTTTGATAAAATTGTCGATCAGGCGTGGAAGAACGGGGAACCGGGACTGGTGTTCATTGACCGGATCAATGATGCCAATCCGACGGCGTCTGTCGGTAAAATTGAATCAACAAACCCGTGTGGTGAACAGCCGCTTCTTCCCTATGAGTCCTGCAACCTGGGGTCCATCAATCTCTCGCACATGATCAAAGACGGCGCGGTTGACTGGGATCACCTGGCAAAGACCGCTCGTACGGCAGCTCATTTTCTCGACAATGTTATCGATATGAACAATTATCCGATCGCGAAGATCGGTGAGATTACCCGGTCCAACCGCAAGATCGGTCTGGGTGTCATGGGGTGGGCTGACATGCTAGTTCAGCTGAGCATTCCTTACAATTCACATGAAGCATTAAAGCTCGCTGAAAAAGTTATGTCCTTTATCTACGATAAAGCCCGGGAAACAACAGAAGATCTCGCTCTCAAGCGGGGATCATTTCCGAACTTCAAGAAAAGTGTGTATGTTGATCAGAAACCGCGGCGCAATGCTACCCTGACGACGATTGCACCGACGGGCACCATTGGAATCATTGCCAATGCTTCCGGCGGTATTGAACCGCTGTTTGCGTTAGTGTACAAGCGGACGAACTGTCTTGATAAGGAAGAAATGTTTGAGATCAATCCTTATTTTGAGAAGCTTGCCCGCGACAACGGATTTTATTCGACTGAATTGTTTGAAAAGATTGCTGAAAAAGGCAGTATCAAGGAGTTTAAGGAAATACCGGAAAAAGTTCGCCGATCATTTGTTTCAGCACACGATATTTCACCTGAAGATCATATTCGTATGCAGGCCGCTTTCCAGCAATACACGGATAACGCGGTTTCAAAGACGGTGAACTTCCCGCACGACGCGACCAAAGAAGACGTTACCAATGTGTATAAACTTGCATATAAGCTGGGATGTAAAGGTGTGACGGTATACCGTGACGGCAGCCGCGATGAGCAGGTGTTACCCTTTCCCATAAGAAGGAAGTTTCTGAAAAAGTGGAGTTTCGGGAACGCCGCCCCCGTCAAAGACCCAAGTTGACGCGCGGTGCAACGTTGCTGATGCACACAGGCTGCGGTAAAATGTATGTGACAGTCAATGAAGATGAACAGGGCGCATGTGAAGTGTTTACGCAGCTGGGAAAATCTGGTGGATGCACGTCGTCGCAGGCCGAGGCAGTCAGTCGCCTGATATCACTGGCGTTGCGAACTGGCATCAGTCATCAAGAAGTGGTCTACCAGCTCAAAGGTATCCGCTGCCCGTCGCCGACGCTGGCAGAAGGCGGTGCAATCCTATCCTGTGCTGACGCCATTGCCAAGGCGCTTGAACATTATATGAAGGAAAAGACTTCTCCGGATCTGTTTATAAAAAATGCAGTGTCAACGGTTTCGGTTGAAGAAAGACCAGCTCCGCCATTGAGCATCAATAAGCAGAACTATGTCGGTTCCTGTCCCCAGTGTCCTGACTGCGGTGAGATGCTTGAGTTTGGTGAAGGGTGCGTTGTGTGCCGTTCATGCGGATATTCAAAGTGCTGGTAATCAATGATAAAATCTGATAGCTGGATAATAGAGATGGCTCGCGATCATAAAATGATAGAGCCTTTTGAGTCATCGCAGGTTGGCAAAGGAAGTATTTCCTTTGGCGTATCATCCTACGGCTACGATATGCGTATTGCCGACGAGTTTAAGATTTTTGTCGGTAAACCGGGCATCGTTCTCGATCCTAAGGCCAATGATTCAGCACTGTTTTGCGATATCCATGCCCATCAGGGATATATAGAACTGCCACCGCACAGTTTCGCCCTGGCCCGGACGATTGAATACTTCCGCATTCCGCGTAACATCCTCACCATCGCTTTTGGTAAATCAACTTACGCCCGCTGCGGGGTTATCGTCAATGTTACGCCGTTTGAACCGGAATGGGAGGGATTTGTGACACTGAGCATCGTCAACACTGCTCCGGCTCCGGTGAAGATTTATGCCAACGAAGGGATCGCACAAGTACTCTTTCTTGAAAACATACAAGGATGTACTGTTTCCTACGCTGACAAAAAGGGAAAATATCAGGCGCAAAAAGTCATTACAACAGCGAAAATATAGAAATATATTTCACTACAGGATGTTGTAGCTTGATTCATGTTTGCTTTAGAAATTCGTGGAGTGAGCATGAGACGGTGCTCATTTTGATATCTAATAGTGTAATTACTTTGAGGAGGTAGGTGGTATGGCATTTTTTATTGGTAAAGACAGAGAAGCCCGCAGAGCATATGGTTTTGATGAGGTTGCTATTGTCCCGGGAAACATCACCGTTAATCCGGAAGAAGTCCAGATTGCAATGTCTATTGGCAATACTAGTTTGGAAATCCCGTTCCTGGCAAGCGCCATGGACGGCGTCGTAGATGTGAACTTTGCGATAGCCATGGGTAAACTGGGTGGTCTTGCCGTTCTCAATCTTGACGGCATTCAGACCAGGTATGAGAATCCAGCCGCCATCCTCGAGAAAATCGCCAATGCAAATCCCGATGAAGCGACTGCCCTTGTGCAGGATATGTACAAAGAGCCGATGAAAGAAAAACTGGTTGCCCAGCGGGTTGCCGAGATAAAAAAAGGCGGTGTCGCCGCGGCGGTATCATGCATTCCGGCCAATGCCGCCAAGTTTGCTCCGATTGCCCAGGAAGCGGGTGCGGACATATTCTTCGTTCAGTCGACAGTCAGCACTGCCCGCCACATTGCCAGCCAGTATAAGGCGTTGGATTTTAAAGAATTCTGTTCTTCCTTGAAGATTCCGGTGATCATCGGAAACGTTGTTACCTATAGTGCAACACTTGAGCTCATGGAAACCGGTTGTGCCGGAATCCTCGTCGGAGTAGGCCCCGGTGCCGCCTGTACGTCCCGCGGTGTGCTCGGTATCGGCGTTCCTCAAGTGACTGCTACCATCGATTGCTCGGCTGCGCGTGATCTCTTTTTCAAAAAATCAGGGAAATATGTCACCATTATCACTGACGGCGGAATGAGTTCGGGCGGCGATATCTGTAAAGCGTTCGCTTCCGGCGCTGATGCCGTTATGGTCGGATCTGCTTTTGCTCGCACGAAAGAAGCGCCCGGAAGAGGTTTCCACTGGGGCATGGCGACTCCGCACCACAACCTGCCTCGCGGGACCCGCATCCGGGTCGGCGTGACAGGAACCCTTGAAGAAATTCTCTACGGCCCGGCCACCCTTGACGATGGCACGCAGAACCTCGTTGGTGCCCTGCGTACTTGCATGGGTACGGTCGGTGCGCAAAATATTAGAGAAATGCAGATGACGGAGTTGATTATAGCACCGGATATCAAACACGAAGGAAAACTCTTTCAGAAAGCCCAGAAGATTGGCATGTGCAAATAAGGTATCAACACACGTGTACTTGTATCGCTGGCAATCTGTGGTTTTTGCTGTGGATTTATGTGCTCGATAGTTCGGTCTATGACGGATATGACGGTAAACAAAATTCTATGTGTAACAGGAAAATGAAATGATTCTGATTCTTGATTTCGGGTCGCAGTATACGCAGTTGATCGCACGGCGGATACGAGAAATGAAAGTATATTGCGAAATATATCCAGGTAACCGCGCCATCACTGAGTTCGGTGCTCTTGAGAACATTAAGGGTGTTATATTGTCTGGGGGACCATCAAGTGTGTATGAGAAGGATGCGCCATGGCCGGATGATACGGTGTGGGAACTCGGTGTACCGATATTGGGAGTATGTTATGGGATGCAGCTGATCGCGGAGCAATATGGGGGAAAAGTAAAGAAATCTTCCCACCGCGAATATGGACTGGCGCATCTGACTCTTGAAAAAAAGGAACAATTGTTTTCAAAGGTGACCAACCCTACGGTATGGATGAGTCATGGAGATTCGCTTTCAAAGATGCCGGACGGGTTTCGCCGGATCGCGTATACGAAAAATTCTCCCTTTGCCGCTATTGCAGATAGTAAGCGTGCCGTCTACGGAGTACAATTCCACCCGGAAGTCAATCATACCCCTCAAGGCCGGGAACTTCTGAGAAATTTCGTTTTCGGAGTCTGTGGAGCCAAGGCCGACTGGACGATGCATAATTTCATTACAGAAGAAATCAAACGGATCAGGCGCCAGGTAGGGACGGGTAAAGTTTTGTGCGGGTTGTCAGGCGGGGTAGACTCATCGGTGGCAGCAATACTGGTGCATAAAGCTGTTGGCGCGCAGTTGACCTGCGTATTTGTTGATAATGGTGTTCTGCGTATGGGCGAAAAAGACCGTGTTAAAAAGGTTTTCAGAAAATACTTCAAGAAGAATCTTGTCATTGCAGATGCCTCTGAGCGTTTCCTCAAAAAGCTGGCTGGGGTAGTCGATCCGGAACGTAAACGAAAGATCATCGGTCATGAATTCATTGCGGTGTTTGATGATGAGGCTCATAAAATAAAAAATGTTGATTTCCTGGTACAAGGGACATTGTATCCTGATGTTATTGAGAGCGTTTCTGTCAAAGGTCCGTCTGCGGTTATTAAATCCCATCATAATGTGGGTGGCCTGCCTGATAAGATGAAGCTCAAACTGGTGGAGCCTCTCAAGTTCCTTTTTAAAGACGAAGTACGTGAATTGGGTAGAGAATTGAAGATGCCGCAAGAGATAATCAACCGTCAGCCGTTCCCCGGCCCGGGACTTGCAATCCGGGTTCTCGGAGAAGTGACTAAACAGCGGCTTGATATCCTCCGCTTGGCGGATATGATTGTAGAACAGGAAATCCGCGCCGCAGGGCTATATGATAAGGTGTGGCAGGCATTTGCGGTGATTCTGCCGGTCAAAACTGTCGGAGTAATGGGCGATGCCCGAACATACGAAAATGTGGTTGCCCTGCGCATCGTTGAATCGACTGATGCTATGACCGCTGACTGGGCAAAACTGCCCTATGAAGTGCTGGGCAAAATGTCGAGTCGTATTATCAATGAGGTTCGCGGAGTCAACCGTGTGGTATATGATATCTCGCAGAAACCTCCTGCGACAATTGAGTGGGAGTAACGGGTTTGATGAAAAATGCACTCATCGTTATTCTTTTCTTTCTTTCTATTGCGGGGTGCTCACGACCGCATCATGGAAATGAACGGGGCGGCGAGCAGTCTCTGCAAATTAAAGGTTCAGACACAATCGTCAACCTCGTTCAAAAATGGGCGGAGGAATATGCCAAAGAGTATCCCGGTGTGGTCATTGGTGTGACGGGTGGAGGGTCTGGGACCGGTTTTGCCGCGCTTCTTAATAAAACCTGTGATATTGCAATGGCTTCGCGGGCCATCGAAGATAAGGAAAAAGATCAAGCAGCCAAGAGTGGTATTGATCCGAAACAGTGTATCATCGGGCTTGATGGTTTGGCGGTCGTGGTAAATCCGGATAATCCGGTTAAAAACCTGACAATGGATGATCTTCGGGACATTTTTATGGCGCAGAAGACCAATTGGAAAGACTTTGGAGGGCTGGACTCGAAGATTGTTATTTTATCACGGGAAAGCAATTCCGGCACGCATATGTTTTTTAAGGAACATGTTTTGAAGAGAGGCAATAAAAAGGGTCCGGAAGAATTCAGTCCGTCGGCCTTGTTAATGCCCTCTTCCCAGGCAATTGCTGATGAAACGATGCAGAATCCTCATGCTATAGGGTATGTGGGTATGGGCTATCTAGGCAAAGGGTTAAAATCGATTGCGGTCGCCAAGAATGGTACAACAACATTCGTTGAACCGACGGTTGATACAGTGCTCTCTAACAGCTATCCCATCTCGCGTCCGCTGTATCTCTATACAAACGGCGCTCCGACCGGACCGGTTAAGGATTTTATTGCGTTCGGACTGTCGGATAAAGGGCAGAAGATAGTCCGTGAAACCGATTTCGTGCCGATCATAAAATAGGAATTTCATGAAGTCTCAAAAGATTGTTGATACTATTATTGAGAAATTGATTTTTTGTTGCGGCATACTGGCGATCATATTCGTTGTGCTGATCTTCGGATTCCTGCTCAAAGAAAGCTTTTCTTTTTTCAAGGATTACGGCATAGTGAAGTTTGTGACCGGAAAACTCTGGTATCCGACGTCAAGTCCGCCTCGATTTGGGATTTTGTCATTGATGGCCGGTTCACTAATGGTTACTCTGGGCGCCGCGGCAGTGGCTATCCCACTGGGTGTCATGGCGGCGTTGTATATCGCGGAGGTTGCACCCGTAACTATCAGAGATTTTCTTAAATCGGGGGTGGAACTCCTTGCCGCAATTCCAAGCGTTGTGATCGGTTTTATCGGTATGGTTACGCTGGTCCCTCTGGTACGGACTGCCTTTAATCTGCCGACAGGTCTGACAGCGTTTTCCGGATCAATTATGCTCGGTTTTATGGCATTGCCGACCATTGTTTCTATATCAGAAGACGCTATTCGCGCTGTACCCTGGAATTATAAAGAAGGAGCTCTGGCTCTCGGCGCCACCCGGTGGCAGACTATGTATCGTATCGTTCTGCCGGCGGCTTTGCCGGGTATTATAGCTGCGGTGATGCTGGGTCTTGGACGGGTTATTGGCGAGACTATGGCAGTCATGATGATTACGGGTAATGCTGCCCAGATTCCCGCCAGTATATTTGAACCTGTCAGGACAATGACAGCGACTATCGCGGCCGAAATGGGCGAAACCGTAAAGGGAAGCATGCATTACCGCTCACTTTTTTCTATCGGTGTCATTTTGTTTATGATAACATTCTGCATTAATTTTATTGCTGATCTGTTCCTTCATCGGATGAAACGCTGATGAATCCAAAACGGTATCAAAAGTTAGCTTTTTGCATTCTTCTGGCTGCCACGCTGTGTGTCATCGTACCGGTTCTGGTTATCCTCTGTATCATTGTCAAACAGGGCTATTCAGCCATAACATGGGAGTTCCTGACGGCAATGCCCCGAGACGGCATGCGCGCCGGTGGTATATTCCCGGCTATTGTCGGAACACTTTCCATCGTTATTACCGCCATATCTATCACACTGCCCGTCGGAGTCGGAGCTGCTATATACTTAAACGAGTATGCCCAGGACAACGCTTTGACCAGGATTATCAAACTCTCAATAGTTAATCTTGCCGGAGTTCCATCCGTTGTATATGGATTGTTTGGTCTGGGATTATTTGTTATCTTTC
>JBELAT010000046.1:0-13824 GCA_049508565.1 Endomicrobiales bacterium | reverse complement strand
GTTTACGAATCGGGACCAACCGGATTTGGACTTTATGATACCATAACGTCGCAGGGACACTTTTGCATGGTCACTGCACCATCACTGGTTCCTAGAATTCCCGGTCGACGTGTTAAGACAGACCGTTTGGATAGCCAAAAACTTTCAATGAACCTTAAGGGCGGCCAATTAAAAGGAATTATAGTTCCTACATCCGCATATCGTGAGCTTCGCCACCTTGTCCACCTGCGAGATACGTTTGCTAAACAACTCACAGCAACCAAGCTGCGGATAAAATCGCTTCTATTGCTTAATTCCATACCGTTCCCTAACCAGGATAAAGAAAACTGGACAAAATATGTTATTAATCAACTCAAAGAAGTTCCCTGTTCGGCGCCGCTACGATTTAACCTTAACCATCTATTGGCAAGCCTTGAATTTTTCGCTAAGAATATTCTCGAAACTACACGAGCTATCCGCACCTATTGCAAAAGTGATCCTGCGATAGCTGCAAACATTGAGTACATTACAAGTATTCCAGGAATAGGCTTCATCACTGCCAGCCAGCTCATAGCCCGTATTGGCGACCCGCGACATCTTAAACGTTACGATCAAATCGGATCGTTCCTTGGTCTTGTACCGCGGGAACATTCCAGCGGTAATCAAGTATGCCGGGGTGCTATTACTCGCACCGGACATGCATATTTACGCAACAAGCTTATTCAATGCGCCTGGAGCACTATTCGCAAAGACACCGAAATGAGAAACTTCTACGACGCCATTTATAATAGAAATAAAACCGATTATGGAGCTAAAAAAGCTATAACCGCCGTGGCGCGTAAACTGACAACAAGAATATTTGCCGTCTTAACAGAACAAAGAAATTACGAAATACGAACATTTACTAAAGAGAATGAAGCGTTGTCGCAAGGGAAAGACTCGGCCCGACTTAGAACTGTTTCTATTAACCGCTAGATTCGATGTTCAAAAAGAGTTCCCTTGACAACGCGACAAGTAGAAATGTAACGCATTTTCTACAAAGTGTGGAGCTTAGTGCTCGCCACGAATAGGAAGAAGCTTTTCTCTTTTGTTTTTGCTCTTTATTTCACATTGTACCGTCAGCCATGGTATGTCTATCAGAGAATACCCAGGGACGGGGCGTAAGAGGTATCGCTTACAAGGATGCCATCAGTACAACAATGCAGGAAAATTGATCTTTGAATGGAAAATGCGGTAATCAATGCCCTCAGATTTTCGTTTTAAGCCTCTTAAAATCTTTCGGCAATGGTAATGATACCCGACATTTACACCAAAAAGGAAAATTACTACAACGGCTCTATCTTGTTTTGTCAATAATTGTTATTGAAAATGTAGAGAGAGTTACTGTTTCAAAGAACTACTTACAAAGGCACCCGCGCTCTATTGACATTCACATAGGAAAGTCGGGAGAATAGAGAACAAGGCAAACGAAGAAGTGTTTTAGAACAAGAAATCAGTTGCTGGGGTGGATAAAGTAAGTTACCATGAAGATTCGCAAAAATGATGAATTCCACGATTTGGCGGAGAATTTCAATGCAATGCTCAAGAACGTAAAAGAAAAACCTTCTTGAAAATATAAGTTGTCTCATATAGATGTACCGGAACGGGGGAAATAATGAAAAGACCTTTCTTCATTCTTCTGTCGTTTTACCTGGTATCAGGTGCTGCCTGTTATGCGGCATCAACAGGCGCATCGTTTCTTGATATCGGTACATCTGCGCGGGCAATAGCAATGGGAGGGGCGTTTGTAGGGGTTGCCGATGACGTTTCTGCTATGAATTACAATCCTGCGGGCCTTGAGCAGATACAAGAAGGTGGGGTAGTAGCCCAGCATACTGAGTGGATTAGCGATTTGAGTCATGATTTTATTGCCGCTGCCTTTCCGACAAAAGCGGGAACCTTCGGTGCGGGCATAGTGTACTTGTCACAGGGAACACTGGATGGGCGGGATAGTAACGGAATAGCCAATGGCATGTTTGGTGCCAACGATTTAGCAGTAACAGCATCGTATTCCCATCTTTTGACGGGATCACTAGCAGGCGGAGTAAACGTAAAGTTCATTCAGGAAACAATTGCAAACACCACTGCAACCGGATATGCCGCAGATATGGGCATCCTGACACCGTTTCTTATACCGCACCTGAAAGCGGGAGTTGTGCTTGAGAATATCGGGCCGCAGATGAAATTTATATCAGAGGGATACGATTTGCCGGCCAGTATCAGTGCAGGGTTGGGATATACAGTTGGCCCCATATTGCTTGCCTTGGACATTAAACAATCACTTTATGAAACCGCGACTGACATAAGTTTTGGAACTGAATATGCGCTGTTCCCGATATTTGTGTTACGAGCCGGATATATGCTGCCGCTAACACAAACAATAGGGGACGACAACTCATCACCGATAGCGACAGGATTTGGGATAGGGGTTGGTTTTTCATTTTTAGGCGCTCATGCTGATTATGCGTTCGTTCCCTACGGAGACCTGGGAAATACTAATCGATTAAGCCTTTCGGTAAACTTCAGATAATTTATAGATATTTTTATACTGGAAATACAGATATAATTGATAACTTTGAGCAATTTTCGAGTCAATTTGAATGAACATTAGCATGGTTAATTTCGATTATGGAATTTTAGTAGGGTTTTTTGTGAAATAGATAAAAACAATAACTTTAAATCATAATATTTCAATCCTCCAGTGTACTCTTACTAAAGTTGGTAAGCTGTACCCCCCCGTTTATTACCCACCATTAAAATTGTATTGAACAAAATCAAATAATTTGATATGATTTCGTAACTTCGGATCACACCGAAAATACGCACACGCCGGGATTTTGCCCGTGGTCCCGATATGTATTCTTTTGTTATTTTAAAAGGATGCACCCGGGGCGGGGAAAAGATGAATGGCGTGGAGGCGAAAAACCATAAGGAGGCAGTACCTGTATGTCAAACATTTCCATGAAAGCATTGCTCGAAGCCGGTGTCCATTTCGGACATCAGACCCGCCGCTGGAACCCGAAAATGGCAAAATATATTTTCGGCACACGTAACAAGATTCATATCGTCGATCTGCAGAAGACCGTTAAAGAGCTGAAAAAATCCTACAAATTTGTTCGCGATTCTGTCTGCGAAGGTAAATCTGTCTTGTTTGTGGGCACCAAAAAACAGGCGCAGACACCCATTAAAGAAGAAGCGCTTCGCTGCGGCGCATTTTTTGTTTCCGATCGCTGGCTCGGCGGCACGCTGACCAATTTTGAAACACTTAAACGATCAATTGCCCGCTTAAAAGAACTGACCCGCATGAAAAATGAGGGCGTTTTCGATATTCTTTCAAAGAAAGAATCATCAAAACTCGAAAAAGAGCGGTTCCGTATGGAGAAATCTTTAGAAGGTATTAAAGAAATGAAAAAGCTGCCTGACCTTCTTTTCATTATAGATCCGTCTGAAGAAACGACGGCAGTTGCCGAAGCGCGTAAACTTAAAATCCCTCTTGTAGCCATTTGCGATACCAATTGTGATCCGGACATCATTACGTATCCCATTCCCGGCAATGATGACGCTATCCGTGCGGTAAAGTTGTTTTGCAGCATAATGGGCGACGCAGTGCTGGAAGGCAAAGGTATGAGCGACAAGCAGGCAAGTGCAGCAGCTGGCGGTGAGCTTCCTGCGGTTGACATCTCCGCTCCCAGCGTTCCTGTCACTCCTGCAGAAACTGCAACAAATCAAAATACAGGAAGTGAGGTAATTGCCTAATGAGTCCTTCATCAGATCTTATACAAAAACTTCGTGTTATGACGGGAGCCGGAATCCTTGATTGTAAAGGCGCTCTCGATATGTCAAAAGACGACATCGATAAGGCCGTGCAGTACCTGCGGGAAAAGGGTATTGCGTCTGCCGTTAAAAAAGCGGAACGTTCTGCAAAACAGGGGCTTGTTACCTCCTATATTCATGCGGGCGGACTGCTCGGTGTACTCGTTGAAGTTAATTGCGAGACTGATTTCGTTGCCCGAACTGACGATTTCCAGAATCTCGTTAAGGAAATAGCTATGCAGGTTGCTGCTGCCAACCCTCTGTATGTGCAGCGGACAGATATCCCGCAGGAAGTCATTGATAAGGAACGCGAAATATACAAAGTCCAGCTAAAAGAAGAAGGTAAACCCGAACAGGTGTGGCCGAAGATTATGGATGGAAAACTGGAGAAATATTATTCTCAAGTGTGCCTGCTTGACCAGCCCTATATCCGTGATTCGTCTGGAAAAGAAAAAATAAAAGACCTGGTGACCAATGCGATTGCTAAGATTGGCGAGAATATCGTTGTGCGCCGGTTTGCGCGGTTTCGTGTCGGTGAAGAATAGCTAAAACAACACAATAACCATACGATACTACACCAATGAAATACAAGCGCATATTGTTGAAGTTATCAGGGGAAACGCTGGCCGGCGATGCTTCATCCGGGATCAATGCCGATGGATTGAAGTCGGTCGCGCGTGAAATAAAAGCGGTGTGGCAAAAAAAGGTTGAAATCGCTGTTGTCATCGGGGCGGGTAATCTCTGGCGTGGGGCAGGAAAATCAATCGACCGAGTAACGGCAGATCATATGGGGATGCTGGCGACAGTTATCAATGCGCTGGCCCTCAAAGACGCGTTACGAGTCGAAGGTATCGGAGCGGGAGTATTCTCCGCCATTGACATTCCCGGATTTGTAACCCGCTATATGCGTGATTCTGCTGTATCGTTTCTTGAGTGTGGTAATGTTGTTATCTGTGCAGGCGGTACCGGTAATCCATTTTTTACGACCGATACCACCGCTGCCTTGCGAGCGGCTGAGTTAGAGGCGGAAGTTCTGCTCAAAGCCACGCAGGTCGACGGCGTGTACGAAGCTGATCCTAAAAAAAATCCCGCCGCAAAAAAATTCCCGACACTTAGTTTTGATGACGCCATCGAAAAACAGTTAAAAATCATGGATACGGCGGCGTTTTCTTTATGTAAAGAAAATGATCTGCCGATCATTGTATTTGATTTTCATAAAAAGGGAAATCTTGAAAAAGTGGTGTCTGGTCGCACTATCGGGACGCTGATACGGTAGAAAGTTTTTAAAACCAGTGGAGGATGAGCATGGCGATTAAAACAGTACTTGCTGCCGGCGAAGAACTCATGAAAAGAACTATCGAAAAATTCCGGAGCGATCTCTCCTCGATCCGGACAGGACGCGCCAGTGTTGCATTGGTTGAAAACGTTAAAGTTGAAAGCTACGGAACGATGATGCCGATCAATCAAATGGCGGGCTTATCAATTCCCGATGCGCGTACTATCGAGATTCGTCCCTGGGATATTTCTCAACTGCAATACATAGAAAAAGCACTTTTGAAATCCGATCTGGGAATGACGCCGGCTAATGATGGAAAAGTGATCCGGTTATCCGTTCCGACTCTCACTGAGGAGCGGCGTAAAGAGATTATCAAGTCCATCGGCAAGATTGCCGAAGAGTTTAAAATAGCAATTCGCAATGAGCGTCGGCAGATGGTGGAAAACATAAAGAAGGCCGAAAAGGAAAATGCTATAGCTGAAGATGAACGCAAAAAAGGCGAAGTGGAATCTCAGAAACTAACAGATTCGTACATAAAAAAGATTGAAGATATGCTGGCTGTCAAACAAAAAGATTTAATGGAGTTATAATCATTTAAGGAGGACAAAAAATGGCTTATTTCATCGATCAAAGTGTGTGTGTAGGTTGTGGCGCTTGTGAAGGGACGTGCCCGGTTACTGCGATTTCACCTGACGGAGATAAATATAAAATTGATCCTGCCGTCTGTACTGATTGCGGATCCTGCGCCGAAGTGTGCCCGGTCAGCGCTATATCAAAGAAGTAACGTTGAAACCACAAGCGCCCAATCTTCCCCGGCATATTGCCATAGTGATGGACGGCAATGGCCGCTGGGCGAAAAAACGAGGCATGCCGAGACTGTTCGGACACAAGGCGGGGGTTAACACCGTCAGAGAGATTGTCGAAGAATGTTCTCATCTCGGCATCACCGTTCTCACCCTGTATGCATTTTCAACAGAAAACTGGGGACGCCCAAAAGTTGAAATCATTGGGTTGATGGGTATTCTCAAGCACTACGTGCGCACAGAATTACCGACCATGATGCGCAATAATATCCGGTTTATGACGATTGGAGACCGGACGAAAATTCCTCCGGGCCCGCGCGCTGAAATTGAAAAAACAATAGAGGCGACCTGTCACAACACGGGCTTAACGCTCAATCTGGCGCTTAATTACGGTGCCCGTGATGAGATGGTTCGGGCGGTTAACCGGTTGATAGCGTCAGGTATAGAGCAGGTTGACGAAACTATATTGTCTGAGAATCTTGATACGGCCGGGCTTCCTGATCCTGATCTGTTTATTCGCACATCCGGCGAAATGCGGTTATCAAACTTTTTATTGTGGCAAATGGCCTATACGGAGTTGCAGGTGACACCGGTTTTGTGGCCTGATTTCAAAATTAAACATTTACACGAAGCAATCGCAGATTTCCAGAAGCGTGACCGCCGGTTTGGCGGTGTTGTTTCAAAGACTCCCTCTCAAGGGGCGTTATCAAAAGGATAGTCTTAGTACGCTGTTTTTAAATTCAAACTATGTTATTACCGCGTTTAATTACTGCTATCATCGGTATACCGCTCATTGTCCTGAGTGTCTATTGGGGTGGTATTCCGTTTTTTGTCATGATGCTGGGAGTGACCTTCCTTGCGTTGCGGGAATACTTTATCCTTACAAAAATGAAGTACGCTTCCCAGCCGGTCGTGGGGATGACCGTCGGGATGATCCTGTTTGTTTTTATGTATCTCAATGGAACCAGTTTTGGTCCCCTTGCCGAAAACCAGGGCACGGTTGCGCTGCTCAGTCTGCTACTCATCCCGTTATTTGCGCGGGAGATGTTCCGTTCGTCTCCTGAGAAAGTCGTTGAACGTTTGGCGATTACTTTCTTCGGGGTATTTCTTGTCGCCTGGACGCTGGGACATTTGCTTTTAATCCGCAGTATCCGACCGGGCGGCATGCAATATATGTATTTTCTCTTTATCGTCATTTGGATTCTTGATACCGGTGCATATGTCGTTGGCAAAAAGTTCGGCCGGTTCAAGCTCGCGGCAATGGTAAGCCCGAAAAAAACAGTTGAAGGAGCGGTTGGAGGAGTGGTGACGGGAATTCTGGCAGCAATGCTCTGTCGAATCATATTTATGAGAGATATTATTTCCTTACCGGAAGCGGCTCTATTGGGGTTGATCATATCAATCATTTCACAGTTTTCCGATTTATCAGAATCCCTCCTCAAACGGGATGTGGGTGTTAAAGATTCCGCGCAGCTCCTCCCGGGGCATGGCGGTATGCTTGATCGGTTTGATTCCTTTCTATTCGCTGCCCCGCTGTTGTATTATTACCTGACAATATTCAAAAAATAACTTCCATGAAAAAAATTGTAATCTTAGGATCGACTGGATCTATTGGCACACAGGCATTGGATGTGGTGAGACTTCATCCGCAGTATTTTTCTGTTGTCGGACTTGCCGGGCGATCAAATGTCTCACTGATGAAGCGCCACATTAAAGAGTTCAGACCCCGCATCGCCGCTGTGTGGAGCGACGAGGATGCTGCCGATCTGTCGGGGTGGTGCAAAAAACTTCGACTGACTACGCGTATCGTTTCGGGGTTGCCGGGGTTGCTTTCCGTTGCACGGTTGGCATCAGCAGATATTGTGTTATCTGCGGTGGTCGGCTCTATAGGGCTTGAACCGCTTATGGCTGCCATTGCAGCCGGTAAAACGATTGCGTTGGCCAACAAGGAAGCTCTCGTTGTTGCTGGTGAGTTAATTATGGCTGCGGCGCAGAAAAATGGCGTGACAATCCTGCCCGTAGACAGCGAACATTCGGCTATTTTTCAATGCCTTAAAAATGAGAAGAAGTCTGCGGTCCGGCGCATTATGTTGACTGCCTCAGGTGGACCTTTTTACCGCTGCTCAAAAAACCCGGCAGATATTACCGTTGATGATGCATTGAATCATCCGACGTGGAAGATGGGTAAAAAAATTACTATTGATTCGGCCACGCTTATGAACAAAGGTCTGGAAGCCATCGAGGCGAGCCATTTGTTCGGGGTGGGTTTAGACCGGATTGATATCGTTATTCATCCGCAATCAATTGTTCATTCCCTCGTAGAATACGTCGACCATTGTGTCATCGCCCAAATGTCGCTGCCTGATATGCGGCTGCCGATCCAATACGCGTTGAGTTATCCTGACCGGATGCCATCGAGTGTTCGGCCGTTGGATTTGTCTGCGCTGGGCGGTTTAACATTTGATGTTCCTGATTTTCGCAGGTTCCCGTGTCTTGATCTGGCGTTATCGGCTGGTAAACGGGGTGGCACGATGCCGGCGGTCATGAATGCTGCCAATGAAGTTGCCGTAGGCCGATTTTTAAACGGAGATATCCGTTTTACTGACATTGCGAACATCATCAGCTCGGCTATGAAATCTCATCGGGTGGTACGTCGTCCCGAGTTGTCAGAAATCATTGCCGCCGATGCCGAGGCCCGTGTTGTGGCGCAGAAAGTGAGATATCGATGATACATTTTTTCGGGGTGTCTATAACATGGTTTCAGGCAATCGCAGCGGTTGCGGGCATCGGTATTTTGGTGTTCATTCACGAGCTTGGCCATTTTATTGTCGCTAAACTGTTCAAATTGAAAGTTGAACAGTTTGCCTTTGGGTTTGGTCCTGAAATCGCCGGTTTTACCTATGGCGAAACACGATATTCGCTCAATTCAATCCCGCTGGGCGGTATGGTGAAAATGCCCGGCGAAAATGCAGACAGTGCCACAGGATCGCCGGACGAGTTTTTGTCACAACCGTGGTATAAACGATTCCTTATTGCTTTTTCAGGTCCGCTCATGAATTATGTGTTAGCCATAATCCTTTTTACTTTCGTTATCACCATCTGGGGCATTCCCCGGCCATCGTCAAAACCAGTTATCGGCGATGTTCTCGTGGGATATCCGGCGGCAAAATCGGGAATTAAGCCGGGCGATACCGTTATTCGTGTTGACTCTTTGCCCGTAAAAGCATGGGAAGAACTATCGGGATATATTCACCGTTTCCCGGGAAGTCCGGTAACATTAACGATACAACGAAACGGAGTGACTTTTCCCGTGACATTAACTCCTGAAAAAGACAGTGCCAGCGGAATGGGTCTTATCGGGATAGCGCCATCAATAGATACGGAGAAGGTCGGTGCACGCGAAGCGGTGTATGTCAGTGTGCGGATGGCAGTATACCAATCGGTGTTTACATTGAAATATTTAGGAATCAAACTCGTTCACGGAGAAAAACCGGAGCTGGCTGGTCCTATTGGTGTCGTTGAGATACTTGCCAAAGCAGCCAACGAGGGGTGGCAGGCTCTTCTGCATCTTCTTGCGGTTATTTCGGTTGCACTGGGTCTGTTCAATCTTTTGCCGATCCCACTGGTAGATGGTGGACACATGATGCTGGCAGTAATAGAAGCTGTCTATCGTCGGCCGATCAGTAAAAAGGTGATAATTGTTTCAAATTATGTCGGGCTCAGTATTATCCTTACAATATTTTTATTTGCAACCTATACCGATATTTTGCGTCTCATAACAAAATAATACGATTCACTAATTTTTTGGAGAACATGATGTTCCATCGACAAAAGACCAGAACGGTACATATTGGCAAAGCCGTTATCGGCGGCGGTAAACCGGTATTAGTCCAATCAATGACCAATACTCCTACGCGCGATGTTGCGCGAACGGTGCGCCAGATCCACGAGCTTGAAGATGTCGGCTGTGAGATCGTTCGCGTCGGCGTCCCGGATCTGCTCGCCGCACGTGCTCTGGGACAGATTAAGAAAAAAATATCTATTCCGCTAGTTGCTGATATTCATTTCGATTACCGACTGGCACTTGAGGCGATCAGCCAGGGAGTTGATAAGCTCCGTATCAATCCGGGAAATATCGGGTCTCGCGACCGGGTCGAACAGGTTGTCATGGCGGCCAAAAAAGCGAAGGTTCCGATACGTATCGGTGTAAATGCCGGGTCCCTAGCGGCAGTGCACAAACGCTCTTCATCTGGTGATATTGTCAAAGATCGTGCGAAAAAATTGGTCGGCGCGGCATTAGAGCATATTGCCATTTTGGAATCGTTTTCCTTTTTCGATATTGCGGTCTCACTGAAAGCATCTGATGTAGCGACGACGGTGGCGGCCTATCGTCTGCTGGCCGCGCAAAAAAAGTATCCGCTTCATCTGGGTATTACCGAAGCAGGGTCGTTACTGCGGGGGACGGTTAAGTCATCAGTTGGTTTGGGCATACTCCTTTTTGAGGGGTTGGGCGATACGATCCGGGTATCATTAACGGCAAACCCCGTTGAGGAAATCAAAGTCGCCTATCACATATTGCAGTCGCTGGGACTGCGTTCAACGGGAGTTGAGGTGATATCGTGTCCGACCTGCTCGCGATGTGAAGTCGATCTCATTGGTATTGTCAATGAGCTTGAGGATCAACTCTCGCGTATTAATCTGAAAACATCTTCATTATTGGCCCGACCGGTGAAGATTGCCGTCATGGGATGTGCGGTCAACGGGCCCGGCGAAGCGAAGGAAGCTGATATTGGTATTGCGGGTGCGAAAAAGACGGGAATCCTGTTTAAAAAGGGTATTGTTGCCGGCACCATACCTTCAAAGCAGTGGGTTTCAACATTGATTAAGTATATAAAGACCAGGCGTTAGAAGGAGTATTTTATGTCATCAATTTATCTTACAAAAGATGGTCGTAACAAGATGCTTAAGGAACTTGAAAACCTTAAAGACCGCAAACCGTTAGTTCAGGAAGAGATCGCCCGGGCGCGGGAGCATGGTGATTTGCGAGAAAATGCAGAGTATCATGCGGCAAAAGAAACGTTGACGAACATTCAGCGGCGCATCGCTGAGCTTGAAACGAAACTGACACGCGTTCAGATCATCGATGATGAAATGCTCGGCACTGACAATATATTTATTGGCGTCACGACAAAAATAAAAGATACTGACGGTGATGTGTATGACTACACAATCGTCGATATTGAAGAAGCCAACCTCAATGAAGGAAAGATTTCAGTCCAATCGCCGCTGGCGCAGGGGTTACTGGGACACAAAGTTGGTGAAACAGTCAAGATTAAACTGCCGGCAGGTGAAATGGAATTTGAGATTATGAAAATTTCTCGATAAATTTACAATAAATGGAGTGTCTATGAGATGTTCTCAAATGTTTTTGCCGACGTTGCGTGAAGCCCCATCCGATGCAGATACGATTTCAGCACGGCTAATGTTGCGCGCGGGAATGATCCGCAAACTGGCTTCGGGCCTCTATGAATGGCTCCCGCTTGGTTTGCGCGTGCTGCGCAAAGTGGAAAATATTATTCGTCAGGAGATGAACGCTGTCCGGGGACAGGAAGTGTGGCTGCCGCTGCTTCTGCCCAAAGAGTTGTGGGAAGAAACCGGTCGCTGGAGCGTGTATGGAAAAGAATTGTTCCGTCTAAAAGATCGCAAGGATGCTGAGTTCTGTCTTGGACCCACCCATGAAGAAGCGATAACCGACCTTGTCCGCCGTGACGTGCGCTCATACCGACAGTTGCCGCTGATGCTGTATCAATTCGGTACGAAGTTCCGTGACGAGATCCGTCCTCGATTCGGGATCATGCGTGCCCGCGAATTTTTAATGAAAGATGCCTATTCCTTCCATACCGACGAAAAGGATCTGGAATCGTATTACCAGGAAATGTTTGCGGCTTATAAACGGGTTTGTGACCGATGCGGATTTAAGTATCGTGCTGTTGAAGCAACAACCGGCACCATTGGCGGTTCGTTTTCGCATGAGTTCATGGTTCTAGCCGACGCTGGTGAAGAAGAGATCGCCTGGTGTCCCTGCGGGTATGGAGCCAACAGCGAGAAGGCAGAGTGTGCAAAACCGGTCGCTGTGAACACCAGTCATCAGCAACAACCCTTGCAGGAGATTCATACGCCGGGACTGCGGAGCGTCGAAGAAGTGGGAAAGTTTCTTAACGTATCGACGGACACTTTCATTAAAACAATGATCTATACTGCTGACGGCGCCACGGTTGTGGCGCTGGTGCGGGGTGATTGTGAAATAAACGAAGCAAAATTGCAGGCATACCTGGGTGCCGCATCGGTGACGCTGGCGGATGAAAAAACGATTATTGAAGTTACGGGTGCACCCGTCGGTTTTGCGGGACCGGTGAATCTTAAAAAGCTCGTTAAGGTTATTGCCGACTATTCCATTGAGTGCATGCCACATGCGGTTGCCGGTGCAAACAAACAGGATTATCATATCTCCGGTATCGTTATAGGTCGTGATTTTACGCCTGATGCGGTCATCGATCTGCGTATGGTCAAACATAGTGATGTCTGTGTAAAATGCGGTGAGCCGCTGCAGTTTTCGCGGGGCATTGAAGTCGGACACATCTTCAAGCTCGGATTGAAATATTCAAAAGCCATGAAAGCGACATATTTGGATGCGGCAGGGAAAGAAAACGTGATGGTGATGGGGTGTTATGGCATAGGGGTGTCCCGCATTGTCGCCGCGACAATTGAGCAGAGCAATGATGATAATGGGACCATATGGCCCTTGAGTATAGCACCGTTTGCGGTAGCAGTCGTCCCCGTGAACATACTTGACGAAACCGTCCGGCAGACTGCGGAAACCATTTATCGTCAGCTTTCCGACCGTGGCATAGATGTCATCCTTGATGATCGCGATGAGCGTGCGGGTATCAAGTTCAAGGATATGGATCTAATCGGTATTCCCTATCGTATCACCATTGGGGAAAAAAACCTTAAAAACAACAACGTTGAACTCAAGGCCCGGTGTGAAAAAAATGATCAGACCCGACTCATTGCGGTTGATGCAATAGTTGCTGAAGTGGCCGGGATAGTTTCTAAGCCTGCGTAGGTTGTGCGCTAGTATCGAAGCACTATAACGATATCATTTCGCTTGAATTGACATCTATCAAATAATAAAGAACTTAGACTATGCGTTTTGCCTGTGTATAAAAATGGGCGGCCGTAAAGAGTGTTGAATACAGTATAATACCATGGGACGAAATTGGATGAAATTGTGCAAATGTAGTTGCAATTAGTTTTACTATTTGATAAAGTACTTAGTGTAAGAGTGGCCATACGCCACTCTTTAGTTTTTTTCGGGGGAAGCGCATGGGTGTTATAGAGGATGTTGAAAAACAGCTGGATCCATTACTGCAAGAGCACGGGATGGAACTGGTTGACGTTCAGTGGGCGACTGAATCTGGGAAAAAGATACTCCGGGTATTTATAGATAAACCGGGCGGCGTAAAGCTCGTTGACTGCGAACACATGAGCGCCGTCATTAGTGCAAAGCTTGATGAATTAAATACCATCCCTGTCCACTACCTTTTAGAGGTGTCGTCCCCGGGACTTGACAGGGTATTAAAAAAAGAAAAAGATTTTGCCCGTTTTGTTGGTTCACGGGCACGGATCGTCACTCAGACGCCGATCAACGGTCAGCGCAATTTTTGTGGTCAACTCACGGCCGTCGCTGATGGATTGATAACGTTAGATGATGTCACTAACGGTTCCGTGGCGATTGCGTTCAACGATATTGTGCGTGCCCGTCTTGATCCGGAGATTTAATATTTTTATTTGAAATATGGCGGAGTACACGCTAATAATACGGAGGAGCAGGATGTCAGAAAAAAGTGAATT
>JBELAT010000045.1:0-13826 GCA_049508565.1 Endomicrobiales bacterium | reverse complement strand
CGTTGCCGCTTCTTAGCCGTGACGGAGTTGATGTATCAATATTACCCGATTGGCCCAAACACACAATAGTTTTGGCCAGCCGTAATAAAAGTGCACTTAAAGAACGATTATTAGAATTGACCTATAATCTTCAAATAAGAAATCAGCCGTTTCATATAATTTTTACCTATGATGAAAGAACAAAATAGTATACCTTATACATTTTCACCATACAGATTCACGGCAACGTTTTGGACCTGGGCGGGGAGCTTCTATTTTCAATCGACGAGAAACAGGCGTACGACGATGCGACGCAAGAAACTCTCGGGCGGGGAGTAGCGGCATACGGCATAAGCTCATCTGCATTCCAGGACATACTTAAAGAATTACGTTCTTCTTCAAACGGACTAAACGCACCTTCGGCCTTCCCCCCACAAAAAGCAGGTCACTATTTGCACATGGTTGTCCGTATGCGCCAGTTGATTCATTTTCTTTCACGAGATAAGGTTCTGTACATCGCCCGCAAAATCGTGCGTGTACGGATTGAATCACGTGCGCCATTTCCTATGGCACCCATTATTGCGGAAAACGGTGAAGAAGCAACAGAGTATGCCGCGGCAGTTATGAACAAGGGAGCTGTTCCCGTGGTATTACAACGAATACCCATCGGTGAGACTGGATTTCGGAGTGCTGGTCAAAAAGATGTGTGGGCAAAGGTTGTCAACAATGTGGTGAACATCTATTTTAAGGCAGATACGAGCGAGGAATTTCACACAAAAGTCAGAGAATATATTGGCGCATTGAAAGGGTATGGAAACGTTCAGGGATCGCCTCTCCTATTAAAAGTCATAGAAGAAATGAGCGGTAAAAAAATAGATGTACGTAAGCTGATGGTTGTGGATATGGTCGGCATGGCGTTTCCCGCATGGCAGAACATTCCAGTCATACGAAACAAAGAAATTGTGGCGTGGCCCATCGCTGACAGTGTTACCTATGCTGAGTGTGTTGCCGCAAGCCCCGAGAAAGGGTTTATGAGCCGGTGGTCAAACGCTTTTAAAAAAATATCCCGCTATAACCAGTCACTGTTTTTTACCGTTGACGACATTAAAAAGGCGGGCGCAGCCAATATCAAGCTCCTGATGAACAAAGGCGCGCACGTGTACATGGTGGATGACCGACGCACCCGGACTGACCGGGATGAACGGGAGGTAATAGAGATCATCAAGAGCTATGGTCTGGCCGGCATCGTCTATACTGACCCTGATGCACATGTACCACAAGCTCTTATCAATCGAACGGACATCGTGGTTGCGGGAGCTCATGACGCAGGACACATGAGACATTATGTATCTATTAACCTTGACGAGATTGGTGCAGACCAATTAAACACTATCCCGGCCGGATCGGTAGTCCATGTACATCTCGGGAAAAATGGAAACAATCAAGAGCGGATCAATAAACTCAACACATTATCCCCCTCAGTTATTCTCATGTTTGACAGTGAGGAGTTCAAGCAATCAAGCATGTCACAGGACATCCTGGATATCATGTTCTACGGAGTAGACTGGCTGAGCGGACTTGAGTTGACACCGAGAACCCCCGCAGAAAGAAAAGAAGTTCAGCGAAAGGTAGCTTACCTGCTTGAATTAGTAGATTTCGAGAAGTACGCAACTGAAGATGAGTTACTGACAGAAATTGTCAGAGTTGCGTCTTCCCAAAACATACCATTTACAAAAAACAAACATTTTTTTGAGGCTGTCAGACTTCACTTTAACAACGTGAGCGAATTTGATCAAAAACTGTTCCTTGATGCCGTTACCGAACGACTGCGGGCACTTACCGTTGCTGACAAACGAGGGAACCTTGAAAACAGGGAAGTGGAGATGATACTGGGAGCGATGGTGGCACGAAACAATACATATCCGACAGATCAACATATGGCGCCTCAACAATCAGTGTTAGACACCTTTGCCAACAGATCCAGGGACACAGGTGTTACACCCGCTCAATTCCAGCTTGAACTCTATTTTGAGATAAAGAACCAGGAACACATTGTTGAACAGACCAGTAACCAATCTCAAGCACAGGCTGTCAGTACTATTATCGAGCTTGTTAAACTCTACGCCGGCGAACGAATCCTAACTTCCGTTACCCGGGAGGATTTTTCGCCCGTTAAAGTAGATTCCATAAAAGCAATACTCGACGCGGGATAACGATGCCGGATATCCCCTTGAGGTGACTTTTTTAGTCACCGCTACTGGTACGCTACTGGTAACACACAAGCTGCCATCATTGATGATCGAACCGAGCTCTCTAGAAAACGTGTACCGTGGTGCTCTAAGAGTCTCCAACGCCATGAGTGATATCACCAAGTTTTTTCAAGCATTTTTTTATTATTTCACAATTTTGACTTACTATTATATATCAATAAGACCATGTCTTACTATGTACAGATTTTTCACACTAGAATTGACGACTATTTCAACGACACCAATACATTCATTGTTTCTGACAGTTCTCGCAGTATTGGCAAAGCATCACGCTGTAAAGCATTACCTATGAGTACGCAGCACACCGGACAAAATCAACACTATGAAATTGCGATGAAGTCGAATATTTAATTGTGGAGGTTTGATTGTTTAAAACTTTACTATCAAAAATAATAACGATACTCACCGTATCATGTTTTATTGTTTCATTTATTTTGCCCGAACCGTTACATGCTCTGGCAACTCCTTTACCCGCACCGAGTCTATCCCCGGAACAAACCACTCTTATTCCATCAACGTGTGGCACCATAACAGAGGCCAAATATTTTGGCGGCTCACCTGTTGTCATTAACATTCAGGACCTCCACTGCCATCCTGAAGTACAGATGAACATCAATAAGATGCTTGAGTTGCTCGACCGAACGTTTCATCTTGATACGGTGTTTGTCGAAGGTGGCTACGGCACGGTTGACACGTCATGCTTTTGCCGGATCAGTGATCAAAAAGTCAAAAAAGATATTCTTGACGGGATGATTGAAAAGGGCACGTTGACCGGGATGGAATACTATTCCGTCATGGCTAAACGCCCCGAACTTCTCACCGGCATCGAAGATGAGCACCTGCATAAGGCCAACATTATCCGGCTAGGCACAATTCTATCAAAGAGACAGACGTTCGAACATAATATTACAACACTTTCATCAGATCTTGATCTCATGAAAGCCAAATATTTCTCAACTCAAAACAGACGGTTTGAAAATCGCGTAGCCAAATATAAGCAGGGCAAGAGTGATAGCGTTACGTATTTTTCAATGCTGTCACACTACGTCGAAGACATCCGGACTCATCCAAACCGGTACAACACCTTCTCCGCCATCAATATGGATCATTATCCCATGATCTCGGCCTATCTTGACGTGTTACGCGAGTCAAAACGGCTGAATTATCGACGCATTACCCTTGATTTAAAGCGTTTTCTGGTCACGATACAATCAAGGATTGCCTACCGTGAATATGCCATGCTTCTTGAGAATACCCACAATTTCTCTGACATAGATGCTGCCGCTCTCATTGTTTCAAAAATATCAAAAACGCATGGTATTACTCTTCCCCCCTCCCTTGAGAATTTCTTTAGATATACGGAGAAAAGTTATGCCATAAATCCTCTGCAAGTCCTCTCTGAAGAGCGCAGACTGCTGGGCGACATTCGTTTAGGTCTCTCACAGAATGTCAGCGAACTTGAAGTCTCTTTTCTGGTCGATTTCTTCTCTTATTATCAGGACTATCTCCGTAACAAGCTCTCATCAAGTGACTATGACTATTTCACTGATAAGTTTGACACGTTCCGGCAACTATGGGGCAAGTACGCATCCGTAAACCATGTTTCAGACCTTGCCGGTGATTTCCCGTTACTTAATGCGTATTATGCGGTGAACATTGATCGAAACAACTCGTTTATCAAACACATGTTCCCGACAATGATTGCGTCTCAACACGCCTGCCTGCCACCTGCGAGCACATCAGAAATAACAACTATTGACGACCGTGCAACAATTGTGTCGGCGCTTAAAGACGGCAGGTGCAAACCTATCGTTGTTGTTACCGGCGGATTTCATACCGAAGGACTCAAGAAACTGCTTGAAGCTCAGAAGATTTCATATCTGACCATTATGCCGATGGTCACTAAAGATCCCCGCCTCGGAGATAAAGCATATAGGGAGTTTGCGCAGGAACAGGCCACGGTGCTCTCTAATGCCTTACACCTGGCATATGCCGCAACGTTGTCACAGCCAGAACTATTTAGAGATGAGACCGCGGCGGCAGATTGGATACTCTACGCGCACAAGATAACGTACAGCAGGGAACATTTTGAACTTTTAGCGAAAATGATGAGCAAAGCTACAGGAAAGACCGTAACGCTTGATTCATATACCGAGCGGGAAGCACGAATCAAAATCAAAGAATATGGTATAGAATCAGTTTTCCATCGATATGACGATATCACTGATGGTGCCCACTTTTTTGAACAAACCCGTACTGTAGCTGCCCTGAGTGCCGCAGTATCAATCAGAGAACTTGCATATGTGTTAGATACCGAACAAAACATAGCCTTTAAAGATTTTGTTTTTGCTCAGTACGATATGCTGCGCAATTTTGTTACGTTCCTTGCCAGCCCGGATGGTGTTCATGGAAAAACCATTCTAAGCCAGGACCAGCGCACTGATTTCCTCACAAGGATTGAAGAACTTGGAAAAAGCTTTTTCTCTCAATCACCTGCGCAGATACGAGAAATTCTTGCTGATCATGACAGCTACGAAAATGCACTCACGGCACTGGAGCGTGAGAGCACCGATCTCCTTGATAAATTAGTGACCGTGGTTGAAGGTGTTGCACCAAAATCTCCTGATACCATGACCGGAACAAGGAACACTGCCCTTAAAAAACCTAAAAGATCTTTCTCTTTCCTGGTATTAACAAGCAGCATTCTCGCCGTTTTACCCTTCTTTCTTGCTGCGAGCACTGCCGCCGGCCGTTCGCGCCCAAAGAAACAAGACACCGAGGACATGAATGCTCAGCACATGCAGGAACTGAGGACCGCTTTACTTAACGTCATACAGGACGCTCAATCAACGGGAACGTTTCCGCCGAGCTTTATTGTGCGGCCCGAATATTTAAATCCGGACGGGTCAATAAAAAAAGAGGCTTTCCCCGGGATGGATTCTCACAGCGATTCAGAACTAGAACGCAGGATAATCGCACGGTATGGTTCATCGACATACGATATTTCAGCAGTATTTTCTTCGTTATTTGCAGCTTTTCCCCATGATCAACAAGTCCTTGACGCCGCTCGGTATTACTTCCAACAAATGCAGAATGCCCAGAAAGCGCCTCGCGCCTATTATGATAGCAGCAACCTTAACGAACATCCCTTTGATTATGGTTCACCGGACATCAACCGAACAATAGGAACCAATGGGTATTTCTTCAAATTTTACGGCCCCAGGATTGTTACTGACCCATTACATGGTACTCAGGGTACGTGGCGGCAGTGGAATGCTATAACCGGCGAAAATGCGTGGCTCGCAAAATTCTTTCTCAATTACCATGATTATGTTAATACTTATTTTCCCGATAACACTGCGGCACGAGCAGAGACAGTTGCCGCTGTAGAATTTGCCCGGCAAATCGGTGATGTCGCCATTGCCTTGCAGACACCTCTCGGTGGATACCGCATGGGACCGAAAGGCCAATATTCGCCTTCGGGATCTGAGCTTTATTACAACACTATTTCCGTCGAGAACACTGAATCCATGTTAAGTGTTATGCGTCATTTATTCGCTATAACCCACGATTCAGTCTACAACACATCAGCTGATGCTGCGGAAGATTTCTTGTTCAACGAAGCTATTATTAATGGTACCAGGGAGCCATTGCTCGTGCAAGGTTATACCTATCAAAATGAACAATGGGTGCAAGGTGCAGCAGACGCCTTTGATACCAATGCCTGGTTTATACTTGCTACAAGCAAAGGATCTGACGATTATTCGAACTTTCAGAAGATGGATGCCACATACGGTGAGTCTTTTGCATTTCGGTTAATGGAAAATTCTCTTAAGAAATTTGGTATTTATAACCCCGATGGTCAACTCATCGGCATCAGTTTTAGCCCGGAAGCTGTTGAGAACAAAATTGGGAGCTTAGAATGGGGAAGATTCGGACTCCAGGCACTCATCGAAACGGCGCAGTACGAACAATCCCAGGGAAGGACTGCTCATGCAAACCAGTTGATACGTGATAGTGAGACTCTCTATCAATCACTCAATGAACAAAGATTTCCCCATTCACCTTTGAGCCCGTATTCCACTTCAAATAATAGCCGGCACGTGACCTCTTCGAGCTGGGGATGGAACATTATTCCTAAAACGTTCGCAAGCGCCGCATCAAGTGCCTGGGATTTATTAGTGGAAAGTGGTACAAACCCGCTCGTGCGCTTTCTCCAGGGAGAAGCGGTTGATGTTGCAACTGAGACACGTGCAGAGTTGCCGGCATCGCCCGCAGTATCAAGAACCATTAGTGGACAACATTTTAGTGACAATGCCACATGGAAAACTGGCGCATTTAGCATTCCTCATGGACTCGCTGTCAGAAAAGGTCAGACGCTTACCATACAATTCACTGTTTCTCCGGGAGTGACTCACATAGGATACAATGCCCTGAGGCAAGGGGATAAAAATTACGACCGATCGGAGTATTCCGCAATAGTAGAAGTCAACAACGGGAAAGTTACGTTTACCATTACCCCGCGCGAAGATACTACTTTTGTGCAGTTTGACATTGCTGTTGGTTTGGGATTTTTTGGTATGTCTTTGAAAAATAATGGCAACAATGGCTTTGTTGATGGGAGCATCGTAGCAACGCTCGAACCAGTAAACACTGCTCATAATAAACCGACGAGATCTCTTCCCTTCTTACTTTTAACAGCTACTATCACGACGTTAGCGTTAATCCTTTCAGCGTGCAGTGGCGGACATACGAGCACGGCCAGCACTCCTCCCCCTCCGGTAATAGGTACTCAACAGGCAACCCAACAGGGACAACCGTCAGCGCAACAGATTGGAGCGTACAATAAGGAGCTTGGCATCCCCCAAGAAAGCACTGCGCAAATGCAGGCATTAAGAACCGCTTTTTTAAAAATCATTAATGATGCCAAAGCAAATAACGCGTATCCACCAAGCTTTGTAGTTCTGCCACAATATGTGAAGGATGGATCAATACAAGTATCTGCTTTTCCCGGAATGGATGCTAAAAACAGTAGTACTGCACAACAACAACGGATTATTGCAGAATACGGATCTTCAATATATGATGTTTCAACACTTTTTTGTTCCTTATTCTTTGCCTTCCCCCATGATCAGCAGGTGCTCGACGCAGCTCGTTACTACTTTGAAAAGATCTCGAGTTCGCCACGGGCATACTATAATAGCAACAACCTGCAAAGCAATCCCTTTGACTATGGCTCACCTGAGATAAATGCAGCTATAGGGGTCAACGGCTATTTCTTCAAATACGACGGTCCTACTAATGTCGCTGACCCTTTATATGGCACTACGAGCACGTGGGAACAATGGAACGCCGTTACCGGTGAAAACGCATGGCTCGCAAAATTCTTTCTGTATTATCATGATTATGTTACCGCCTATTTTCCCGGGAACTCAGGAGCTATGTCAGAAGCAAGTACCGCTTTAAGTTTTGCCCAACAAATCGGTGATGTCGCCATATACTTACAAACACCTCTTGGCGGATACCGCATGGGACCCAAAGGCCAATATTCACCGTATGGTCCTGAATACTATTTTAATTCTATTTCTATAGAAGAGCCTGTTGCATAACCCCCCATGCATTTATCGTCGGAATATAGACGGGACTTGCATTGATTTATCTAAAAAAGTATAATTGTCGTACGCGCGCACGTGCGCGTACGGAGGAAATAGAATGGCTTACAATTTTATCGAATGCGACAGAGACACCGTGTACCTCATGCCGCCGTCGCTGCGTGAGTGGCTTCCACAAGGACATCTGGCCTATTTCATACTCGATGCCGTCAAACAGATGGACTTGAGTACGTTTTACGGGAAGTATCGTTTGGATGGGTGTGGAGCCTGTGCGTATGAACCCAGCATGATGGTCGCACTGCTGTTATACTGCTACAGCCAGGGAGAACGCTCATCGAGGAACATAGAGCGGGGGTGTGAAATCGATGTAGCACTGCGGGTGATAGCCGCCAACCAGAGACCGGATTATTCAACGATATGCCGGTTTCGCTCAAAGAACGACAAAGAGCTGCAGGGGTTGTTCATTGATGTGTTGCGCTTATGCCATAAAGCCGGTCTGGTTAACGTGGGAGTCGTAGCGTTAGATGGCACCAAGATAAAGGGCGCAGCGGCACTGTCAGCAAATCGGACACAGGATCATATACGTGAAGCCGTGGAGAAAATGTTCCGGGAAGCGCAGGCAAAGGACGAAGAGGAGGATGCCCTTTATGGCAAAGATAAACGGGGCGATGAAATACCGGAGGAACTAAAGAGTAGAGAGGGGCGGTTGAAACGGTTACGGGAAGCCAAGGAACTCCTGGACCGAGAAGTACAGGAAGCGGCAGAAAAAGAGGCGTCAAAAACAGCCGAGCGTAGAGAATATGAAGAAACCACCGGTCATAAAAGACGAGGACGAAAACCCAAAGAAGCTGAAAAAAGGCCGGAAGAAGCGAAGGCAAATATTACCGATCCTGAAAGCCGGATCATGAAGACCCGCAGCGGATATGTGCAGGGCTACAATGCGCAGGCGGTGGCGACGGCGAAAGGACAGATTATCATAGCGGCGGAAGTAACACAGCAGGCCAATGATGTTCGACAACTTACACCGATGCTCACAAAGGCGACCGAGGAATTGTTGCTGGCGGGGATTGAAGAAAAGATAGAAGTAACACTGGGAGATGCGGGCTACTGGAGCGAGGCAAATATACAGAATGCGGATCAGGGCGGACTGGAGCTTTTGATAGCGACGAACAAGGATTGGAAACAACGCAAGGCTATGAGAGAACAGCCGGCGCCACGGGGCAGGATACCAGCTGACATAACAGCACGAGAACGAATGGAGCGAAAGCTACTGACGGAGCGCGGGCGCGCACTGTACAAATTACGGGGACAAACGATAGAGCCGGTATTCGGACAAATCAAAACGGTACGTGACTGTGACCATTTTATGCGGCGGGGCATCGTGGCTGCTAAAAGTGAGTGGTCACTGATATGCTCCACACACAATCTTTTGAAGCTGTGGCGCAGCTGTAAAGCGGAGTTTGGCAGGATTGCGGGTAGTTTTGGCGGAAAGAATCTCTGCCCGCAGATATCCTGAGGATAATTCCAGGATTTTTTTGATTTTTTCAAGCAACTGCGGGGTTACGCAACGGACTCAGAAAATACTGAATCCATGTACAGTGTGATGCGGTACTTGTACGTTGAGACCGGCAATCCCCGATATAAAGTTTCTGCTGACGCGGCAGAAGACTTTTTGTTTAAAAAGGCGGTAATAGATGGAACCACGGATCCATTAATACTGCAAAGTTATAATTATCAAAATGGTCAGTGGGTTCAAGGTCCAGCAGACGCCTTTGATACTAATGCCTGGTTCATACTCGCAACAGGTGCAGGAACAAATGATTTTACAAACTTTCAGACAATGGACTCACTTTATGGAAAGGCTTTTGCATTTAGATTGATGATGCATGCTCTAAAGAAATTTGGTATTTTCAATAGCGCCGGTCAGCTCATCGGCATAGGATTTAGCCCGCAATCAACCCAGCAAAGAGTCGGCAGCTTTGAATGGGGAAGATTCGGTCTCGATGCACTGATAGCAACAGCACGGTATGAAGCGTCTCAAGGGAGAATCAGCAATGCAAATAAGTTGATGAAATATATTTTGTCTCTCTCGCGATCACTCGATAGGCAAAGACTTCCCAATTCCCCCTTGAGCCCGTACTCAACATCAGACAATGGACAACAGGTGACTTCTCCCGATCAGTGGGGGTGGAATATAATTCCGTACACGTTCTCAAGCGATTCTGCAAGCGGATGGGACATGCTATCGGCACTGTTTGAAAGATTCGGGATAAGCCCATTCGGGATCGGCCTTCCGGGGGTGCCTATCATTATTAAAACCGGCGGCGCATCTCCGACAACACCTGCGGCAACTCCTTCAGCCCATCAGTCTGCACAACCACAAACCTATAACGCTCAATATTCTAGTGACAATGCAACGTGGAAGACGGCTTCATTTATGTTTCCTGCCGGGCTCACCGTCAAAAAAGGTCAGACTCTTGCCATTACCTTCGACGTTTCACCAGGCATGAAAAATATAGGCTACAATTTTCTCAGACAAATAGACTCAAATTCTGCACGATCAAATACATATTCAAATACTGTTAAAGTGAAAAACGGGAAAGTCACTTTCACCATTACTCCGGTTCAAGATGTCACTTTTGTGCAAGGTGACATTGCAGTTGGTTTAGGCTTTTTCGGTGCAAACCTGAAAAATCCATCAGACAATGGATTTGTTGTGCCTGGAACCTTTAGTGTAAATATTTCGCCCACCCGGGGCAGTGCCACATTGCCCCAAAATACCGGACTACTATTTCGAGGACTCCTTCTTGGACAAAATTTCGATAAAATTGCACACATAGTCGCTGTAAAGGAACAATGGGCATCATACAACCCATTGTTTTTCATGCACCACGGCAAAGGAAACCGGCGGGCTGCAGCCACCGTTACTATGGTGAGATGGGCGTTTATCATTGGCGCAGTTGCAGGTGATCTGTGGGTTCCCGGGATTAACACCGTATTTGCGCTTGCAATTGGAATGATGAGCTTTTTCATGGGCTATGCGGTGCATCGGTGGCTTGATACAGGAACCATTCCCGGCTATACAAGCAATGTAATCGCACATCTGAGCCTATTTGATGATTTCATGAAAACTATCGGAAAGTATTCCAACACATCAGATATTATGCACTTGTTTATCGTCAATAAACCACAAACAATGCCGAAAGACCTGCAAGGCATTGAACTCAAAAGTCTGGAAATTAGTCCCTACATAAAAGTCGGCAAGGGCGAAAATGTGCGAGTGACGTATGGTATGTATCACGACTCGCTTGTGTTTTTTGTTGATGTAAACGATTCCGGTCTCAGCAAGGAAAGTCTTAAACAAGCCACAGAACAAGCCGCTCTACAGATCTTGAGTTCCCTGTACGGAACAGACGCACTGGGAGCCAACCCTTTAGATGCAGATCACGTCGTCACAACTCTTAAAAGTATGGGAGTTGACAGGCTGAGAAATAACTTTAAGTTGGCGATGGTTGTTGATCATCTTCTTGACGATACTATTAAAACAAAAGAAGATATTTCTGCGGTAGGCATTCGCAGTGCCCAGGTGGTTAGTGAAAATGAGCTTGATGCAAAAGGGATGGCAATTAATGCAACGATCAATGATATGCTCATTAAAAACGATGCTTTGTTCTATGCTTCCAGCAGAAACAAAATCATTCAATTTGATGCTCAGAACATACAGTCTATGGAAGACGCAGTTCATATGGTCAGCGCCATGGAAAATCAACAAGTGCTATTTGATTGGCAGGAAATTGCCAAACAGTTTAAAAGTGAGCAAAGCATTGCTGCATTGATTACGGAGATGAAAAAAGGCAACGTGACCTCGCTTTTAAAATATACCGCAACGCCGCAGGATACGATTAAAACAATACATGATCGGCTTGCACTAGGCTTTACGGGCATAGATCTTGATCTTAGGAATCTTACTGTTGATCAAACCAACACACTTCTATCAAAGATTGAAAATGATGCAATCCCTGTCATAGCTGTTTCCCTTCCTGGTGGATATAACTTTCTAATAAAGTATCCCAGGCACATCGTATACACGCTTGGCAATCCACTTCCACAGATAAACGCGCATGATGCCGTTGAGATTCTCATCCCGGAGGGATTTAATCAAGAGCAGGTAAAACAATGGTTAACAATGCTAAATTTACCAATGACTTCGACAATGATTTTTCATAGTAGTCAGCTGGTTCGTTTAGCCGGCAAACAAAGAGCTATTATCGATAAAGCTTTAGTTGTTTCTTTCTTGAGAATGATGAATATTGGCAACCAATCGATACAGACAATTGAGGATGCCAGAGCACTCGCCTATGGATGGCCAAATAGGAATCTCCCGCTGTTGATGTCTCGCGATCCACAAGTACGGACACAGCAAATAAACGCCTTACAAGAAGGAAGACTTGAAGGAACAAATATTCCCATTAGCTCAGCCATGTATGATGAGGTGATAGAATTAGATCAACATAAGCTTCAACAAGCATTTCTAAGCGTAATAGCGGAAAAGATGATAATTAGGGAGTTCCTGAGCGCTCCTGATACAATGATACGGGCTCTAGAAGATAACGATATTAAGATACTACTTGAAATGTATGATAAAAATAGACTTTCTTACCGCGATCAACACTTATTGTTTCTTGCTATTATGAAGTGGCGAAGTTTACAGGGTGATCTACGTCATCAAGAGGTATCAAATGCGGGTGACGTTCAAGAGGCTATGAAAAACGTAACATCCGACATGATGAAGCAAATAGTGCTTGATTTAATCTCAAAAGACATTGCTGTCTCCGGCACCCATGCTTTTGCTATCGGGTTTCTCATCGATGAATTACTTGCGGATTCACGTCTTGGCTCTTCTCCCATAGAAAAGCAACCGGGGACACTTAACATCGGGGCGATCGAAGATTTAATTGCTGCCGCATAATGCATAGAAATCTACGGGAATTTACGGATTGACTTCCGCGGTTTGGTTTTGTAATATTAGTGCAGTTATTGCGTTTTCTTTTTAATAGACGCAATATTGGAGGATTTATGAATACACATGTAGCGATTGCAGAAGCCTTTTTAACAGCAATACGATCTTTACCAAAACTAGAAAAAAGACTTATCGTAGAAAGACTTATTGCTGACATCGACAAGGACTTTACAAAAGAAGAATGGGGTAAAATTGAAAAGCTTGCGAACAAAAAAGGGAAGATTTATAATTCAGCAAATGAATTTTTAAAAGCACTCGATCGGGTTTAAAATGCGATACGAACATAAACCGAGCTTTTTTAAATCCATTAAACGCATGGATCATGTGCGAAAAGAGAAGATAAGGCATGCTGTCAGGGTGCTCGTAAATTCTTTTGAGTCACAACAAAAACCACATGGTATTGGATTAAAACATTTGCATAAGAATTACTGGGAGATTCGGGCAAATATCAAAGATCGGATACTTTTCCGCTGGGCTGGAGACCTTGTGGAGTTTATCATTGCGGGTGATCATGATGATCTCTCGAATTATTTAAAGAATATTTAAGGGACCAATACCGCCGCGAACCCCTTACCAACGACGAAGCAAGGAAATATCATCAGAGGACACCTTTGCTCTAAAACAGCAAGAAGACTTATCAGAGAATGGATCGACCTTCATGTTACAGAACTTGAAGCTGATTGGAAGTTATCAAAAGCTGGCAAAGAAATAAAGAAAATTGCTCCTTTAAAATGAGGAAAACAATGTGGAATATGAATGAAGTAAAAACAATTAAATATAGAAATAATTATACTTATCATATAATATTTGAAGACGGAACAAATGGTGATATTGATTTGGCGAATTCAAGGTGCTAGTGCAACAGTCTTTGCAAAAGCCTCAATTGATGTGGCAAATTTCAAGCATTTGCGTGGTCTGTTATTGAGCCACGTTTCGACCGCTTGA
>JBELAT010000044.1:0-13915 GCA_049508565.1 Endomicrobiales bacterium | reverse complement strand
ATATAACCCCATTTCCAAAGTAGGCTCATGCTGGTAACCTCCAAGTGTAAATTCCCTTGGGTAACATTGTACATGAGTTGACCAGTTCTCGTTCGGTAACATTTTAGATGATTTGATTCGATTGTTTGAGAAATCTACAACAAATTAGTATTATATTGATTAGTCAGGTCTAAAGATGTATGGGGGTAATACAGTAATAGTAATTGTTATTGTAATCAATATTTGTATATAAGTACTTCCAATGCGTCGCAGTAAACAGAAACATGAAATTAAATTGAAACATGCTAAAATGTCTTTTGTAGGAGCATGTGATCGAGATCGAAAAAATGAACAAAATTAATGACTTTGAAAACACAAAGAAGAAGGTCCTGCCAATATTAATAACTCATAACGTTACAAAGGCAGGAATATTCGGGTCATATGTTCGTGGCGATATGAAATACAACAGTGATGTTGATATGCTTGTGGAGATAAAAGATAGGATAAGTATTCTCGATTTTGTGGGTTTGAAACTTGAACTTGAAGAAGTCTTAGGGAAAAGGGTTGATCTCGTAGAGTACAAAGCTATAAAGCCAATTTTAAAAGAAAGAATTCTTGCGGAAGAACGCACAATCCTATGAAAAAAGATATAAAAGTATACTTAAACGATACCAAAGATAGTCTTGAAAGATTGCTCATATACACGAGATCGATAAATGAGAAGAGTTTTTTTGAGAATGATGGCTCCAGGATGCAGTAATGCGTCGACTAGAAATAATTGGTGAAGCAGCAAAACATATTCCTCAGTCAGTACGAGAAGCAATATACAGAAATACCCTGGAAGAAAATGGCTGGCATGAGAGATATTTTGATTCATGAATATGATGGTGTAGATATAGACAGAATATGGCTGGTCATTGTTAATGATTGTCCTTCCCTTAAAATACAAGTGGAAAAAACATCGAAATGTATGATAAGTAAGGGTTTAAGGACAGAAAGTATTTCTTGAATTCTTTAGTTAATAACTCTATTTCGGAGGTCTCATGAAAGGTTTTGTCGTATGTGTTATCATGTATATGTTCTTGATTGCAAGCTCATTATTTTGCGACGATGGAACTAATCAAAATAATCCTCAGAACCAGCCGAAGATTCCAACAATTTATGGACCTGATTCTCAGAGGGTGCGTCCAAATCCTCAACCGCCTGCACCGTCACGTCAACAGGCACAGCCCCAGCCCCAGGCAAAATCAAATGATATGCTAAATGGAAATATTGGTGAGATAGCTCAATTCAGCCGTGAATTGAATATCACTGATGATCAGATACAATCGTTGCAGGCAATCGAGAATGAATTTCAAAAGAAAGCGGTTGATTTGGATGGCACTATACGCATGATCCGGATTGATATATCGCGTGCTCTAAAAAATGAAGCACCTGATTTTAAAAGTGTCGAAGAAAAAGTTAAAACCATTTCCGATCTGCAATATCAAATCCGCGGCGCGATCCTTGAGGCTTACGAAAAAGCCTACAATCTCTTAACACAAGAACAAAAGACTAAATATGTCCAGCTTGTCACCACACAAAAACAAACAACACCGATGAAACCCTCAGGATCGACCACACGTAGTTCATCTGCGGGTATGTCCCAAACTTATCATGGACAAACGACAACATCCAGCACTGTTCCTCAAGCTTCTCCCCAGTAGAGATGCTTAATATATGGCTATTAAATCTCCTATGATTGACCACAACTTCCAATTTTCTACAACAACTTTATATTTAACGGTTTTGAAATCATTTATTGTTCCATCTCCGTTGTCGTGCTTTATCATGAAACGGTTTAGTGAAATTCAGCGCTTTGATTTTCAATTCTATTGCAACACAGTGAAGCTTTCAATCAACAATGCTGTTTGTGTGCCAGGTGTTTGTCTATGATTGAGGTACAAAACCTTTGTAAATACTATGGTGATTTTCTTGCGCTTGATAATCTTAATTTTAAAATTGAGACGGGCCGGATTCTGGGTTTTCTTGGCCCCAACGGAGCGGGGAAAACAACAACCATGAAAATCCTGAGCTGTTTTATGGCTCCCAGTTCAGGAATGGTTACGATAAACGGCATGAATGTTGTCACGGACAGTATGAGGGTAAAAAAGATTACCGGGTATCTTCCGGAAAATCCGCCGTTGTATTATGACATGAAGGTTGATGAGTACCTGACGTATGTTGCTGAGCTCAAAGGTGTTCAGGCGGATAAGATTCCTGCACGACTTGAAATGGTTAAAGAGCAATGCGGTCTGATGGAACGCTCTAAGAAACTTATCAGCACGCTTTCAAAGGGGTTCAAACAACGGGTCGGGATAGCCCAAAGCCTGATAAACGATCCTGAAGTGTTGATCCTCGATGAACCAACCATCGGTCTTGATCCCAAGCAGATCAGCGATATCCGCACTCTTATAAAATCCCAGGCTCAACAGCGGACGATCATATTAAGTACACATATATTGTCTGAAGTAACGCTTATCTGCGATGATATCCTAATTATCAATAAAGGACGGATCTTTTTTAACGATTCTCTGGCTAATGTCGGCGAGAAAACAGATATTGAACAATTATTTATGAAGTACACCTATAATTATGAAAATGCGGACAGGGTAGAATGAGCATTATCTGGAAAATTGCGCAAAAAGAGCTCAAAAGCTATTTTGTTTCCCCGATTGGGTATATTGTCCTGTCTTTATTTTCTGTTCTTGCCGGATGGTATTTTTTCAACAATATCAATAACTTCAACGATCTCGTTACCTCCTACCAGATGACCCGGCAACCCGATGTGCTCAATCAGATCAATCTTAACCGTTTTGTTGTTGTTCCCTTGTTTCAGGAACTGCTCATGCTTTTTAATATCTTTCTGCCGGCCCTTACTATGCGCCTCATTGCAGAGGAAAAAAAGCAGAAAACTATCGAACTCCTCTTTACTTCACCGGTACACACGTATGAAATAATTCTCGGGAAATATTTATCAGTGCTCATATTCCTGACAATTATGCTGGGACTGACATTGGTTTATCCGGTTATTCTTTTCATCTACGGAAGTCCCGGCCCTGAGATCATCCCCATCATGACAGGGTATGCGGGGTTGTTTCTGGTCGGTACCTGTATTTTGAGTGTCGGTATATTTGCTTCAAGTATTACCGAAAATCAAATAGTCGCTTTTGTGCTTTCAATATCAATTTCCATGTCGTTTTATATCATAAGCATGCCCGCTAGCGCCATGGGAGGCGTCATTGGAAATATCATGAATTTTGTCTCCCTTAAAGAACAGTTCAATGGTCTTGCCAATGCGTTTGTCGATTCCCGGACGATTATCTATTATCTTTCATTTTCTTTTGTGTGGTTGTACCTGACTCACCGGGTTATGGAAGGATTGCGGTCCCGATGAATAAAAAATATTATCAGATAGCCGGCTTTTTAGGTGCTGTCTCTTTATTGTTCGGGGTAGGGTATTTTATATTCAAACGTGAAATCTCTCCCTACGTAATTTTTAATATTGTTTTAGGAATTTCGCTCACGGTATTGTCATTGTTTTTTAATATCAGAGAAGTTTCAAAGATTCTGTCCGTACCGACAATAAAAGGATCACACACCATGGTTTTAACCACGGCGCTGGTGATCGGCATTCTCGTTGCCGTCAACCTTCTTTCAAGTCTCTTTTATACGGGCAAAGACTTTACACATGACAGGGTTTCAAGTATCTCTGAACAATCACAGAAAGTCATCAAGTGGATTAAAGATCCGCTGACTGTTCTGGTTTTCACCAGTAAAGACAACGATTTTGAAAAATATCTGCTGGATAGCTACAATTTTTACAATAAACATATCACTTACAAGATGGTTGATCCTGAGAAAAATCCGCAAACTGCGCAGGACTACGGAGTAACAAAGACCGGGCAGGCTGTTGTTACGTTTAAAGACGGCCGTTTACTGATCCCGTCGGTCACAGAGCAGGGGATAACCAATGCCATTGTCAGTATGACCCAGCCGGCAAAAAATGTTGTCTACTTCATGATGGGCCACGGGGAACATCCGCTTGACGATGTGAAATCTAATCAAGGATATGGATTGCTCTGGAGGGAACTGGTAGCTGAAAACTATGATGTTCATCAGCTCAAACTTGAGGCTCCCAACTATTACATTCCCGGCGATTGTACCATCTTGATCGTTGCGGGCCCCCGAAAAAAATATACCGAAATGGAAGCAAAGGCTATTGACGAATATCTTGAGGCCGGCGGGCGTGCCATACTCTTGCTTGACCCGAATGTGGATACAGGACTGGAACCTTTGTTGGCAAGACGCAATATAATGGTTGACAACGACTGTATGGTTGATTTTGCGTACCCTTCACTGGTTGAGAGAGTTATTGCGCAGATGAACGGCCAGCGTGCAGAACCGAAAATGTTGTTTAAGGTGCTGGTGAAGGATTTTCCCGAGCATGAGATTACAAAAGATCTAGAAGATAAGTCAGTATTAATGTCCGTAGTGCGCAGTGTGTCGGTAAAAGACTGGAAAGTTTTCAGTATGGATGTCAAAATTGAACCTTTGGCCTCAACGACTCAAAGCGGGTGGGCTGAAACCGATCTTGATGCATTGTTCAAACGTGGTGCTTTTATCGGCAACATGCAGACGCACCGCGGACCCAAGGTTGTAGCGATGCTGTATTCAAAGGGTTCAGCTGAGGCGAACAGCAAAGTGATCGTTATAGGTAATTCGGGGTTCATTAACAACGAATTTGTCCATCAGCTGTATAACCGGGATTTTTTCATGAATTGTATGGCGTATATGAGCAGTCAGGCTGTCATGATTTCTGTTCGTCCCCGACACATGTTCGCGTCACGGCTTGATTATGATCCAGTCACTATGAGCAGAATCTTTACCGGATCGGTTCTTGTATTCCCGCAGTTACTTCTTATGGCAGGTATATCGCTCTGGTGGTTACGCCGTCAATAGAAAAAATATGACGTTTAAACAATCTCTTAACTTCCTTTCTCACGGTGGGCGTAAAAAAAATCTGATTTTATCGGCTCTGCTCGCGTTTCTCATTATCTGTTATAGCGTGTCCTACCTTATAATCGCCACCAAGCAGACAGAAAAAGGAACGGTGTTTCCTATTGATGGTGATACTGTAGTATCCATTACTCTCACCTCTGGATCTCGACAGACAATTATCAAAAAGCAGGGGAATAATTTTGTATTTATAACGCCCTATGGTGGAACTGTTGCCAGTTCAAAAAAGGTTCGGGCCTATGTAGGTGAGCTCAAAAAGCTTTCGGTTATAAGAGATCTGGGGTTCTATGATGCTCAGCATACGGCTCCGTTTGGCATTTCATCTGCATCTGCGAACATTATTGTTGATGATGGTAAAAAAAAGATTCAGCTTGTGTGTGGTCGTAACAGCCCTGTCGCTGCAGAAAGTTATGTGTATTTTCAACATACTCACAGACTCGTTCTGACTCAATCCGGCGCACAAGCCCTTTTGACGATCAAACCCGAGGATTTCAGGGAAAATCAACTGTTTGCAGTTGCACCGAGTGAAGTCAGAAGTGTTGAAATCGTCAGTCGTTTGGCACAACACCTATTGTTTCATAAAGAGGGAGATGTCTGGTCTGTTAAGGATTGTATTTCTCATCATGTGTATCCTTGTGACACTAAACCTGTGGCCGCACTAATCAGTGAAATCTCAAAAACACCTATTATCGATTTTGTGCCTGCCGACGAACACTTTGCGCTTGACCGATGTGGTCTGACTGTTCCCCGGATTCATGTTTGCGTAACGCTGAGTTCGGGCACAGTGTGTCAGGCGGATATTGGCTCACCGTACGACCACAATAGAATATTTGTGGCTCGATCGGGAGTTGTTGCGGGCGGGATTTCAGCAGGTTTCATACATGATATTTCGCCACCTACTTCATCGTATTTTAGAACAAATATTGTTGATTTTCCACCCGCTCGGATAACCTCGATTATCTGCAAAACACATGATGAAAATGTCACGTTTGAAAAACATCGTGGCGATTGGTTTCGTACAGCCGGGAAAAAACGATCGTTCGATCTGGAAAAAATGGATACCTTCCTTCAATATCTCAGCGCTCTTACGGCAGTAAGCTTTCTTCCAGATCAACCGCTGGGAGATGTTTCCTGCGAATATGTTTTCTTTTCACGCACCGGCAAACAGCTGCTGGATCTAGAGATTGGTGGACGATCAGGAAATGTTACCAAAGTGCGCATTAATAAAGATGGTGTAGTTATCGGCGTATCACCTCAAATAGTTGAAATGATGACGTTATAAGCCGGGAGGATGTATGATTACCGTTGATAGAGTAACGCGAAAATATGGTAACTTTACAGCAGTCGATCGGGTAAGTTTCGAGCTGAAGGCCGGAGAGATCGTGGGTTTTCTCGGCCCCAATGGTTCGGGAAAAACCACACTATTGCGCGTCATGACCACGTACCTGTTGCCGACCGAAGGCCGCGTGACGATTGACGGACTGGATGTGATAAAAGATTCCCTCGAGATTCGGCGGCGGATCGGATATCTTCCCGAAAGTAATATTCTTTATCCGCAAATGCGTGTTGATGAATATCTTACCTTTGTCGGCAAAGTGAGAGGTCTTAAAGGCGCACGACTCAAAGAACGTTTTGACTGGTGCGTTCAATCGCTGATGCTCCAGGAAGTGTTGCATAAAAAAACCATGGAGTGTTCAAAAGGGTTCAAACAACGCGTTTCATTGTGCGCGGCTCTCATCCATGATCCCACATACATTATTTTAGATGAACCGACCGTCGGTCTTGATCCTCTGCAGATTTTCATGATGCGCGATTTCCTCCGTATGCTCGCAAAGGAAAAGACGATCCTGTTTAGCTCGCATATTCTTCAGGAGGTGGCCGCTATCGCTCCGCGTGTCATCATTATCCATGAAGGACGCATCATCGCTGATGTCCCTATTGACGCACAGGATAACAGAACCGAGCGTCTTGAAAAGATGTTTGAACAGGCCGTCAAAGCAAAAGAGGAGGTACATGCATGAAAGCTGGCTACTACATTTTCGAGCGAGAGCTCAAAGCATATTTTAATTCATCGATCGCATATATTTTTGCCGTGGTTTTCCTGTTGCTTACGTGCGGGATGTTTATGAATGACTTTTTTCTTGAGTCTGTCGCTGATATGGGCACGTATTTCGCGCCATTACCGTATCTGATGCTCCTTTTTATCCCGGCTATTGCCATGCGTCTCTGGGCTGAGGAACGAAAAGACAACACTTACGAGCTATTGGTAACCCTGCCCATCAGGCGTATAGAGCTTATCCTGGGGAAATATTGTGCCTCTTTTGTGTTTTTTCTCATAACGCTCGCGGGAACGGCTCCTATCGTTATTATGCTCTATGCGCTCGGCCAGCCCGATGGGGGAAAGATCTTTACGAGTTATCTGGGGGCGGTACTGTTGGGAGCGTTGTATCTGGCTGTCAGTTGTCTCTTGTCGAGCGTTTCGCGGGATCAAATAGTTGCGTATCTGACCAGTGTTCTCGTATTAAGTATGTATTACGTCAGCGGTAACGAAATGGTGGCAAGCGTTTTAGATGGGTTATGGCCTTCAGTCCAGATCGGCAGCTTCTTGCGTGACCGGTTTTCAGCCGTCCCGCATTATGAGACCTTTACCCGAGGTGTCATCGATTTTCAAAGCATCTTTTATTTTCTCTCAATCATCGTCATTGCCTTGATTATGAATGACCTGGTTTTGAGGAGGGAACGGCATTGAACAGAAAGCCATTCTATACATTTTTGCTCTTAGTCTGTCTATCGCTGGCGCTATCTGCCGGGTTTATTCTTAACTCTTTAATCCATAACAAAGAACAACTTCGCATTGATATCAGCAAAGGATCTCCGTCAAATCTTAGCCCCGCCACCATACACTTTCTTGAGTCACTTCACGAACCGGTTAAGGTGAGCTATCTGGTAACGGAACGCAGACGTATGCCGACCGCTCTTCGCAATGTGGAGAGCGATATGCGCGTAATTTTACGCGAGATGAAGCGCTATGGTAAAAAGAATTTTACTTACGAAGTAATACATCCCGAAGACAACCCCCAGATCACCCGAACAGTGGGACGATTTCACATATCATCGTTTCAGTTCAAGACCATACTCAAAGACGAATACAGCGTCGACACGGTATGGTCCGGCGTTCTTATTGAATATAAAGGCGAAACCCGCAGTATTTCATATATTACGCCCGAACACCTGTTTTTTGTCAGCGACCGGATCATTACTCATCTGGAACAAATAACCTCGGGATACACCTCATCAATGGCAGTGTATGGCGGGCCTGGAGCCACTTACACACTTGTTAAAAAAACAATAACGGATTTTAAATTTGGCACGGTGAGACCCTATTCATTTGGTTCTGGCGGGGGGATTCCCGGCAGTGCCGATATGGCATTTGTACTAGGTCCGGAACATCTCAACGCTGCTGATGTGGAATCCATCAAGAATTTTATTCGAGATGGCAAAGATGTCGTTGTCACTCTTTCTGGGTATACCATCGTTCCCGAGAACACGCCAGGGCACTACGGTTTCCTCGTGAAACCGAAAGAAGCTGGGGTTTTGAGTGAATATTTAAATGATATGGGTATTCGTCTTGAAGATAAAATAGTGCTTGAGAAAAAAAATTATATAAGCATGCCGTTTGATTCAACCATTCTCGGGTTCCAGGTTAATTATACGGGATTTAGGCTTCAGCGTGGCGGTACGCTGTATTACCCCTGCGCCGCTCCGCTGAAAATTGATCAGGTAAAACTAAAAAAAAGCGGTCACGCCACCGATGCGCTGATTTACAGTTCCCAGAACGCCTGGACAATCCCTTTTTCGCCTGATAAACAGAGCTTTTTATCGTCTCAATCATTTATACAAAAGCCTAACAACGGTTCCGCTGTTGAAACTCTCGGTATCGTTGTTACCAGTGATAAGGCATGGGAGGGACGGCTGTTTCTCTTTACCTGCGGCAACTTTTTCTCTGATGAAGTCAGTGCTCATGGTGCCTGTCAGCTCTATCTAAAAAATATACTTATGACCTATGCGGTGCCGACAACAATGAATTCGATACATGCGGGACGAGAAGAATTACCCGTCATAGCCGCACAAACATCCTCCTCGCGCCTATACTGGCGAATCGTGATTATGGGCGTGATCCCCGCGCTATGGCTTTTGTTGATGGCTGTGAAAGTGCTCAGACACCAATTTGTCGGCACGGGTGTCAGGAAAGCACATATACGGATGTTTGCCATGCTCGCAGCGGGTATGATGGCCGGACTGATTCTCACGTCAGCATTAGGTCTTCTGGGTACAGCAACCATTGATGTGACTCGCGAAAAAGTAAACACGATCAGCCCCATTACCGCTGAATGGTTGCACCAACACCTTATGGACCATGTTGCTATTCGTTACTATGCTTCACCTCGTCAGGACATGCCGTTAAACGCGCGGGAAATGGTCCGCGATGTCGAAACGAAACTGCGGGCGCTCTCACGGTTTTCGTCTGGGCACCTTAGCGTATCAGTTGAAACAGTTTCTGCACAAACTCATGATCCAGCGCTTGAGAAACAATTAAAAGTATACGGCATCAAACCCTTTAAGATGCGCATGATTGAAAATGACCGCTATGTCGAAAAAATGGTGTACTCGGGCCTCGTTTTTGAAAAAAATGATGGGACTCATGAGGTCGAACCTATATTAACACGCACCAATGTCGCACGCCTTGAGTTCGTTGTTGTCTCTTCTATTAAACGGTTGCTCGAAAAAAAGCATCCGAGTATTGCGCTGGTTGCCGACTTGCCTCACCTGTCAGCAGGCGAGTTCTGGGAGCTTCAACAGCTGGAGGTGAAATCGAGTCCCCGTTCAGAAGACGTGTACAGTCGATTCATCGATTTGTTGCGCAACGAAGGGTATAAAGTTACTCTCTATGATTCAAAAGAACATAATACGTTTTCTGAAGATATCCTTATGTACTTACAGCCGTGGGTCATTTCTGACGATATGAAAAAGGAGTTCAACCGCTTTCTCTGTTCAGGCAAGAACGTGATTGTCGGTATTCAACATTACTATATGCAGACCCGCAAATATTCGGGCCGCGCGTACAGCGTTTCGTACTGGCCTCAGCCTCAATTTTCGCGTATTGACGAGCTACTTGCTCCGTATGGCATTGAGCTGGTGCGGGAGGTGTTGTTTGATCAGAGCAAAGCACCCATGGATACGCGCGAACAGATCCGCTGGGGAGCATATAAGCGGTGGGAAAAACGTTCCCCGGATGCGCAGCCCTTCATCATTCGAGCAATACCTGCTAATTATGATAAACAATCTCCCATAACGGCTCAGTTGTCAGATATTCTGTTTATCTGGGGAAATCGCTGGCGAATGATCAAAGATACGTTTCCTTCAACACTTACCTGGCGTACACTGATTTCTTCGACAGAAGATTCATGGTCTTTAGATTGGCAGGGCGGTTTTCTCGAAGAAGATATTTTGCATCGAGGGGACTATTTTGACAAAAAACAACCGTTGTGCGTACTCATTGAGGGATCTTTTCCTCATTTGTACAACCTGACAGGTGCAGTGAAACCGGGAAAACTTCTTCTTATCGGGTCTTCCAAGTTATTCGATAATGAACAACTCGATACAACACGCTATGATAATGAAAAATTTATCCTCAACGCAGTCGCTGACCTTGCGTATGGTTCAAGCCTAGCGCGCATTCAAGCCAGCGGTCAGGGTGAGGTTAAAGGGTTTGGGTTTGTGCCACCGGGCAGGAAAATAATGTGGCGATGCGCTGTTATTGGTATGGTTCCGTTTCTGCTTGTAATGTATGGAATAAATCGACAACGAAAACGGCGATCTAGAAGAGTAAGCTATGTTCCGTGAATGTGATCGCGCTGTTACTGTTTTTTGCTTAAAAGGTTTGCGCTTAAGCATATGCTCAAAAATTGCCGGTTGTCGTGAAACGTATCTGTATTGGCGAGACCGGTAGTCAATAGTAAGAATATGAACGAGATGTGAACTAGATGTAGATAGGTAGAATCCTAGTTATCCGTCGGCAAAGAAGGGGGGCCTCTGGCGGCATGAAAAAAAACAAAAGCCTAGCTGCGCAAAAAGGATCAAAGCGGCCGTATCTCTGGCTTATTTTATCCGTTGCCGTTATTGTACGACTTATCTATATTAGCGAAATAAAACCTCTCCCGTTTTTTTTGACCCCCGTTGGTGATGAAGCAGCCTATCACAAAACGGCACAATTAATTCTCAGCGGCGATATCCTTGCCGGCAAACGAGCGTTCTATCAGGATCCTCTCTATCCCTATTTCCTTGCGTCTGTTTATATGGTGTTTGGCGATTCTGTCATTGTCCCCAAAACAATCCAACTCTTCGCCGGCATAGGATCATGTTTACTTATTTACCTGATATCCCAGATGGTTTTTGGCCTTGAGGAAGCAGTTATTGCCGGTTTTATGTCATCTGTGTACCCGCTTTTTTACTTTTTTGAGGCACAGTTGCTTAAATCCTCTCTTGTTGTCTTTTTTACGCTTGTTTTGTTTTATTTGCTTTTAAAATATCGCGACACACGAAAACCCTCCCTCTTGTTTTTTGCAGGGTTGTCACAAGGACTGGATGTCGCTTCACAGGGACACTCATACTTTTTTATTCCCTTTATTGTCCTCTGGCTTTTTACCCTGTCACCGGACACTTCACCCCTTGTAGCACTTAAATCAAAAATCAAAATGTTTGCCATTTTTCTTGCAGGGATGAGTGTTGTTATCGTACCGATTACCGTTCGAAATTATATGGTCAGCAAGGACTTTGTGCTAGTCACTTACCAGGGTGGAACCAACTTTTTTATTGGCAACAATAAAGATGCAAACGGCATTTATGTGCCTCTTCGTGAGGGAAGAGAACTTCCGCCATATGAAGAAATCGATGCAGTCGAGCTTGCTCAGAAAGAGTCGGGACGCACACTCCATCCGTCTGAAGTGTCAACATTCTGGTTCCATAAGGGGCTGCGATATATCATTGATAACCCTGCCGGGTATGCCAAGCTGTTGGCCGAAAAAACGTTTTTGTTTCTCAATAAACTAGAAATATCGGATGTCGTCGATTACTATTTTATCAAGGACCAGTCGTGGTTATTTAATATTCCATTTCTTCATTTCGGATGTATTATTCCACTGGCCGTGGCCGGGCTAATGTTAGGCTGGAAAGAAAAAGAGGAGAAAGTTGTTTTACTGTATTATTTTGCACTGGCCGCATTTTTATCGCTGATATTGTTCTACGTGTTTTCTCGCTATCGACTGCAGGGCATTGCGTTTTTCATCATACTGGCAGCGCACGGGCTTATTGTAATCAAACGGCATATTGTAAACCACCGTTACAAAAAACTCCTTTTTATTGCGCCTGCACTATGTATATTTTTGTACATCTCTAACAGGAGCAATACTATAATCAGCCAGGGGCTGGGATATGGTCTCATGGGCGATATGTGTATGCAAAAAAAACAATATGATCAGGCACTCAAATATTTTATACAGGCACTTAAAAGAAAACCTAATGATTTTAGCGTCCAAGTCAATTTGCATTGGCAAGTCGCAAAATGTTTGTTTGAACTGCGCGATTTTGATAAATCACTCATCGAGTTTAGCCATGTTCTCGCTATTGAACAATTGAAAAATGCGCCGCAGTTCGAAGATATTATCTATTCGACAAAAATGAGCATGGGGATCATTTATCGAATAAAAAACGATTACCCCCGTGCCCTTGAAATATTTAGTGAGTTGCGCACCACGTACCCCGACAGATTGCCGGTTCGTATAAGCCTGTCAACGGTCTATAAAAAGCTCAACAAAAACAAGGAAGCTTTCAGAGAGCTTGCATATGTCGTTGAACGCGATTCTATGAATATCGTTGCTTTAAACAATATTGCAAATCTCTATCGCGACACGGGCAGTTATGGTATTGCTGATACATATTACCAGAAATGCCTGACAATTGACCCCTCTAACACTGTGGTGCATAAAAATATTGAACGAATGCATGAGATGCAAAAAGGAGGAAATCGCATGACCGAAGGAGGGATTAATTGATGGTTGAATCCAAAAAACGGTGTGAGCATACGGATTGGGAAGTGAGAATCACTTAACAGTATAATTTATACTGGCTGTATGTATGAAGGTTTTTTTGTCCATTCTTCATGTATTGCTTTAATTATACAATATGCAATAGTAGTTGAAAATGCAATCACATTATGCAAAGTGTTAAAAATATACTTTAATGCAAAAAACCATTGATATTATGTAGATATCTGTTATACTTATAGCGGGGGAAAGCCTTCCAACAAAAAATATCATGCAGTAGCCTTTCTTTTTGCGGACCAAACGTATGAATACAATTATCCACTTTTCTGATGATGTACTAAGCAGGAATATTGGCACGATATCTTTTTGTCAAAAGCATCCTTATAATCAAATAATAACAAATATCTGTCTTTATATATATTATTAGTAAGTCTCGTAACCACCAGTAAAGAAACGAGAAATATGGAAAACCAAAGAGTTGATCATTATCTACACAAAGGAACATACTGGGGGATGGCTATCTTACTGGCCGTCATGCCGCTGGTGTTTAATGCGGATTTTATCGACGCATTTAACCTGCCCAAAGTGATTCTTTTGAGGGTAGTAGTGTTGCTGGCTGTGGGAGCGTGGGCAGTGAGATCGACGATCGCACCTCCGGTGATCAAGAGGAGCGTGTTGGATGGAGCGGTGATCGTCTTTCTCTGTGCGACCGTGATAACGACGGTATGCTCGGTCAATGTGTTTCACAGTTTTTGGGGACAGCACATGTACCACTT
>JBELAT010000043.1:0-14032 GCA_049508565.1 Endomicrobiales bacterium | reverse complement strand
TGCGGCGCAGTTCAACAAAAAAGTAAGTCCTCATACCCTGCGCCACAGTTTTGCTACGCATCTGTTGGAGCGGGGCTGTGATTTACGCAGTGTTCAGGAAATGCTGGGACATAAAAGTCTGGCAACCACGCAGGTGTACACACACGTGACGGCCGCCAACCTCAAGAAGGTTTACGACAAGGCGCATCCACGGGCATAGCCAGTCAGTTGATACGGTGAGGGCGCCGCAATCGACCAGCACCCTTATACATATAAAATGGGGGCATGATATCCCGGTGTGTTCTCATGATAATCAAAACGGGCCTTACAAAATCTTATGGTTTGAGGGTTTATGCAAGATAAAATTCGGTTATTAATGGAAGAAACAGAGTGCGAACAGGGTGAAGCAGAACTTGCTCTGGAACTTGCCGGCAACGATCTGGAGCAGGCAATAAAAACTATTGGCAGCCTGCTTCGCCATATCTTTGCACTCAAAGGCAAATTCTATTTTGCGCAGAAAAATCTGTATGGTCTTTTACTTGCCGTCATAAACACTAAAACACAGGAAATATATCGACTGCGAACAGTGGTTTCATATAATCCCGCACTCTACGAAAATCCGCCGGAAATGGACTGGTTCGCCCTTGAAAAACGGATATTTAGCTATCGTCTTGACCAGGGCAGCCTGCCTGATTTCACTCAACAGTTTGAACAACGGTTGAGATCGTATCTGATGGACAATAAAGATATTTTCCATCAGTTTAATATGAGTACCGTTTCTGATCTCATTGGCCGTTTTTTCGAACTTGAGGGCGGCGAGGCAAGCTTGTCAGCGGAAGAACTCAATTTAACGCAGTTTCGCCAGCTCCCCAGCGGAGTTAATTCCCCGGACAACAAAACAGCAGTTCAAGAAAATGAAGCGGTGGGAGTTCATTTAACGGTGACCCTTGAAAATGACGAGAATGGGCGCGAAGTAAGCCGCCTGGCTGAAGGGGATTTAATTATTTCCCGCATAACCGACCCGCGCGATATTGCCCATTATCTCGCACATCTGGTGGGTGCAAAAAAAGAAGGAGAAATGATACCGCTGCCAACATCGGTAAAAAAAGTATCCTCATCAGGCGATATGACAGAAGTACACGTCTATTTCGCGCCGAACATCATTGGTGTAGCTCACCTGAAAAATGATTCAAAAGTAAAAACAGTTGATCCCCAGCCGCAGTCGTGGTGGAAAAAAATGATTACGTGGGATTAATGCAATTGTTTCGCGGGATGAAAATATATCTGAAAAACCAGTTCGTTTGTTTACTTACTGTGTAGGGCCTTCTGTGCTTTTTCGGTCTTTTTGATTTCTGCCCACTGTTTGACAACCTCACCTGACGTTTTTAATTTTTTCCCACCGAACACGTGGGGATGTCGGCGGACCAGTTTTTCGCTAATTCCCCGGATGACACCAGTGATGGTAAACATATTTTTTTCATCGGCCAACTGGCTATGAAAAATAACCTGCAGTAACACGTCACCCAACTCTTCTTCAAGGTTCGGCCAATCCTTTTTACGGACGGCTGCTTTTACTTCATGCGCTTCAGAAAATAGGTATGGCAGGAGCGATTGATGTGATTGGCGCTTGTCCCAGGGGCACCCCTGGGGGCCACGCAACTTTTTCATGATAGCCACTAATTTTTCCAATTCTTTTCCCGGTGTTATGGTTTTTTTCATGCAGGCTCCTTTTATTCATGCGGTGTTATTAGTTATTTCCGCGATATATTTCAGTTGTTCCTCGAGAGTGCTGACCATGTTTAACACTGCGCAAGGATATGTGCAGATATGATTGAAAAAAATTACTGACGTTGATGAGCGGTGCCTGTGACCTCACTATCAGCGGGTCTTGAGCGCAGCCCGGCTTTTGTGTTGACTTTTCTGCCTATAAATGGTATATTTTTTTTCGTTGCAAGACAAGTTGTTTTTCACAGCATGATGTGCGTGTAGAAGCAATGAGTACGATTGATGGGTGTTTGAACGGGAGAGCATATGGAAAACAAGATGCGGATACTGGTCATTGACGACGATCCAGACGTGCTTGATTTTCTTAAAACATTTTTTACCAGTCTTAATCATGAGGTCGTAACGCATAATAATGCGCAGGACGGTCTCAAAGCACTGGTATCAATAGTTCCTGATCTCGTTTTGCTTGATATTATGCTGCCGCAGAAGAACGGGCTGGAGCTTCTTAAAGAGATTAAAGAATTAGATAGCAAAGTTCCTGTGGCCATGATCACGGCGTACAAAGATGCTGAACGAGTGATCGAAGCATTTCGACTTGGCGCGATGGATTGTCTCTTGAAGCCGTTTAATCTCGACTATATCAAAAATACTGTTCTTCCCAACGTTAAAATCCGCCCGAAATAGTGTGTGACGTATACTGCAGTGTGGCGCCCTTTCATAGAGGGTTTTTTAGTTTCTCAAAGATGGTAGTTGCATGCCGAGGTGGTGGAACTGGCAGACACGCAGGTCTCAGAAGCCTGTGACCGCAAGGTTGTGCGAGTTCAAATCTCGCCCTCGGCATAATAAAAAATAAGTGTTCTCACTGTAGGGACACTTTTTTTAGTCCCTTTAGTCCCAGAAGAATTCACTCGAATTTTTCTTTATTTCCTCATTTTTGTTTCACCTTCTACCTACTATTATACGAGCAGGTCCCCCGATATATCCAAACTCCTGATGTTCTATAACATGAACGTCCTCAATACTTTTATTTGAGAATCCAGTGAAAAAAAAAGCAATAACGATTAGTACCCTCATCTGCTTTCTGTTTTCGTGTGTGCTTGCGCCTGCCGTTGAAGGGGCGCTTGACATGGCACAGCAAACAGGGAGCCAAGCGCTGCTTCAGGCTGCGTTAGAACATCCTCTGTCGCCCTATGGCCTTACCATTGCTGCTTCGATTGGCCGGATCACGGGCAGTTATGAAATACCACGCGTTTCTGAGAGTCCCTCTGAGGCGAGGTTGCCGGAAGTTATCCTTATCCAGGACCTTCATTGTCATAGCGAAGTCCAGCACAATATTGCCCATATACTTGATGAAATAGCCCGGACAGCAGGAGGTCAGACATCCATAAAAGTGTATGTTGAAGGCGGGTATGGTACGATTGATACCTGGTGGATAACAGCGATTAAGGACGTACGCCTTCGAACACAGATTATGGATGCCCTGGTGGGCGCGGGTCGCTTGACGGGGGCGGAATACTGGGCGATGAAGCAGCAGGAAACAGGTAACCGCCACCCGATGGCCTGCGGACTCATACCTGCGGGAAGGTTGTTTGGTTTAGAAAATGAGGGTATGCATAAAGCCAACATTGTCCGGCTGGGAAGAATTATCGATAAGAAAAAACTCTACGAACAAAAGATCAAGACGTTATCAGACGAACTTGATTATATGAAGGCGAAGTATCTGACGACACAAAATAAGAGACTCAATAAGATCCTTGCGAAATATAAAGCGGGAGCAATATCTCCGGCGCAGTATTATGCGTTAATGAAAGAATATGTCGAAAAGATCAACGCGCACCCCCAACGGTACAATAACCTGCTGCCGATCAACTGGAACAAATATCCGGCCATCAAAACGTATCTCGAAGTAATGGACATGCAGAAACATGTGCGGTACCGTGCGGCGTCCGGAGAGCTTAAAGAGTATATCGGCACTTTGAAAACAAAATTATCGTTTGCACAGTACGATCAGCTGCGGGAAAGTACCGGGGATTTTTCAAAAGCCGATATGGTGTATCCTGCTCTCGCGCGGTTATCGAAAACATACACGCTCGGAACACGTATTTCCTATCCCGAGCTCAATGAGCTGTTCGCTTATTATGAAAAGAGCCAGTCCATTAATCCGCTCGAGCTTCTTAAGGAAGAAAAGAGTCTTGTCGAACAACTGCGAATAGCTTTTTCACACGATATGGGAGAGGTTGAAATATCTTTTTTGGCTGATTTCTTTTCTTGCTTTGAAGATTATCTTTTACATAAGCTCTCGGCAGATGATTACGCCTATTTCACTGCGAGATTTGAAAAGTTTAAAGATATCTGGGGCAAATATACCTGTAAGAACCACATTCTCGACCTCGCTGAAGATTTCCCGTTGCTTGATGATTATTATGCTGTTAATGAGAAACGAACACATGTGTTTATTGATACCATTGCTGCCTCTGAGCACACTGATCACCGGACAGTCGCGCCACCACCTTCTCAGCTGATCGGTAAGGAGATCGGAGCACGCCACGAAGTTATCGTTGTGGTGAGCGGAGGGTTTCACACGTCAGGGATTACCGCGTTACTAGAAGAAAGAAAAATATCGTATCTGACTATCACTCCCGCAGTGACAAAAGAAACGCGCTCGACAGCCGCGATATACGATACCATAGCCTGGCAGCAGGCGAGACTGTTTGCATCTCAGGCGCTGGCTCTGAGTGTATCATCGGCTGATGCTGCGCTGGTGTCGTTGACGGCAACGCGGGCAACAATCAGGATTGAGGACAGAGAAATACAGTTTATGATCAAAGATGGAAAACTTGATTCCGTTGTGAAAGACAAACAAAATCCTGTTCCGCCCGACACGGGAATCATCGTCGAAGCACTGCGACAGACGGTGAACTTTGTAGCAGACAATTACCAAAAAATAATTCCCTTTACCAACCCGCACGTAGTTGTCGACCTAATATTTGCTCTTTCCCGCGGGGTCATAGAATCCGGGAGCCGTCGAGCATGGTGGGACTCAGACGGCCTTATCTGGCATATTGCCAGCAACACTGAAATTCAGGAAAAATTCAAAGATAGGCTCGATGAAATCGCCTATTTCCCTGAGTGGTGGCAGGAAAATATCGTGTCGGAAGAAGCGTTAAATGAGGCATTGGCCACAGAAGAAAAGTCGCATCCGCTGCTTGCGATACTGCATGCTGCATTAGGGGATAGATTGCGCACGTTTGTTTCTCTGGGAACCCCGGCACGCACTCGGTCGATAATAGAACAAATTGATGAGGCGGCTAATCGCATTTTTCAGGGATTTCCTCGACAACGAAGAGGATTAGTCTTGACAGCAGGAGCTTCTGCATCAGGTAAATCGACGATTGCCCAGAAAATTGCGAGAAGAATACGTTCGATGAATCGGGACGCAGTTGTCGTTGGCATGGACCATTTTTATATGAAAGTGACGAATCTCGATGAACCATCAGCCGTTGACTGGGATAAACTTGTTACATTTCTTGACGATTTGCTCACTAAAGGCAAAGCCGCAACGACAGATGGCCGCAGCGGAAAACCTTTTTCGTTGAGCATCGGTCCTGACGGGATAGTGGTCTTTGAAGGGCTTTTCGCATTCATGCTAGACGCTACACGATGGACCGGAGGAGAAGACGCTTATTTCTCTGAGCAAGCGTGGCACACGATCAGTCCATTTTTGGGAAAAGAGTCCCACGTATTTATAGATATGATCCCGGAAAAAGCGAAACTGAGGCAGTTGATATTGGACGTACGGAAAATCTTGCGGGGGAGAAGTTCGTTAGAGGCAACACTTGAGAAGCTCGACAGAGTTCACCAAGGAGCCAATACGTTCATTTATCCCTATGCCCGCAAGGACGAAGACATTGTGATTAACACGTATGATCCGTATGAACTCGATGATCTAATCGCTCGGTTACGTGTCCTTTTGCAAACACCTAGACCAGATGCTGATGCGGAAACAGTGCTCAAGATCAAAGAGCTTCAACGATCTTTGGAAGAGGCGTCGGTTATTAACAAAAGGGAGTTTCCCTCACTCACCTTTCCCAGAACGAATGTGGTACTCAAAAAGGTTTTCAGCGAACAATGGTTAGATCATCATGAGGGGCTTGTTGAGAAAATCATTGTTCCTGTTATCGAATCTCCGGTGTTCGCGTGGCTTGCTCTTGCGAGTATGGTCAATAATAAATTGTACGTTAAATTTGCCAGCAGTTTGACTCAGTCAAATGCCGGTTTGAGCAGTGAAATAGTTACTACGGGTGCAGCTGGTATGCTCTTCGCAATTCAAGCAGCAGCAGCCGTGGCATTAGTGGCTGGTTTTGCCTGGTTTATGATGTTTCCAGCCGATATTGTGCTTATCATCATGGTTCCTGCCCTGGTGAGTTTTGGTATATTTGCATCAAGTGTGCTGATGCACAGTTTTTATAGTATCGTATTTAGAAACGACCGCCTAAAAGCACTGTTGGTCGGACACATCTTATATAAAGGCGAAGAGCAGCGGGCGCAGGAGATTAAGGACCTGGCAAAAAAAGCGTACGCACTGCCTAAAGGGCCCCACATGATGATTTTTAGCGGGGGGTCTGCGGGAGGAAAAACAACCAGCGCTAAAGAAGTCGCACGTGAAATAGAAAAACTGGGGCGGCAAGCAGAGGTGTATAGCCTCGACGAGTACTATAGAAATCGTGATGATGATGAAGCAGATGGATATCCCCGACTGGCAAACGGTAAATTAGATTACGATGATCCACGTGCACTGCATAAGGATTTAATCAAGCGTCACGTCACGGACCTTATGCATCACATCCCGGTAACTGTCCCCCGCTTCATACGAAATGGAATGAAAAGCCACAGGGTCGACGATAAAACGATTCACCTGGGTGATGACGGTATTCTCATCATAGAAGGTATTTTTGCCTTACATCCGATGATGGTAGATAACTACGCGCAAACACCGGAACAATCGCAGCGCGTGTTCAAGGATTCAATGCGTATTTTTATCGATCCTCTAACCCCGTTTGATGAATTTTCTGAAGATGATATGCGATTAATCAGACGGATTCTCAGGGACTCCAGGCACGACGCAACGATTGCTCAGATAATAGATCGCTATCCCTCGGTCCTGGCGGGCCTGAGAAAATACGTCTCGCCCGCACGTGCAAATGCAAATATTGTGCTTAATACCTATCGCCCGGGTGAATTGTCGTTTTGGAAATATCTTGTATTGGCTCAATTGAATGAAGCAGCGGAAAAAGAGTTCAAAGAAAATGATATCGCCACGTTATCCCAACTCCGCCGATTAATAGCGCTGTTTGAAAATGTTCCCGATATATCTTCACAATCTGTCAGGAAATTCTTTGGACGGATCGAACATTCGGTTCTTCGGGAATTTGCCGGGACGGGAGAAGATATGAACTTTCCGGATGTAATCTCGAGGTCACGGGCATACGGCGGCGCGAGAGCCTGGCGCATTAACAGTTATTTAATTGATGTGTTAGCGGGCCACTCACAAGCATGGGCACAGTTGAGACACATGCTCGTTGCCCAACAACTACAGTTTATGATCCGTCCGTGGCAGTTCGATAAAGAAAGAGGGTTTCCGGGACTTCGTCAAAAGGGGCTTCACTGGAGTGCTTTTGTGGCAAGCTGGAGCGGCATTGTATGGGGAATAGTCCAGCTCGCCTTTTTATTGGCGGCCGGTCACGTCGGGTTTGGCGTGGGGACATTACTTATTGACTCTGTTGCGGGAATTATCACGTCTCTGGCGATACGGATGGTACACCTCCAGTCTCGTGAAATGCCGGTAACTTTCTGGATTTCAGAAAATAGAAATGATGCTGATGAGGAGATACTGGCGTTTAATAAAGAGTCTGTTGTAGTACGAGTTCATCGTATGCCGGCTCCGCTGAGCGATGAGTACCAGCAATTACGTGAGACTGCTGATCTGAGAAACCTCGCCATCCGCAGTAATTCCGTGTGGATACGTCGTGAAGATGGGGTGCTTACGGTGTATGTACAAGCCGACAACAGCCAGTCGTTTGCACATGGTGCTTCGGAAGTTGTCAGTACGATACAAGGAACTGCCGGTTTTAGAGCAATAGCGCGCCCGGCCGTAATCATGGAAGACCTCGTAGGGCAAATCGTTGACAGCAATCAGGTGGTTGTCGTCAATTGTACCGGTCAGGAACTCAGTGTGGGCGATGACGTTGCGGTAGTTACTGATCAACAAGCCATGTCGTTTAGCGCCCACACCATTCGTGCTGTTAAAGACGCTGAGAATTTTTCGCGATCACCGATAATCGGGTTTGAAGTTCCCTGGTCCGACGGGTTGCTCGACGAAGCTATTGCCTTTGACAACCGGTACTTGTTTTTTTCTCAGGAACAATTGCGTCTGGCGGGAGCAGATAAAATCAAGGCTTTGAAAAAAAGGACGAAAATATTCGGGGTGTATGATAAAGGGTCTCGGCCGATCGCCGAAAGTCTTTTAGATGATTACGGACTTGATGGTATCATATGTACACAATTGTCGTCAGCCGATGTTGAAAGCATTGCGCGGCTGTTTAAAAAGGCCGTAGTGGTGGGAAGTACTATCATCGATTCACAGACCGCGCAACCGTTTGTTCAATTGGATTTGGCCCGCCCTGATTTTGAGAACCGTATTAAAGATATTAAACCCGGTTCTTATGTGAAAGTTACCCTGCCTCCTGAAGATAGTGTTGACCGGCATCACAGGATCATAGCGCTCGATTCTTTACCGCTCTCATGTGCTCTCATCTTTGAGAAACTCAACATGGACCGTGGTTTTGATGTGAGTATCTCAGGAGTTAATCTCGCCGAGTTCTTTCATCTATCCCCGCAAACTCCCGATGAGCGATATGAAGAAATGGTTGCGGGTGAGTTGCCTATGGGAATCATTGAACCGCGAACAGAAGAAGAATTGGAAGATGATATTCGTTTAATGCAGGGACAAACTGATCTGCCGCAAAACAGGGAATTTAGCGAGATGGTGCGGTTGCATCTCTTGAAGACGGCAGATGCGGCACAAAGAAACTTTTTTTTGCATGCCGTCATCAAACGAATGAAAGCGCGTAACTATCTCGCACAAAAAGGCAAAAAAGGTGATTTGGCAGAACCTCGCTTTGAATTGCTGGTAGGAGACATTCTTGACAACGATGCTCAGATGAGCGGATCTCCGATAAACATGGCCGTGCTCAATTATTTTAACGATCTTAAAGAGAGCGTGAACGACCAACCGTTCCAGCAAGAATTATTCCAGTACATTATGAGACACAAACAAGACCCGGCCGCCCATTCGACGCTCTTAAGGCTCATAGAGTTGTTTGCTGAGCAAAAAGTAATACTATCAACACCCGACGCGAGTACCATCTCATCTCCGCGCATGGATGCTGTCCGCACAATTCTCTCAGCAGCATAATAGTGCTTCCATCATCCTATTTGCAAAATCGAGCTAAAAAATGCTTTAAGTATCACTAGAAACTCACAATGAGTATTGCAATTAACCTCTATGGAAAAAAAGACCGTTACTACCAATCGCAAAGCATTTCATGATTATGCCATTCTCGAGACCTTTGAAGCGGGGATGATGCTGGCGGGCTATGAAGTCAAGTCTCTGCGTGCCGGGGATGCGAACCTGACGGACGGAATGGTTCGATTCTGGAAGGACGAGGCGTTTCTTGAAGGGGTTCACATCGCGCCGTATGCGCACGCTTCGACACATATTCAAGATTATGATCCCCGTCAGCGGCGCAAGTTACTGATGCACAAACAGCAGATCATTCGACTTTCCACGCGGGTCAGGGAAAAAGGGCTGACTGTCGTGCCTCTTGAAATATATTTTTCTCCCCGGGGGATCGCGAAAGTTTCCATCGGGCTTGCCAAAGGAAAGAAAACTGTTGATAAACGAGAGAGTCTCAAGAAACGTGATATCGAGAAGGAAACCCGGCGGGAAATGGGTGCGCGGAGATAGAGTCGTCGACCGGTATCAACAGATATTTTTTGAACATGCTTCGGGAAGAGGTGTAAGGACGGCTGGCGGATGTTCGATAACCAGCATCTTTTTCCATTGTCCGGCCCGGAACCGAAGAAGAAAAACAATGCCGATGACGACCGTATAGGCCGTGCCGAACGCCCATGCGGTATATAATCCGGCGTGAAATACGCTCACACCCACGTACACCGGCACGATGAGTATCCCCACCGAACACACACCGATTGTTTTCATAACAAAACGAGTATCTCCCGCACCCTTGATAGACGCTGAAAAGATCATGTTCATCGCATCAAATAATGAATAGACCGCCACAAACCGCAGAAGCACGGTGATCATATGTTTCATATCGGTGAACGTGGCAAACGATGATTTTGCGGCAAAAGGCGCGATAAATACCGAGGGCAGACAGACAAACAGTGCGCTTATAATAAACATATAGGCAAACGCGATGTGGAACGCTGTATACCCCGCTTTCTCTGCGATGTCAGGACGGTTCCTCCCGAGATATTGCCCGACCAAAATAGAGGCTGCGATTCCTGAGCCGATCATCGGCATAAAAACCAGGGTATTGATATTAAAGGCGATACTGCTGGCGGCCAGTGCCGTTGTGCCCAGTGCGCCCATGATCATGATAAACGCGGTAAATCCCGCAATATCGACAAAAAATTGAACTCCGTTAGGGAAACCAAACTTGAGCAGACGCCAGAGCAGGTTGTGGCTGATCCTCCAGGAACCAAACGCATAGCGGGAGCGGTCTTTTTCAAAGCACATACACGCCAGGTAGAGAAAAAACGCAGTAGCTCCGGCCATGACGGTTGCGATGGCCGCACCCTGAATTCCCAGGCGGGGAAATCCTCCATGACCGAATATTAAAAGATAATCGAGAACAATGTTGACGCCCATCGAAACAATGTTTACCCACATAACTGTCCATGTTCGTCCCCGTCCCGCGTAGAATCCTGCCAGTACGGCTGCCGCCAGAGGAAAGAACGAGCCATAACAGAGCGTCTTAAAGAAAATGATTTCATTTGCCATAACGTCAGCGGGGTGATGTACCAGGGAAAATATAGTGCCGGCAAGGGGTGCCGTAGCTGCGATGAGTATCCCGCCAAGTATTGACAGATAGAGTCCCTGCCAGAGGACGGGACCGATGTGTGTGTGTTGGTCGGCGCCGTAGTATTGCGCGACAAAGGTGTCAACGTACGTGACAGTGCCAAGGAACAGTGTCAGGATCATGAAGTTGAGCATGCCGGCCGGCATGGCAGCCGCGATGGCAGCGGGTGAGTACCAGGTGAGAAACATGCGGTCGACAAAATGTTGTAACGACCACGACCCCGTGCTCAGTATGAGCGGGGTGGCTATGGTGATGAATTCACGGTACCCGCCATCGGCGGTCCAGCGGCGGTGTAATGCGTCAGATAGGCGTCTGTACATAATCGGTAAAATAATATATCATTTGTGAGACACAATTAAAATGCCAGTGCATAGTGTTTGACGTACGCGTGCCATCAATGAAACTACCGGGTATCCGGGTTACATCAAACCGCTGAAGTAACGGGTATGGTGGTCATAGCGGAGATGATTGGTCGTGACTTACGTGCTGGCGGGATAAAGTATCAATAAACACATGAATCGCCGGCAATTTTTTGATCAGTGTGCAGAGCAATGGGACGATTGTGCTGATACGCATGCACATGATCGTAGTATGGAAGTTATAGTGCCGTTTTTTAAAATCAAGAAGAATCAGTCAGTTCTGGATGTTGGCACCGGAACGGGAACGTTGCTCCCCTATCTTCGTGAAATGACGGGAAAGCGGGCATCGATTACCGGACTCGATTTCTCGCCGCGGATGCTGGAAAAGGCACGCGAAAAATATGGTTCTCGATTTAGTTACGTCCGTGCCAGTGCTGATGACATGCCGTTTCCCACGGCAACATTCGATGTTGTGGTATCGCTCAATGTGTTCCCTCATTTTTCACATAAACTTCAAGCGCTCAAGGAATCATGGAGAGTGCTTAAAGACGGCGGTAAGCTCATTATCGCCCATACCGGCAGCATCCGGCACATACATGCCCACCACAAGAAGATCGGCGGCCCGGTAGCCGGAGATATCATGCCGACGGGTGAAGTTATGCGCACGATGCTTGTAAAAGCAGGATTTGTTAAATCGAAACTGCTCGCGGGAAAAACATTTCATTTTATTGAGGCCTTCAAACCCCGGGATGGCGAACTGCCGTCCGGTAAGAGTCCCGCTATCCGTCATGTTGCCTGCGACAAATGCTGTCACTGCGGCGGGTGTGCCGGCAAACTGTTATGAAATATCTGCAACTTATTATCGGAGGATCACTCGGCACTCTGGCACGATATGCGCTGGCGGGGGGGGTGTACCGGGTTTGGGGGACGAGTTTTCCGTATGGAACTCTTGCGGTGAATCTTTCGGGTTGTATGTTGATCGGTTTTCTGGCGGCAATCGCTGAATCAAAGTTCGCCCTGTCTGCCGATCTGCGTGTGTTCCTCATGATAGGATTTTGCGGCGCTTTTACGACATTCTCAACCCTTATTTTTGAAACTAATGCGCTCATGGTTGATGGACAATTTCTGCGTGCGTGTACCAACGTGCTGGTCAGCGTCGTTGCCGGCCTTGTGTTGTTCCGGCTGGGAATGGTGCTCGGGAAACTTATCTAAGTAAAAAGGAGTTCCCTATGAAAATTCCAGAAGAGGGCAAGCTACTCCGTATTTTTATCGGTGAACAAGACCGGTGGAATGGAAAAGCGTTGTACGAAGAAATTGTTGTGCTGGCCCGTAAAAACAACATGGCAGGAGCGACAGCCATTAAAGGATTCATGGGGTTTGGATGTAAAAGCCATATGCACACGGCGAAGCTTCTGCGGTTATCGGAGGATCTGCCGGTAATCATCGAGATTGTGGACAGTGAGGAAAAGATCAACGCGTTCCTCCCGTTTCTTGACGACATGGTGCCGGAGGGCTTGATTACGCTTGAGAAGGCCACTATTGTGATGTACCGGGCCGGGAAGCTGTAGGGTCAACACAGATGACCCCAGCTACGATAGATCAGGTAGTAATGATCAGTTATATAGGAAAAAAAACTGACGGAATTGAGTAACTTTTCCGTACAAGGAGGCAGTATGCTTGGATTAGGGTTTCAGGAAATTCTTCTTTTGATGTTGATTGCGCTTTTGTTGTTCGGTTCCAAACGCTTACCGGAAGTCGGTAAGGCGCTGGGTACGTCCATCCGTGAATTCAAAAAAGCAATGCAGGGCGACGATTCCTCTGAGAAAAAAGACGATGGAGAAAAAAAATAGTATAAGCCCGTTATTGCCGTTGACGGGGCATCTCGACGAACTGCGCCGCCGGCTCTTCTGGTGCCTGGGCGCTGTTGGTATTGCTGCCGGTGCAGGGTTGTACGGTGCGCAGCCGATCATCGAGCTCTTGAAACATGCCGGCCGCGTCACGGATCCGTTGATCCTTATTAAACCCACCGAGATCGTATCGATCTACGTCAAAATCGCCTTGTCTGTTGGGGTGACGCTGGCCAGCCCGCTTATCGCCTGGCAGGTCTGGAAGTTCCTTGAACCAGCCATCAGTGTCAAACTTAAAAAAATGATACCGTGGTGGATCATGTCGCTATTCTTACTGTTTGCCGCGGGTCTTGCGTTCGCCTATTATGTCATGATCCCCGCGGGATACGGGTTTCTCATGAACCTGGGACGGTCGGTAGCGTCGCCCATGATCACGCTCAATAATTATATTTCGTTTACCCTGGCAATATTGTTGATGGGTGGTGTTGTTTTTGAAATGCCCGCAATAGCAGCGGTACTTGCCAAAACGGGCATCTTGACAGCCGGGATGATGCGCGCGCGGCGCCGGGAAGCGATATTCGGCCTTTCGGTGGCTGCGGCGGTTATAACACCGACGACAGATGTGTTTAACATGCTGGTATGTCTTATTCCGATGTTGGCGCTGTACGAAGTAAGCATTCTGGTGGTGGCCTGGATGAGTCCACGCCAGGCATCTGATGCCGAAGGAGGCAACAATGGATATGAAGAAGATTAGTACCCTTTTTGCAACCCGGTTTTCACGGGCATCCTTTTTAAAAATGACCGCTGCCGCGCTGGGAACTCTCGCGCTGCCGCCTCTGTTCGGTCGTTCAAGCGTTCTTCATGCTTCTACCGTTCTTGCGCCGCGTCCCCACAAAACCATAGCGACTCTGTGCGATCTCGCCGTGGCTAAGGGGTCCGACCCGGCAGCCGCAACCCG
>JBELAT010000042.1:0-14350 GCA_049508565.1 Endomicrobiales bacterium | reverse complement strand
AAAATAACCACAGACGGCGTGAAATCGCTGCATGGATTTTGTCATAGCGTTATCCCGGACCGGATAGAAACGGCGACTTACGTCATCGCGGCGGCTGCTACCCGGGGAAACGTGACCATTACTCATACCAATCCAGCCCATATCGGCCATGTGCTCAAAAAAATTGTTTCCGCAGGGGTTTCTGTACAGTGTACGGCTGACACTATTCATGTGCGATGGACACAACCGCTCAAACCGGTTACGATAACGACCGCAGTGTTCCCTGGTTTTCCAACTGATGTTCAAGCCCAGTGGATGGCATTGATGTCGCTGGTTGATGGCAAATCAGCTATCCGGGAAACGGTGTTTGAAAATCGGTTCCTTCACGTGGCCGAATTACAGAGACTCGGAGCGAACATCCGCATTAAAGGAAATACCGTTCAGGTGACCGGCGTCAAACAGATTTCCGGGGCGCCCGTTATGGCGTCTGATCTCCGGGCTGGTGCTGCGCTGGTTATTGCCGGGTTGATCGCTCAAGGCAGGACCGAAGTGCTCAGAGTATACCATCTTGATCGCGGCTATGAGTGTTTGGAAAAGAAGTTGCGCAGTCTGGGAGCCGACATTCGCCGAGTCCCTCAATAATAGCTTAATATAGTAGTAATAATGAAGTAGGTGGGTTTTCTTGCCCATCTGCTTCTTTTTTTATATAATTTAGCGCGGAAATGTCTGTCATATATGTTAGTGGGGTTTAGCGACCTTTTTATGCCCCGGTGGCTTTAGGGATCATCTTCACCATATGAAAACAACTATTAAAGATACAGTCAATGCCATAATCGAGGCTGTTGAATCAAGAGGAGATCAGGCCCTTGTTGATTTTACGCGAACGTTTGACTCACAATCGATTAAAACCGGCGATATACCAGTATCGCGCAGGGATATAGATTCTTCCGTAAAGACTCTTGAACCGAACATCCGCCAGGCAATCGATCAGGCAGCTGCCAGTATTTCCCTTTTTCATCGTCAGGAATTGCAAAGGCTCAAAAAAACCTGGACCGTTAAAAAGTCACGGGGAGTGGTTGTCGGTCAGATCATCACGCCGATTGATGCGGTGGGTATTTATGTTCCCGGAGGGCGGTATTCATATCCTTCAACGGTTCTCATGACAGCTCTCTGTGCACGGGTAGCCGGGGTTCGGCGCATTGTTGTGGTTACGCCTCCTCACAACATAACTCCGGCAGTACTGTATGCCGTTGGGATCAGCGGTGTTGATGAGCTTTACCGCGTAGGCGGTGCCCAGGCAATTGCGGCACTTGCTGTAGGAACACGCTCGATCCCGCGGGTTGATATTATTGTCGGGCCCGGTAATGCGTACGTTACCGAAGCTAAACGGCAGGTGTACGGACGGGTTGGGATCGATTCTCTGGCCGGTCCCAGCGAGGTTGCCATTATTGCCGATGCCGGGGCAGATCCTGCACACGTTGCAGCCGATGCCATGGCGCAGATGGAGCACGATCCTCTTGCGCGCGCGTTTATCTTTACTGATTCAGCAAAAATTGTTGGCGCGGTCAGACGTGCCGTTGATAAAAAATATGTGTCACAACTGAGTATTACCCGCTGTTCGATCGGTCGGGCAGTAGAGATGATTAATACGATTGCTCCGGAACACGTGGAAATTTTAACTGCCCAGCCTGACGCCATTGTGCGTCGCATCAGAAATGCTGGTGCCATTTTTGCCGGCTATGCCACGCCTACGGCGCTGGGCGATTATCTTGCGGGACCATCGCACGTATTGCCTACCGGTGGGTCTGCCCGGTTTGCAAGCGGTTTGTCGGCATCGACGTTTTTAAAGAAAACGAGTTATATCAAATATTCCGCATCAGCAACTGCGTTACAGGCACAACGTGCTGCAGCTCTTGCGGATAGCGAAGGTTTGTGTCATCATGCAGCGTCGCTGCGGATAAGGAGTTGAAAGTATGAAAATTGATTTGACGTGCCGTGACGTTGAGCTGATATTAGCGGCGCTATACGAGACAACAGAAAAGGATATGGAAAATCCGATGAACGGAGGGTTTACCGTTAATGACCTTGCGTTAATCGATAAACTCGAAGCGGCGCTCAGGCGGGGTGACTTTTTTTGCGAAGACACGCTTCTTACACCCGTCAGCGACCTGTTTCATTAAGATATCATGAAACAACGATCGGCTGTTATTAACCGCAAGACACAAGAAACTTCTATCAGTCTCGCCCTCAACCTTGACCGGCCGGGGGATGTCAGCATATCAACGTCCATTGCGTTTATGGACCATATGCTGACGCTGTTTGCGAGCCATGGTATGTTTGGACTGCGCATAAAGGCGTCAGGAGACACACACATCGATGACCATCATCTTGTAGAGGATCTGGGGATAGCTCTGGGTCAGGCGCTCGCTCAGGCGTTGGGAGACAAGAAATCCATTGTGCGCTATGGAAACTTTTTACTGCCGATGGATGAGGCACTGTCGTATGTGGCGCTGGATCTTTCCGGCAGACCGTTTTTGAGTTATGAAGTACCCTTTACGATGCGTCCGAAAGGGTTTGATTTTGATCTCGTACAGGAATTTTTCTCAAGTCTGGTAGCCAATGCGCGGATAACGCTGCATGTTCGCATGATCAAAGGAAGAAACAACCATCATATTGCTGAATCACTCTTCAAAGGGTTTGCCCGGGCGCTGTCCAACGCTGTCGCAATCAATAGAAAACAGGCAGGCATTCCTTCAACAAAAGGCCGGCTGTAATTAACCCCGCAGATTATATATGAAAACGAAACCGCAGATAGCAGTCATCGATTACGGCATGGGCAATCTACGCAGCGTGGCAAAGGCGCTGGAGCAGGTGGGAGCGGAACCTGTCGTAACGGACAGTTCACGAAAGATCCTTTCCTGCCAGGGTGTTATATTTCCCGGCGTAGGATCCTTTGGACCGGCGGTCAGATACTTGAAAAAACGGAAATTGATCGATACGATTGAAGACGTTATCAGTAAAGACCGTTATTTCCTCGGGTTGTGTTTGGGGTTCCAGTTGCTATTTTCAACAAGTTCTGAAGACGGGGCGCATAAGGGGTTAGGGATTGTCCCGGGAAAGGTTGAAAAGTTTTCGTTCCGTCATTCGTCGCTGAAGGTTCCCCATATGGGGTGGAATCAAGTCCACATCGCTAATAAGGAACTACAAAAAACGATGTTTAAAGGCATACCGGATAATACGTATTTTTATTTTGTTCATTCGTACTATGGAACACCGAAACAGAAGAATATGCTCGCTGCGACAACCGACTATGGCACGCCGTTTTGTTCAGCGGTTGCCCATGGCCGGGTGTGGGGGTGTCAGTTCCATCCGGAAAAAAGCAGTTCGAACGGATTGAAACTCCTGAAAAACTTTCTTAATGAGGTGACTGCATGTTAGTTATTCCCGCTATTGATATTCGCGATGGCAACTGCGTGATGCTTCAACAGGGAAAAATTGAGGACGAAACAATTTATTCGAAAGATCCTGTTTTCATGGCCAAATTATGGCAAATGAAAGGGGCCAAACGGCTGCACGTCATTGATCTTGACGGAGCGTTTAGCGGTATGCCGCAAAACTTCGAGATAATAAAAAAAATCAGGAAATCCGTTGATATCCCGATGCAGGTTGGCGGCGGTATCAGGAGCATGAAAGCTATTGAAATGTTGTTTGAAGAAGGTATTAACTATGTGATCCTTGGCACTGTTGTTGTCTATAACCCCGATATTCTCCGCCAGTCACTCGAGGCGTTTGGCGATAAAATTATTGTCGCGCTTGACGCCCGGGACGGCAAAGTTGCCATCGGCGGCTGGAAGGATACGACAGCCGTTGATGCCGTTGAGCTGGCACAAAAAATGAAGGCGATGAAGGTCGCACAAATTCTTTTTACCGATATAAACAAAGATGGTATGATGGCGGGCCCCAATCTTAAGGCGCTTGAAACGATGGCTCAGCTGAGCGGCGTGCCGGTGCTTGCTTCTGGAGGCGTTACTACTCTAGAAGATATTGAAGCTCTTAAGAAGCTGGAGCCGATCGGTATCAGCGGTGCTATTGTCGGTAAAGCGTTGTACACCGAATCCATAAAACTTGAAGAAGCCCTGAAAATAGCTGAAAAACAAGATCCCATATCCCAACTGACGAAATAGAGGTATTATGCTGGCGGTACGAGTCATTCCCTGTCTTGATGTGCATGCAGGGCGGGTGGTTAAAGGCACAAAGTTTCTTGATCTGCGCGATGCGGGCGATCCGGTGGCGGTCGCTCAGCGGTACAATAGAGAAGGAGCCGATGAACTGATATTTTTAGATATCACGGCCTCATCAGAAGATCGCGCTATTACGCTCGATGTTGTCCGGCGGACTGCTGAACAGGTTTTTATTCCTCTGACCGTAGGCGGCGGTGTACGCACGATTGACGATATCCGGACTCTGTTAAACGCCGGGGCGGACAAGGTTTCTTTAAATACAGCGGCCATTGATCATCCGGACTTGATACGGGCTGCAAGCAAAAAGTACGGTTCCCAATGTATTGTTGTTGCCATTGACGCCAAGCGTGAATCAGAGTTTAATCCTGCCAGGCCGCGTTGGAAGGTGTTTACGCACGGCGGGAGAAAAGAAACCCGTCTTGACGCTGTTTCGTGGGCCCGTCAGGCAGAAAAGCGGGGAGCCGGAGAAATACTGCTTACCAGCATGGACGCCGATGGCACTAAAAACGGCTATGACATCGCATTAACTGCTGCAGTCAGTGCAGCAGTCGGTATTCCGGTCATTGCATCTGGGGGAGCAGGGAAACGGGAACATTTTGTCGATGCGTGCCGTGCCGGAGCTTCTGCGGTGCTGGCGGCGTCGTTGTTTCATTATCAGGAGCTTTCGATCCGCACACTAAAAAAATATCTTAAAAAAAATAATATTCCCGTAAGGAGCGTGTAATGACATTTATAAAAGATCTAAAATTCGATGATAAGGGTCTTATCCCGTGTGTTGTCCAGGACTGGAAAGACGGGACGGTCCTTATGGTTGCCTATATGAACAAAGAAGCCGTGAAACGCACACTTGCGACAAAAAAAGTGACGTTCTGGAGCCGGTCACGCCAGCAGTTCTGGGTGAAAGGTGAGCAGTCCGGCAACGTTCAGAAATTAAAATCTCTGTTCTACGATTGTGATGGCGATTGTCTACTCATAAAAGTTGACCAGATCGGTTCGGCAGCCTGTCATACAGGATATCGCAGCTGTTTTTACCGCAGCGTGTCTCCAAAAGGGAAAGTAACGGTCATCGGCACACGAGTTTTTGATCCGAAAAAAGTATATAAAAAATGATTCGCAGGCTGCTCTTTTTGTTTTGTATTGCCGCTGTTGTTGCCGTGGTTTTCCGCACGTTTGTTGTTGAAGGGATTTATATCGCCAGTGCATCCATGGAGCCAACGCTTTCTGTCGGATCGCATTTCTTTCTTCAAAAGCTTGGCTACCGGTTTCATCCGCCTCGCAGAGGTGATATTGTCGTGTTTTCACTGCCCGAAATGCGGGCTCATGATATGGTAAAAAGAGTCATCGGCCTTCCCGATGAACGTATTGAAATTAAAGATAAGTCGGTTTTTATAAACGGTGTGCTCTACAATGAACCGTACGTAAAACATACCCGTCCCGGTGAAGCGCTTGAAGACGATTCTGTCCCGGAGATGGTCGTTCCGCATAACAGCTATTTCGTTATGGGAGATAATCGCGATGAATCTAACGACAGTAGAGATTGGAAGGATTCCCGCACAGGAGAACACATTTATTTTGTAACTGCCCGGCAGATAAAGGGAGCGCTGATCCTTCCTTTCTAGTCGGGACACGGTAAAACACTCATGAAAAACGTACTTTTCCCATCACTGTCTGATTGCAAAAACCTGGCTAAAAAGGGTAACCTGATTCCCGTGTACAAGGAGATTGTCGCCGACACGGAAACACCCGTTTCGACGTTCCTGAAACTGGCTGCCGGTGAACCGTACTCCTACTTGCTTGAAAGCGTTGAGGGAGGGGAACGGTGGGCGCGCTACTCGTTTATCTCCTGGGCGCCCAAACGTTTGTTTATCAGTAAGGCTAACACTTTTGCTGTTAGCAGTCCCGGAAAACCGCCGCGCTGGCAGCCGACGAACGATCCCCTGGCAGAGCTCAAGGACGTGATGGCAGGGTTTAAACCGGTAGATGTCGACGGTCTTCCCCGGTTCTGGGGGGGAGCAGTGGGTTATGCAGCGTACGATGTTGTTCGATTCATCGAAAAACTGCCCAATAAACCCCCGGAAAAGCTTTCCGTCCCGGATATGCTGTTTTTTATTACTGATCAGCTCGTTATTTTTGATCATTTTTCTCATCGCATCAAGATTCTCAAATGCATCGATACCCGGTCATCGAAGGATTTCTCACAACAGTATGCAGCAGCAGAGCGGGAGATTGACGGGATTATTGCCAAACTGCGCAAACCGTTGAAACCGGTACCGTCGAAAACGCATATGCATCATCCGCAGACGTCCAATATGACGCCCCGGGCCTATTGCCGCACGGTGGAACAGGCAAAAAAATATATCAGGGCCGGCGACATTATTCAGGTGGTGCCGTCACAACGTTTTTCGCGTAAAAGCGATGCGGATTCATTTGAAATATATCGGGCCTTGCGGCTGGTCAATCCATCGCCCTATCTGTATTATATTTCTGCCGGAGATTTTTCGGTTATTGGATCGTCTCCGGAACTGCTGGTACGCAAAGAAGGGGATCATGCCGAAACGCGTCCGATCGCGGGGACGCGGCCGCGGTCCGCTGATGCTGTTCGCGAAGAAGCGCTTGCCCGGGAATTGCTGGCAGATCCCAAAGAACGTGCCGAACATATTATGCTTGTCGATCTGGGACGCAACGATCTGGGGCGCGTCTGTTTGCCGTCGACTATCTCTATTCCCGAGCTGATGGTCATTGAAAAATATTCGCATGTCATGCATATTGTTTCCTCGGTTATCGGTACCCTGAGGCCGGGCATTGACGCTTTTGAGCTGTTCCGCGCCTGTTTCCCGGCAGGAACTGTCTCAGGCGCACCCAAGGTTCGTGCAATGGAAATTATCGATGAGTTGGAGCCGGTATCCCGCGGCGTGTATGCGGGAGCTGTCGGGTACTTCTCGTATTCGGGTAATATGGACATGGCGATTACTATCAGGACGATTGTTTTTAAAGACGGCATTGCTTATGCGCAGGCGGGCGGCGGAGTTGTTGCCGATTCGGTACCCATCAATGAGTACCAGGAAACACGCAATAAAGCGGCGGCGCTGTTTGCCGCTATTGACCGGGCAGAAGACGGCTTATAAACAGGACACGGAGAGTTTCATGATTTTAGTTATCGATAATTACGATTCTTTTACCTATAATCTGGTACAATACCTCTATGAATGGGAGCCGAACGTCCGGGTATTTCGCAACGACCACATTACGATTGCCCAGATCGAGGAACTTGCACCCGAGGCGATAATCGTTTCTCCCGGACCCGGAACGCCCGCGCAGGCCGGTATTTCGATGGAGCTTATACGTACTTTTGCGGGAAAAATACCGATCCTGGGAGTCTGCCTGGGACATCAGTGTATCGGAGAAGTGTTTGGCGGAAGAGTTGTTCGGGCTGGCCGGCTCATGCATGGAAAAACGTCGCCCATCATACATGATGGTAAGAAGATATTTACGGGACTGAAAAATCCTTTTGATGCGACCCGCTATCATTCGTTGATTGTTGAAAAAAAATCGTTGTCAAAAGATCTGGTGGTAACCGCGTGGACACAGGAAGGCGAGATCATGGGTGTTCGCCATAAGAAATTTCCCGTCGAAGGTGTGCAGTTTCATCCGGAATCAATTTTAACGATTGAAGGAAAGAAGCTCCTGAAAAATTTTGTCAAAGGGCTTGCCCCCGTCACCGGCAGGAGAAAGTCGCGCGTATGATCAAAGAAGCTATTGCTACAATCGTTTCCGGCCGGCATTTGGCTGAATCTCAGGCGGCTGAGGCGATGAGTGAGATTATGTCGGGTGAGGCGACCGAAGCGCAGATTGCTTCGTTTATAACAGCTCTGCGCATCAAAGGCGAGACGGTTGAAGAAATAACGGGCTGTACGCGCGTTATGCGTTCCTTTGGCACTCCTATCAGGATCAAGTCTGCCCTTGATATCGATCGTGAAGATATCACGGTTGACCGTGAGACTATTATTGATACCTGCGGAACGGGCGGTGATGGAACCAATACCTTCAACGTTTCAACGGTGACAGCGCTGGTTGTTGCGGCGTGCGGCCTGACAGTCGCAAAGCATGGCAACCGCTCGGTTTCAAGTGCCTGCGGCAGCGCGGATGTGCTCGAAGCGCTCGGTGTTAATGTGTCTGTGACCCCTGAAAAAGTTGAGCTGTGCCTGCAAAAGGCCGGTATCGGATTTTTGTTCGCGCCGTTGTTACACGGATCGATGAAATATGCTGCCGGACCGCGCAAGCAGATCGGTATCAGGACCATCTTTAATCTTCTGGGACCGCTCACTAATCCGGCAGCAGCCAACTGCCAGGTGCTGGGTGTGTATGCTGCGCAGCTTGTTGAGCCGCTGGCGCATGTGCTCAATAATCTCGGTATAAAAAAAGCGTGGGTGGTCCATGGTGCTGACGGCGTCGATGAGATATCCATAACGGATGAGACGGCGGTTGCTCAGCTGGCTGACGGGTGTGTAACCACCTTTACTATTACGCCGGAACAATACGGATTTAAACGGGCACGCATGAGTGAGATCAAAGGGGGAAGTGCTCGCGATAATGCGGCAATAATCCGCTCTATTTTGTGCGGTGAGAGAGGTCCCCGGCGCAATATAGTGCTGTTTAATGCGGCGGCGGGGTTATACGTCGGTTCCCGCGCGGTGTCTGTTGAAGACGCAATATATATGGCCGAGTCGGCTCTTGATTCGGGAGAGGCTAAGAAAAAGCTCGATATGCTTATTGAGCTGACTAATTCGCAATAATACCATGAACAATATTCTCAACGATATTATATCACGTACAAAAGAGACACTTGTCGTTAAACAAAAAGATGTGCCGATTACTCAAGTGCGGGAAAATCTTGAGAAACGGACCGGTTATCGCAATTTCAGGCACGCAGTCGCCCGTCACACAACGGTCAATATCATTGCTGAGCTCAAAAAATCAAGTCCGTCGGCAGGAACGTTGCGGGCCGATTTTGATCCGGCGTCACTTGCGCGGACGTATGCAGCAAATGGCGCCAGTGCGATTTCCGTTTTGACTGAAGAACATTATTTTAACGGTTCACTGGAGCATCTGGGGATTGTCAGGCAGAATGTCCCGCTACCACTGCTGCGCAAAGATTTTATTATCGATCCCTACCAGATTTATGAGTCTGCGGCAGCGGGTGCTGACGCGATACTGCTGATAGCCGCGTTGCTCAGCGCTGATGAATTGAGAATGTTCATCAAAACCGCAGCGAACGTGCGGCTCGACTGTCTTGTTGAAGTCCATGATGAGGCGGATCTTTCACGGGCGATTGCCGCGGGAGCTGTTATTATCGGAATCAACAACCGTGATTTAAACACTTTTTTAGTTGATCTTGAGACGACGGCCCGGCTGCTGCCGCTGATGCCGCGCGAAGCAATTGTTGTCATGGAAAGCGGTATCACCACAAAAACGGATATTGACAGGTTCAAAACCAAAGGTGTCAGTGCGTTTTTAGTTGGCGGAACCCTGATGCGCTCCGAAGATCCCGGAAAAACCTTGAGAGAATTAAAGGGTGTAGAATAGAAGCAGAGTAGAAGTAAAATTGAAGTAAAGTAGAAGTAAAGAAGAACGGGTTGCGTGAAAGGGCGTATATGGTCAAAGTTAAGATGTGCGGAGTGACAAATTTCGCTGATGCGCTGCTGGTAACAAATGCCGGAGCAGATTATATCGGGTTTAATTTTGTCAAAGAAAGTCCGCGTAAAATATCTGATAAACTGGCTAAAACGATAATCGCACAATTGCCGTCTTTTGTTTCGGCGGTGGGCGTGTTTTCAAACGAAGATCCTCTTATCGTCGCAAAGTATGTAAAAAAGTGCGGATTAAAAATGGTGCAGCTTCACGGTGAGGAAACGCCGGACTACTGTCGTGATATCCGCACGAAAACCGGTGTGCCGGTCATTAAAGTGTTCCGGCTTGAAAACGAACAGAGTCTTGACGCGTTAACTGCGTATGTTGACGCGGTTGAATATTTTCTGCTCGACAGTTTCGTTGCCGATGTTGCGGGAGGTACGGGGGTGGTTGGCAACTGGGATCTGGCGGTCAAAGTCAGAGAGATGGGCAGGCCCGTGATTCTTGCCGGGGGATTGACGCCGGAGAACGTTGCGGAAGCGGTAAAGAAAGTTATGCCGTTTGCCGTTGATGTTGCATCGGGTGTCGAGAGGCTTCCCCGCAGAAAAGATTATGACCGGGTCAACCAGTTCATGCGTAAGGCCCGCGGGATATGACAACAAAAGGTGATCCAATGACATCGACAAGCGAAATTCTTGCCCGCGCAAAAAAAACTCTTCTTATTGAAGCTGAAGCGGTGCGGGACCAAGTAAAACATCTTGACCGTGACTTTGTAACAGCTGTTGAGCTGGTTGCGGGATGCCGGGGACGTACGGTGGTTATGGGCCTGGGAAAATCAGGGATCGTCGGCAGAAAAATTGCATCAACGATGTCATCAGTTGGTATACCGGCGGTTTTTTTGCACCCGTCAGAATCACTTCACGGGGATATCGGTATGCTGATGCCAGCCGATGTCGTAGTGATGTTGTCATATACCGGTGAGACGGCTGAGATTAAAAAAGTCATCCCGGTGATAAACCGTATGGGGATCAGTGTGGTAGTCATGACCGGCCGGCCGTCGGCAAAGGTCTGGCGCGACGCGGACGTTATCTTAAACACCCATATTTATAAAGAAGCGTGCCCCTACAACCTGGCTCCGACAGCGTCAACGACGGCCATGCTGGCCATGGGCGACGCGCTGGCTCTGTGTGCGTCAGAAAAAAAAGGGTTTAAAAAAGAACACTTTGCGCAGTTTCATCCGGACGGAGGGTTGGGCAAACGTCTGACTATTCGCGTCGGTGACATGATGCGCCAGGGAAAAGAAAATCCCGTTATCATTGATACCGCAACGGTTAATGAGGCACTGCTGGTAATGACCAAAACACGTCTGGGCGCAACGAGCGTGATCAATAAATCAGGTAAGCTGGTCGGCTTTTTTACTGACGGCGACCTGCGCAGAAAATTGCAGGATGATCCGCAGATACTCGGGCGGACTATTACGGCGGTCATGACTAAGACGCCTTTGACAATCACCGAAGATCTCTTAGCGGTGGATGCGGCAAAGATATTAAAAAAACATAAATGTGATAATATCCCGGTCATCAACAAAAAAGGAAAGCCCGTGGGGATTGTTGATGAAAAGGATCTGATGGCGGAAGGCATTGCTTAGTGCGTTATCTCTATGGTAGCACGAGCATGAACTACTGGCGCGAGGTTCTATGAAAGGTTATTTTGGCGATTTTGGCGGCCGGTTTATTCCTGAGACGCTCATAGCGCCGCTCAACGCTCTTGAAAAGGAATTTAACTCAGCGTGGAAAGATCCATCTTTCCGTGCCGAGCTGCGTCATTATTACCTCAATTATGCCGGCAGACCGACGCTGTTATATTATGCGGAGAAACTGAGCCGTCATTATGGTGGAGCGAAGATTTATCTCAAGCGAGAAGATCTCTGCCATACGGGCTCGCACAAGATCAACAATGCGCTGGGACAGGTGCTTCTTGCAAAACGGCTGGGTAAACGCCGGGTTATTGCCGAAACCGGTGCTGGACAGCATGGCGTGGCGACCGCCACTGTTGCCGCGCTTCTTGGACTGTCGTGCGATGTGTACATGGGCGAGGAAGACACCAAACGACAGGCATTGAATGTTTTCCGGATGGAACTCATGGGTGCCCGGGTGATCCCGGTTAAATCGGGATCAAAAACGCTTAAAGATGCCATTAATGAAGCGCTCCGCGACTGGGTGACCAATGTCAATGAAACGTTTTACGTCATTGGGTCGGTCATGGGTCCCTACCCGTACCCGCTTATGGTGCGCCAATTTCAGTCGATCATCGGCCAGGAAACCAGGAAACAGATCGTGAAACTGGAGAACAAGCTGCCGGACTATGTTCTAGCATGTGTGGGAGGCGGGAGTAATGCGATGGGCATATTTCATGCGTTCACAAACGATAAAAATGTTCGACTCATCGGGCTTGAGGCTGCAGGTGCGGCGACACTTGCGAAAGGGTCGGTCGGTGTTTTGCATGGGATGAAAACATATATACTGCAAGATAAAAACGGACAGATAGCGCAGACTCATTCGATTTCAGCGGGTCTTGATTATCCCGGTGTTGGTCCCGAACACAGTTTTCTCAAGAGTTCAAACCGTGCGCAGTATTTCCCGATAACTGATAGCGAAGCCCTTTCGGCGTTTACGGTGTTATCTAAAGAAGAGGGGATTATCCCGGCACTTGAATCGTCTCATGCGCTGGCTTATCTGCCGAAACTGGCACCGAAACTTAAAAAAGACAAAGTCATTGTGGTATGTCTTTCCGGGCGAGGGGACAAAGATGTCGATGAAGTTCGTAAGCTGGTCAAGTCGGGAGTAAGAGCTCAGTGATGGACAAAAACAACCGTTTACCCAACAGATTGCGTCATACAGTAGGTGAGCTCAAGGCTCACGGAACTAAAGCCCTGGTAGCATATGTAACCGGCGGGTTCCCTGATCTAAAATATACCGAGCAGGTAGTACCGCACCTGGCAGAAAACGGGGTTGATATCATCGAGATCGGTGTCCCGTTTTCCGATCCCGTTGCTGATGGGCCGACTATCCAGAACGCTTCGGAGTACGCGCTCAAAAAAGGGGTTGGACTGGCAGATATATTTTCAGCGGTACGGCGGATTCGCGCAAAAACTGATGTTCCTATAGTCCTGATGACATATATGAATCCGGTCTATCATTACGGGTACGAAAAAGCGGCACGCACAGCTGCCGCGGCAGGTGTAGACGGTTTTATAGTGCCCGACAGCATCCCTGACGAAAGTGCGGAGTTTCGTGCTGCCTGCATCCGTCACGGGATATCGCTTGTGTATCTGGTTGCACCGACGACACCGCCAGAACGTATGCGCTACATTGACCGGTGTTCCGATAGTTTTGTGTATATTGTGTCTTTAATCGGTGTTACCGGTGGACGAAAGACTAACGCTGACGGTGTGACAGCATTTTTAGAGGTAACGAAAAAAAATATTGCTCATGCCCGGTTTGTGGGGTTTGGTATTTCCGGGCCCGATCAGATTTCGCGTCTTAAGATCCATGGTGACGGATTTATTGTCGGATCCGCACTCATTGATATTATAAGAACCACGAGTGGCGCACAACGGGCTAAACGGGTTGGAACGTTTATTCGTTCATTGCGCCGTGCATTAGACACACCTAACAATACGTAAGCAGGGGGGAACTACAATGCCTAAACATACAGCGTCGTCTACAGCAACCAAAAAGGAAATACCGCACGGTTTATGGACCAAATGTAAAAAGTGTGATCATATCATTTATGAAAAAACCCTGAAGGAGAATTGCCGGATATGTCCGAAATGCGGATATTATTTCCGTCTGACTCCCGCGGAACGTATTGAGCAGTTAACGGACAGGCATTCGTTTAAAGAGCATGACGCCGGTATAAAACCAAAGGACATTCTGGGGTTTCCTGATTATGCCAGAAAAATTGCAGCCGCAAAGACAGCTGAAGCGGTAGTTACCGGCGAAGCCAAGATCGGCGGACACCCGGTTGTTGTTGCTGTAATGAATTTTGAGTATATGGGCGGCAGCATGGGGTCGGTGGTCGGCGAAAAGATTGTGCGTGCGATAGAAAAAGCGATTGAAAAAAAGTGTCCGGTAATCATTGTTTCCGCGTCAGGTGGTGCACGTATGCAGGAAGGCATACTGTCTTTAATGCAGATGGGCAAGACCAGCGCGGCGCTGTCGCAACTGGCAAAGAAAGGGCTTGCCTACATTTCTATTCTCACCGATCCGACGACCGGCGGGGTAGCCGCATCTTTTTCCATGCTGGGCGATATCAATATCACTGAACCAAAAGCACTTATCGGATTTGCCGGTCCGCGGGTGATTGAACAAACCATACGCCAGCAGTTGCCCGAAGGGTTCCAGCTCTCTGAGTTCCTTGAACAGCATGGTATGGTGGATATAATTGTTGAGCGTAAAGATATGAAGTCGATGCTCACGAAAATACTGGCTTTTTTGAAT
>JBELAT010000041.1:0-14599 GCA_049508565.1 Endomicrobiales bacterium | reverse complement strand
AAGCCGTTGTTCATGTTCTTTGTTGACACTGGGATATCGTCGTGCTAAACCTTCACGGCACAATTTTTCCAGATATTTTTCGGTGGTCGTTGTTTCTGGAACAGGATAATGGGGAAGCAGCAGCTGGTCGAAACTAATCTCAAGGTTTGATTTTTCCGCAATGGCCAGGGTGTTTTTAAGCGCTTCAGGGATATACGAGAATAATTTTTTCATTTCATCTGCAGACCGGTAATAAAACTGGTCAGATGAGAATTTCATACGGCCGGGATCATTGACATTCTTGCCGGTACCGATGCACAAAAGAATGTCCTGGTCATAGGAGTCGGCCTGGCGAAGGTAGTGGCAGTCGTTTGTCGCCACAAGCGGGATACCGGATTTTTCGGACAGCTCCATGAGATACGGGATGATCTTTTTCTGTTCATCAAGCCCGTTGTCCATGATTTCCAGATAATAATTGTCCGCTCCCATGATGTCTCGGTACCACTGAGCGGTTCGCGCTGCTTCCGCGTGTTTCTCTTTGAGCAGCAAAGATGCCACTTCGCCGGAGAGACATCCTGACAATGCAATCAGGCCGCCATGATATTTTTCAAGTAGTTCCCGGTCAATCCGGGGTTTGTAATAAAACCCTTCAAGAAAACCTTTGCTGACCATTTCCATAAGGTTCTGGTAACCGGTGAGGTCCTTGGCGAGCAGGGTAAGGTGGTGATAATGTTCAGTATCACTGCCTTTCTCGGATTTTTTGTCGAACCGCGATCCAGGGGCAACATATACTTCACAGCCGATAATTGGTTTTATACCTGACTCTCGGCAGGCGCAGTAAAATTCGACCGCACCATACATATTGCCATGGTCAGTGATGGCCAGTGCCGGCATTTTGAATTCTTTGGCGATCACCTGTATGAGTTCAGCGGGTTTGCCTTTATCGTCCGTCAACCGGCAGGCACCGTCAAGCAGTGAGTATTCGGTATGATTATGTAAATGTACAAATTCCGCGTGTGGCATAGTTTGGTTATCCTCTATATTATAATGATATCGCTTTATTATATTAAACCATCAGGTATTAAGCAATGCGCTCTATGTGTAGATGGTGTAGGTATGGTGTTTGTCTTAGAAACTGCTAGGGAAATGGTTGAAGCGGTCCTTGATTTTCATCGAAAGTATCTATATAATGAACCAAAATCGTCCAGAGCAGACCGCCGAAAGGTGAAAAAATAACTTTTGGAAATACCGGTCCATCTTGATTTCCCAGGGAACTATTTTGATATAATAAAACCGCCCCATAAAAGGAGATTAAGAATGATACGAGCAGGTACGGCAGCGACCATATTTTTTCTACTATTTTTTTTCACGTGGAACGTTCAGGGGGAGATTAAAGACGCGGCTGCAACCACCAGCAATGAAAATGACGCCAAGTATATGGAGTGTTTCAAAAAAGCGGATTATTGTCTCGGGAAATATGATTTTGAGCAATCCATAAAAGAGTGCGAATCGGCACTGCATTATAAGCCCAATGATTATCTGGTTCGTGCAATACAGTGTCTTGACTGTTACGAAATCGCAGAGCCGATGGACCCTAAACAATCAGAGCTGAGAAAAAAGAAAAATGAGATTTATGAAAAGATGGTCTCAGTCGCCGAAGAAGGTATACGCTGTGCCCCTGACCACGGAGAATGCTATTTCATGCGCGGGCTTGCTCACGCTCGCCTGGCAACAACACACGGTATTATGTACAGCCTTTTTATGGCAAAAGGCATTGAAAAGGACTGGTTGCGTGCGGTTAAGTGCCAGTCGGAATACAGGACGCCCAACGGCGAAGATCTTCAAACGTCAAGTTATATAGCCCTTGGATCTTATTACCGGCTCTGTCCTTCTTTTATAGTTTTGAAACTGCTTTTCGGGATAAACGGCGATATTAACAAATCTGTTAACTACTGCCGCATGGCGTATGAGCATGATCCGACCCGGATTGAGATCGTCAAAGAGTACGGGGTCAGCCTCATTACCCGGGGGCTCTGGAACAAAAAACCCGCTGATATAGAAAAGGGCAAGGAACTTCTCCGCTCGGTTGCGACTCTTCCCTTACGATTACATACCGATCCCATTGATATTGAGCACAGCAAACTTCTCCTCAAAGATATAACGTTGTGTCCCGAATATTCGCGGGATCAACAGCAGGATCTTTCCGAAAAGGCGTTCCGCGAAGCTCATGGAAAGAACATACAATCATAAAAGGTTTTGAAAGTAAAATTATGCATTCTAGGAGGACGTGAAATGGACAGTAAACGTAAACCGTATCGGTGGACAGTCCTTGCTGTGTATACCGCGCTGGCCGGGGTGAGTCAAATGTTGTGGCTTAACTTTGCACCGTTGATTTCGCAGATACAGCATCTCTACGGTGTATCCGAATTTATGGCAAGCTCTTTGGTGCTTTCCTTCCCGCTTTTGTACATTGTTTTGTCGCTTCCGGCGGGAGCCATGATAGACCGTCGGGGATATAAAACCGCTATCGGCACCGGAGCTCTTCTCACCCTGGTTTTTGCGTGCGCACGTATTTACACGGGAAATTTCTGGATACTCCTGGCGGCCCAGGTTGGCATAGCCTGCGGACAACCCTTTATCATGAACGGTATTTCAAAGCTTGTTGCCGACTGGTTTGACGATAAAGAAACGGCTACTGCAATGGGGCTGGGTACAGTGGGGATGTTTATCGGTATGGCGCTCGGAATGGCAGTTACGCCGATAATGGTTGCCGATCGCGGTCTTCAGGGGACGATGACACTCTTTGCGGTCATTACCGCTGTTTCAGTGGCAGCATTCTTCTTTTTTACAAAAGAAAATGAACCTTCACAGGCAAGCACCGGTAATTCGAATGTCCTCGGTGATTCCCGGGCGATATTACTTGATAAAGATCTGGTTTTGCTATTTATCGTATCTTTCCTGGGTATAGGGTTTTTTAATGGACTGACAACGTGGCTCGAGCCTATACTGGCGCCAAACGGCATTTCTGCCGAAACGGCGGGCCTCATTGGAGCATTTTTGATCATCGGGGGCATCATTGGGTCGTGCCTTATCCCGATTTTGTCGGATAAACTCGGTAAACGAAAACCGTTCTTGATGTTTTGCATTTTCTCTGCACTGGTTTTTGTCTATCCGTTATGTACTAATGCTCATGTCACACAATTGATTATTCTTAGCAGTCTTGTAGGGTTTTTTATGTTGCCAGCGTACGCACTGATGCTGACTATGGCAGAAGAGTTGTCTGGTCCCCAGCGCGCAGGAACGACAACGGGTATTTTATTGCTTGCCGGGAACGCCGGAGCGGTTGTGGTCATTATCGCGATGGAAATGGTTAAAGGCAATGCCTCTACCTGGAAAAATGCTCTATTTCTTATGATGGCAATACTGCTAGTGGCATTGGCGATGTCCAGCTATATTGCGGAAACATTCCGTAAAAAAAACGGAGAGACCGAGAGTCATGAAAGAGAAATAGAAGAAACTATCCCCGAGGCAACCATTCTCGAGTAGAATGATGTCATTGGCTTGGTAGCGCATGTGTTTTGAAACTGTGATAATGAGACGTTGTGATACGGGTTTGCGTGTCAGATAAGACGCAACATGTGGGAAGTCCAAGAATACCGGGAGTTCGCTATGATAAAAAAAATGTTGAATTGGCAGATAATATTATCATTTATATTGATTTTGCTATCCGGTATTTTTTATTTTACTAATTATGAAATATTTCACGATTCTCGTTCTATTGTGAACGCGATTTTGGATAATGTCGGTTTTGCCTTTTTTGAAGTTTTTCTGGTTACCATTGTAATTAATGGATTACTTCTGACCAGAGAAAAAAAGGCATTATTGAGAAAGTTAAATATGGTGATCGGTACATTTTTCATAGAGGTTGGCACAGATTTAATGCAGATCTGCTCGAAATTTGACCCCCACGTGCGTGAGGTGGCGGAAAAACTTGCGTCTATAAAAAACTTATCGAACAGAGAGTTTGACGCTGTGTATAAAGATTTAAGAAAATATAATTCCACCCTTGACTATGGGTTAGGAGATATTGAGTGTTTAAAAGGGCTTATGGTTGCCAAAAGAGGTTTCCTTTTGTCTCTGCTGGAAAATCCAAATTTGCTCGAGCACGATTCTTTCACCAACCTTCTTTGGGCGACATTTCATTTAGCCGATGAACTATCCCGCCGGAAGGACTTGAAATCTTTGTTGGAAACAGACCGACAGCATATTTCGAAGGACATTAGCAGAGTATATTCCACAATAATTTCCGAATGGATAGCTCATATGAAGCACCTCAAGATAGATTATCCGTATCTTTTTTCACTGGCAATCCGGACAAACCCTTTTGACACAAACGCGTCGGTAGAACTGAAGTAATCAGTGAAAATATTGTCATCTATGTAATGCGATAACACCGATCACTCTTCGATTTTTCACTTGCCACGAAGCTGCTCGGTGCTTCTTTATCACCACCCTCCTTTAGCCCTGTTTTGAAAAGCTCAATATTAGGCAGATCTTACTCTCCGTATCGCTATCGATCATGCGGATGCGAGTGTCATGCAAATGTGGTTCGGACAGATTTATGTTGCCATGAAGATTGATAGGAAGCGCTGCATTTCTGCGTTATTTGTCATAATAATAAATGACATATAAATGGAAAACCCTTGACGAAATATGAATTATGTATTAACATTTGTTCATGAATAAATCACAGATATTTAACCTTCTGCAAGAATCCAATCTCACTGTTGATGAGCTGGCGGAGCGAATGGGTATTGCTGGCATGACGCTCAGAAGATGGAAAAAAGAACTGCCTGATGACTCACTCCTGCCTGCTATATATGAAAAAACTTTTATTGATGTGGTGTATAAATTGGTTTCCGAGGAACGCATTGCCCGCAGCTCTTCTACGGTCGAAGCGCTAACACGGGAAGGTCATTACATGCCGCTTGATATCGTGAAAACATATTTGGGAATAACGGCCGAAACCTTGAAATCAGCAGAGCAAAAAAATACGAAACCTCTTCTGGAATCCCTTGTCAACATCGGAGAAAGTCAGACCAAACAGAAAGAAGTTGACGCGAGCGGCAAGATGCTTGCGACGCTTTCTAAGATGGGCAAAGAGTGGAAGCGCCGGATTACAATATTATGTGACGTTATTAAATCAAAGGAGCTGCTTTCCAGCGAGAAACTCATTGCGTATGGAGCATTATTCTATTTGATCTGCCCTTTTGACCTTATACCGGATAATATACCTATTATCGGGTATCTGGATGATTTTATCGTTCTGGGCTTTGCGGTTGCCTATTACAATAAAAAAATGTCAAAAAAATATAAGGAAGCTGACAAAAGCTTTAAAATCACTGCAGTAAAACAATCTTGCTAAAAATGAAACTGATCCGTGTGATACCACTAGTCTTTATAGCGACAGTTTTTTTGTTTTCTCAAAAAACCTTCGCTGCGCCGGACAGTCAGATACCGCCTCTGAGTCTGGGCGAATTGACAGAACAACTGCATCTTAATAACCCGCAGCTAAAACAAGCGCAGCAAAATTATTTCGCAGAAAAAGCCGCAATCCCTCAAGCCACTGCGCTTAACAATCCTCAGCTGGGAATCATTGAAAGCCCGATACCACCAAACTCGTTGTTAATAGATCAAGCAGCAGGTTTAAGTTATACGCTTACCCAATCATTTTCATTCCCGGGCAAAAAACATCTTGCCGGTCGCATTGCCGAAGCCCAGGCCGATATTGCGCAAACAGTGGTTGACGCTCTGTCACTTCAGTTGATAGCGCAGTTAAAAAATGATTTTTATCAGTTGCTTGTTCTGCAAGAGCAATCTGAAATAAACCAGGAAAATATCCAGCGTCTTGAACAGATCAAGCAGATAGCAAAAGTCAAATATGCCAATTCAGCTGCTGCCTACGTCGATTTTCTTAATGCGCAGGTCTCAAAAAGCAGTGCGGAAAATGACCAGTTTGCTTTGCAAAGACAAATCGATACCGCCCGCCAGACGCTCAACACACTAGTCGGACGAGATTCTTTAACACCACTTACCGTAAAAGGTGAGCTTCCTGACACTAAACTTCCCCAGAAGTCTCTGGCGGAACTTGAAACGCTGGCCCTTGTAAATAATCCGCAAATAAAATCTTCATCGCTGCAAATAAGATCTTCTTCAAAGGGGCTTACACTTGCGAAGATGTCGTACGTGCCCGATTTTCAATTTATTCTCACCAATGCAAGCGATACTTCTCCCTGGGGATATGGCGAGCTGGGAAATAATTACGGCGTCGAGTTTGACCTTGTTCTCCCGACCTGGTTTTTATCCAAAGAGCGGTCGCAGGTTTCCCAGGCAAAAGCGAACCTTCTGGCGAGCCAGGCTAATGACCAGAGTATCAGGCAGCAGACCAGGTTGTCGGTTGATACCATTTATAATACGCTGGCGCAGGCTGTGCACCAGAGTGATTTCATAAAAACCAGACAGCTCGAGGAGGCACGAACGGCCTTTCGTCTGGGCATCACCAGTTATGCCAGCGGGAACGCGTCGCTCTCGGACATTCTCACTGCTCAGACAAACCTGCGAAATACCGAGTTGCAACTTCTTGAGAGCCGTTACACTGCTACCCAGGCATTTAACAATCTGGTGGCGGCTGTGGGAAGAGATCTCGAATAACACACTGACGCGGCAATCTATCATGTTTGGCGACTTGCTTTGAGAAGATGACACCGTCGATGAGCGTAAGAAATGTAACGGTTTAATCTTCGGACACAATGATTGTGGCAAAGGTTTTGAAATGACGTGGACCACATTATTTTATTGAATTTTTGATAGGTGCTAACGGGAGAACCACATGGACAAATTGGGTGCTATTGTTACTTATTTAAGAATGCATAAAATGGCAGTTATGATTTTTCTTATTGCCGGGGTGCTTATTGGGTTCCGGGTTGGGGTGGGGTTCAATAATACCCATAAAATAAGCGAAGACGGTACTGCCAAAACAAGTACGGTGACCAATGAAGCGGGTTCTGTAACGGTTCATGCACCGCCCGGCGGTTTTAACCCCGCGTATGTTTCCTGCGAACAGGTCCGGACAGGCTGGGCGCCCGAGCAGATCCCGATTGAGGGAAAAATTGCTTTCAATGCAGAAAAATTACATCTCATTTCTGCGCGCGTGAGCGGACGCCTGGATACCATTATGGTGTTTGAAGGTGCCCGTGTCGAAAAAGACCAGGCGCTTGCCGAAGTATACTCACCTGATTTTATAACCGCAGAAAATGAATACATTCTCTCCCTCAACACTGTCCGAACCTTTTCTGAAAGCAAAACATCAGATCTGTTAACTGATGCTAAGGCAACCGAACAATCCGCCATAAACAAATTGAAGGTATTGGGTGCCGATGATGAGGATATAGCCAACCTCACCAAAAAAGGTGTGGCTGGGACACATCTTATCATACGGGCGCCTATCTCGGGGATGGTGGTTAAACGTACTATGGACCAGGGAGCATATCTCAATATCGGCGATACCTTTATGAGTGTCGCCGATACTGATGAGCTCTGGTTTTACGGTAACATTTATGAGCAGGATTATTCCAAGGTTAAGATAGGCCAGGAGCTTGAGTTACGGGCCGCGGCGCTTCCCGGAAAAAAATTCTCGGGACGTGTCAGCTATATTGCGCCGAGCATCGATCCGGTATCCCATATTCTGGCAATTCGTTGCGATGTTCCTAATCCGGGGGGAGAGTTGCGGCCTGAAATATTTGTAACCGCGTATCTTAAAATTGCCCAGCGAAAAGCGGTGATAGTGAGCAAATCTGCGGTGATCCAGATCAAAGACACAGGCTATGTCATCGTTAAAGAAACTGAAGATCTCTATCGCAGGGTCCCGGTAACTTCGATGAACTTAACTGACGGGCGTGTTGCGATTCTTTCCGGTCTCAGTGGAACAGAGAGCATTGTTACCAAAGGCGCAGTGCTTATAAATAATATGATTGAACAATAGAAATATCGCACATTCGAAATAACCGCCGGAAAGATACTCACAGACGCATAATACATTGAAAAGGTTGTCAGGCATACATTTTTATTTTAAATAGGAATTTATTTCTGATTTTTTGAGATTCGAAAAGACTTGTTCGCACGTGTTTTACTTTTCACATATGAGGTTACCGTATGTCGCGCAGCGCACGCATCGTTAGAACCGTCCTTCATTATCGTATTTTTATAATGATCATGTGTCTCATGCTTGCCGTGTTTGGCGCATATTTTTTCCACAAGCTTCCCGTAGATGCCTATCCTAACATCGCTCCGCTGAACATCCAGGTCATAACCCAGTGGCTGGGCCGCAGTACGCTCGAGATAGAGCGCCAGTTGACTATTCCGATAGAAACCGCTCTGTCCGGTGTTCCCGACATTCATTCACTGCGGTCCGTTTCTCTTTTCGGGCTTTCAAGCGTGACGTTGCAGTTTGAAGAAGGAACGGATTCATTCCACGCCAGAACCAATGTACAAATGTATCTCAGCGGCGCAAACCTTCCTGCAGGCGTGGTGCCGGCTTTAAGTCCTGACGCCGATGCGCTCGGTGAGATTCTTCGCTATCGCCTGGAGGGCGATAATTATGATCTTTTAACCCTTAAAAGCTGGCAGGATTGGGATATATTTAGAAATTTAATATCAGTCCCGGGTGTTGCGGACATTAACGGGTTCGGTGGCATGGTTAAACAATACCAGGTTTTGCCCAGTCCCGAAAAAATGCATTCGTACGGGATAACGCTCAGCCAGCTTGATACTGCCCTCTCAAACGCGAACACCAATGTCGGAGGTGATGTCATCAACGGCGGTGAACAACGCTATGTTGTAAGAGGAGTCGGGCTTCTGCAATCACTTGACGATATACGTAACGTGGTTATAGCGGTTAATCAAGGTGTGCCGGTGCGAGTTTCGGATATTGCACAAGTACGGATGGGCAACGCACCCCGGCTCGGGATGGTTAAGTTCAATAGAAACAATGATGCTGTAGAAGGCATCGTCGTCATGCGCAGGGGAGGAAATGCCAGCGAAGTCCTTGCGCGGGTACGTAAGAAAATCGCCGATCTCAACACGAGCGGTATATTACCCAAAGGCCTGAAAATAGCCCCCTTTTATGATCGGCAAAACCTCCTGGATATGACGCTGGGGACGGTAAAACACACGCTTTTAATGGGGATTATACTGGTTCTTATTGTGCTATATCTGTTCTTAGGCAATATTCGCGCTTCGATCGCGACGGCCATGGTCATACCGCTTTCTTTATTCGTTGCTTTAACGGGTATGTATTTTTTCAATATTCCCGCTAACCTTATTTCTCTCGGTGCCATAGATTTCGGGCTTATTGTTGAAGCCGCGGTCATAGTAATCGAAAATATCATGCGTCATCTTGAGACAAACACGGAAGGACTTCATCAAACGATTGTTGAAGCCGCTGCTGAAGTCCAGCGGGCCATGGTTTTTTCAACGTTGATAATAATAACTTCGTATTTACCGTTATTTATTATGGGGGGTATAGAAGGCAAGATTTTTCAACCCATGGCATTTACCATGGGACTGGGATTGCTTGCATCCATCATTTTGAGTGTTACCTTCATACCCGTAAGCGCTTCCTATCTTTTTAATAGCGGCATTACGCCGCATACCCCCGAAATAGTGGGGTGGATTCTCGGCTATTACAGACCGCTTTTAGAAAAACTGATTCGAAAGCCAGTTGCCGTGATCGCAGTCGCGTTAGTGGCACTTGCGGTTGCGCTGTTTGGAGCTTTTAACATCGGCACCGATTTCCTGCCAACCCTCGAAGAGAATAATCTCTGGATACGGGTTACTCTTCCCAACACTGTCGACCTGGATTATTCTTCAAAGATCGCAGGAGAGATACGAAACTATTTTCTCAGCCAGCCGGAGATTGAAACGGTGGTTGTTCAGATAGGCCGTCCGGATGACGGGACTGATTCCACCGGTGTGTTTAACCTTGAGTTCGGTGTGTATTTGAAAAAACCCGGACGATGGCCGCGCGGAGCCTCTAAAGTGCTGCTCGAGAAAAAATTGCAGGCGTATCTTGAAGGCATTCCCGGTATTGAGTATGAATTTTCACAATATATTCAAGACAACGTGTCAGAGGCGATATCCGGAGTCAAAGGAGAAAACTCCGTCAAGCTTTTCGGTTCCGATCTTGGCGAGCTCAATAAAAAAGCTCTAAAAATAGAAACCCTTCTCAAGAAAATCCGCGGGATCGAAGATGTCGGTATTTATCAGGAGCTTGGCCAGCCGACTTTAAATATCAGCGTTAACCGCAGCGCATGTGCGCGTTTCGCGATCAATGTTTCCGATGTCGTTACCCTTGTTCAAAATGCCATCGGTGGCAACGCGGTGAGCTCAATTCTTGAGGGTGAGCGAACTTTTGACCTGGCGGTGCGATTCCCTGAAACAAGTCGCGATATGCCGGAAAAAGTCAAATATCTGCTTGTCGATACCCCTGACGGACAAAGAATACCCCTGAGCATGCTTGCCGATGTTGAGCTGACCGACGGGCCATTTTTCATATATCGGGAAGCAGGTAAAAGATATATAGCTATTAAGTTCGGTGTCAGAGATAGAGACCTTGGAAGCGCGGCGGCGGAAGCACAAAAGGTTATAAAAAAAGAAATCGAGCTGCCGCGTGGTTACACCATTAAATGGGACGGTGAGTTCAACCAGATGAAAACGGCGCAGTTAAAGCTTGCGGTCATTATTCCACTCACCCTGTTTGTGATTTTTTTACTTTTGTTCTTTACCTTCGGCAACGTTTTGGAATCTTCGATCGTGATACTCAATGTGCCGTTTGCTGCCATAGGCGGCATTGCCGCTTTATACATTGCGGGAGAAAACTTAAGCATTTCTGCGGGTATAGGATTTTTATCTTTGTTCGGTATTGCCATACAAAACGGTATTATACTTATCGCCAACGTCAAAAAGCTCAGCGCGCACAAAGGATACAATCTGGAAGCCGCCGTAATAGAGGGTTCAGCACTTCGTTTAAGACCCGTGGTTATGATCGCTTTGTTAGCCGGGTTGGGATTGCTGCCCGCGGCATTGTCGCATGCCGTCGGTTCTCAGGCTCAGCGGCCTCTTGCACTGGTCATTGTCGGCGGAATGGTATCTACAACGCTTCTTACGTTGCTGGTGCTTCCGGTCATTTTTGCCTGGGTCCATAAAGTCCGCGGATTATATCATTTGAATAAAAAATAATCTGCATCTCATGGCATTGAAATAGAGTACTTCAGGATCCAAGCAATCTCTATTCCGTCAGCCACCATTGGAGAGTGATGAGTTTAACCGCAAGAATCACCAGTAAAGTATTGGGGATACCCCACGCGGGGATGATGATAGTTCCGAAAATGAGTGCGGCGGTTCCTGCACCGATTGCGTCAGCGGTATAGGCGGCAACGCCAGTGCGCGAAGCGAGCAGCGGGAACTGATAGCCCAAAAGAAATCCTGACCCGGCTGCGAAAAGCCCGAATCCTGCCAACGGAAGTGGTCTGGCGAGTGCCAGACATCCTGTTATAATCCATACCGTAAATAAAATTTCCGTTACCAAAATGGAAGGTTGGAACCAGGGGATGCGTATGGCCCATGCTCCCAACGCCGTACCAGCCATGAAAAGAGCGGTAGCCATGCCTATCCAGTAGTACAGGCTGCCATGTGCGACTTGAAGACTCCAGATTGTAGCCATGTATAATCCCATGGCCGCGGCACCTGATGAAAAAGCGGTGCCATTAATCCCGACACGGTCATTCATCAGCCAGAGTAGCAGTACAACCAGTACAATCCAGGCATATCGCGTGAACATCGAGTAGATGCCTGTTGTTCCGGGAGCGAATACTGATTGCCAATAGAGCAGTCCCTGCATCAATCCGTGTGGCATAAAATCGTTGTTCCTATAGTTTTTTTCACGGAAGGCATTGAATTGATCGTAGAGCCATGCGGTTTTTTCTGAGTTAAACGTAAACAGCAGATAGGCAACAGAAAGAAAAGATGTCTTGCCAACCAGTCGTTTCATCCGCCTGGCAACAATGCCTGGTGGTGGCAGCGGGGTGGAAGATGCGATGAAGATATTATCATCGCCGGGAACAATACGGACATCGGAGAATACCGCGTGTGCTGTTGCCCATAAGGAATAATTGAGACCGGTCATAATAGGGTCGAGATAGACCAGTGATCCGGGTGCTTTAAATGCAATGACGCCGGATTGATTAAGAGCGCGTTTGGCGATAAGAAAAAATTCTACGGTGTAATATCGATTAAGCGATGCTGATGTTGGATAGGGCAGGTTGATATATATGAGATCAAACCGCTCTAAAGGCGAAGAAGAAAGAAAGGTTCTCGCATCGGTGATTACGGCACCAAAGGTCGGGTTGAGCGATTTCGCCAGAAAGGAATCATTTTCAATATACGTAATTTTTTCTATGGGTTCGCGCTCGAGATAAGAAAGTATCGGGGCGGCACTGCCGATGACGAGCACTGTTTTCGGGTGATGATGAAACAGATAGGGAATGTACGCGAATGATTCCGAGAAAACCGCATCGTCATCGGGAAACGAAGTCAGCGGAATGCCATTAGAGAAAACATAGCGTTCGGCATTGCGTTCTGCGATAACCGTGTGGCCGTAGGGCGAATAGTGGGAGGCCACGATTGTGCATCCGGGATACTCGCCTCTACTGAGAGTTGCGGTGTCGATGGACTGTGCAAGTAAGAAAAAACCCGGGAGAACAATGATGAGTACGGTGCTTATCAGAGTCCCCCAGCGCGTATCCGGCATGGCGCTCACCAGATTCATGATGAGCGTGAAAAGGGCTGTAGAAAGGCATACGCACAGCAGCATCATGACCGCATTGTCCAGCGGTAGCATCAGATAGGTAAATATCAGGCCACCCGCCAGATATCCAGCTGCTTCGAAAAGAAAGGCAGTTTTAATATGACGCGTGCATCCGAATTGAAATCCAAACGTCATGCTTAAAGGTACAAACAACATCAAAGAAAATCCAAACAGAGTGCCCAGTGACAACCCCATCCCCGGAATGGTTGACACAAGCGGCCGGGCAAATCGTACGGCAAAGAAAACGATCGGTAGGAGTATAGCTGCTACTATAAGCGGATTACGCAATCCAGCTGCCGGAGATACCTTTTTTTTAAATCTTCCTCCCAGCCAGCTGCCGGCAGTCGTTCCCAGAAGCCACGATGACAGTAATATGCCAATCGAAAGTTCATTGCCTTGGAATGCAACCAGCATCTCCCGGAAGAGGAGGGTTTGTGAAATGACAGAAATACATCCGCTGAAACCGAAGATAAGAGCAATTGAGAATTTCCGCATGCCGCTATAGTATACTAAATTGGTGTTCAGGCAAAAAGGCAGTGCGTTGATTTTTACGGTAAAATCAAGGCGAATATGCATGCGCAATGATTGACATCACTTTTCCAAAAAGATAGAATAGCGCGAAATACGTTACCATGTGGAGGGAAATATGCGCAAAAGAATAATTCTTCTCTTGTGTAGTATGTTAACCGTATCTGTTGGCTTTTCAGTTCAGACGCCCGCCACTGCTGTATCTGCCGATCCATTATCAGACAACCTTTCAAAACTCCAAAGCAATGAGCCTTCCCAACGCCGTCAGGGAGCTGAAGCGTTAGGGTCTTTGCGCGATCCCTCCGCGATTGATCCGCTGATCAGAGCGCTCGGAGATAAAAACTCTTCTGTCCGTTCAGCTGCAGCCGATTCTTTAGGCATTATGCGTGCCAGTGCAGCGACAACCAATATCATTGCATTATTAACGGGAGATCCTCAAGCCAATGTTCGTCAGAGCGCTGCGGTCGCATTGAATTATATAGGTAACCATGCCGCCGTTCCGCCGTTGATTGCTGCGCTGAAAGATAAAAATGACGGAGTACGCTTTGCTGCAGCAAATGCGCTGGGATCGTTGCGTGATCAGTCTTCCATTGAACCCTTGTCGGAGGCAATGAAAGACACTAACGTCGGTATGCGCCGATCATGTTTGAATGCGCTGGGCCGGTTTGAAAACAGCTTGACGCTTCCCGCTGTTCGGGATGCGATGAAAGATACGGACGTCTCTCTCAAAGCCGAAGCTATCCGTATCGCCGGAAAATTAAAAGACACCGATAGCGAATCAACGTTTCAAAACTCGTTGACGGATGCTGACAAACGAGTGAGAGTAGCTGCCGCCGGAGCGTTGGCGAAGATCGGTTCACAGGCAGGACTTGATACCGGACTTGAACTGCTTGGCGACAGTGATCCTATGATACGTTTGCAGGCAGCTGATTTGCTGGGTGATATCCCGACTCAGTCAGTGGTTTCTGCGCTCGATAATGCGGCAAAATTCGATAAAGATCCCGGGGTGCAGCAGACGGCACAGGCATCACTTGCTCGCGTAAAATCTCATCTGGCAAAACAGGCTAAAGCTGATCAATCTTCGACTTCAAAAACGGGAAAAACGCAATGATAGTGAAACGGTACGGTGTTATATGCATGGTAATGCTCTGTTGCTTGGCGGCATCGTTT
>JBELAT010000040.1:0-14629 GCA_049508565.1 Endomicrobiales bacterium | reverse complement strand
GGAGGTGCGTTCAGGAAGGCGTAACAGCGCGATTGTATGATGATCATACAGCCAGCCGCCGGCCTCCCCTGGATTTATGATAACTGTTTTTCCAACGATACGCTGATCAACTTGATGCGTATGCCCGTAAACAACTGCATCATATTTCTGGGATGCCGCTAGTTCATCGATTGCGTGCGGCACGTGCATCACCAGAAACGCATATCCCTGGCAGTTATACTCCCAGGGACTATCATGAATCTCACCGAAAGATTTTATTTTTTCCCGCCACACCACATGATCACCGTCATTGTTGCCGAACACCGCAACCAGAGGTGCTTCCAGTTTTTCAAGCAGCCGCGCGCACATCGGCGAAATAAAGTCTCCCGCGTGAATAACCAGATCTACCTTCTGCCGGTTGAAATATGCCACTGCTTTGGCGATCTGCGGCATATTCTCATGCGTGTCACTCATTATGCCAACTAACATCACGATCCTTAGACAGACTGAACGTCTTTGATCTCCGGAATTTCTTTTTTCAAAGTCCGGACTATTCCCTGCTGCATTGTCATCGTCGACATCGGGCAACACCCGCATGCACCGGTCAGCCGAACCTTGACGATACCGTCAGGAGTTACCTCTACCAGTTCAACATCTCCACCATCTGCCTGCAAGTGTGGTCGTATTTTAGCAAGAGCTTTTTCAACTTTTTCTTTCATGATTGTCTCCTTTGAGTATCGATGCACGGGCACCGAACCGCGTATGTACCGGGATAACGCATTTCAAAACTATTTACTACTTTTGTGACACTATTCTTTTTTTGACCCTGCCCGAGATTTTCAGTTGTAAAATTGATTTTCTTAAATTCTGTTCGGCTATCACAAATTCGGCTGTATTTTTCTTCAAACGCATTGCTTCTTCAGCCTGTTGCTTCGCCTCTTCGGCCCGAGCCACAATAACCGTGTCGGATTTTACGGCATAATCAGCCAGTATAGTAGCTGCATCGTTTGCAAGCTCTAAAAAACCGCCGGTGATACCAACGTAGGTAGTCTCCGTGCCATCTGAGATAACGATCTCACCCTCCGCTAGCCGCGTAAAAAGTGATTCATGGCCGGGCAGAACAGTGATTTCCCCGCTGGTAGTCGGCAACATGACCTGAGTGGCGGGCATAAGACAGATGCTGCCTTCTGGAGATAATACCTCAACGCGCAACGTTTTGCTCATGACACCTTAGCTCGAGCAACGGCCTCTTCGATCGTGCCTACCATATAAAATGCCTGTTCAGAAAGTTTATCATGTTTTCCTTCGATTATTTCCTTAAACCCCTGAATTGTTTCTGCAATAGTCACGTATTTACCCGGATATCCCGTAAATGTTTCTGCAACAAACATCGGCTGGGTTAAAAATCTCTGTATTTTCCGGGCGCGAGAAACGGTCAGTTTATCTTCGTCAGAAAGTTCATCAATACCAAGGATTGCAATGATATCCTGTAAATCCTTATATCGTTGCAGGATGCGTTGGACTTCACTGGCAACCATATAGTGCTCTTTGCCGACCGTATTGGGGTCAAGCAGCCGCGAGGATGAGGTTAAAGGATTGACTGCAGGATAGAGTCCCTGCTCGGAAATGGCGCGATCAAGCGTGATAGTCGCATCCAGATGACTGAAAATGGTAACTGGAGCTGGATCCGTATAATCATCAGCAGGAACGTAAATAGCTTGAACCGAGGTGATCGATCCTTTATTTGTCGACGTTATCCGTTCTTCAAGATCGCCGATATCCTGGGCGAGATTCGGCTGGTAACCAACTGCAGAAGGCATTCTTCCCAGCAATGCCGACACCTCGCTACCCGCCTGTGCAAATCTGAAAATATTATCGATAAACAATAAAACGTTTTCGCTTTTTACGTCTCTAAAATATTCTGCCATGGTCAGCGCCGAGAGTGCCACACGGAGACGATTGCCCGGCGGCTCGTTCATCTGTCCAAAAACAAGGACTGTTTTATCGAGCACATCCGCTTCCTTCATCTCCAACCACAGATCAGTCCCTTCACGAGTCCGTTCACCGACCCCCGCGAATACGGAATGACCTTTATGCACCGTGGCTATATTGCGGATCAGTTCCTTGACCACAACCGTTTTGCCCACGCCGGCGCCACCGAAAATACCGATCTTTCCGCCCTTGGTAAACGGCGAAATAAGATCGATAACCTTGATGCCGGTCTCCAGCATTTCCGGTTTGGGTTTTTGCTCTGCCAGTGACGGAGCGGAACGGTGTATGGGATCATAACCTGTTTTCTGTTTATCAATCGGTGCCAGACCGTCAATATGCTCACCGAGCACGTTAAAAATGCGGCCCAGAGTGGCTTCGCCTACGGGTACTTTGATCGGCCCGAATGACCGCTGAACTTTGGTTCCCCGCTGTAACCCGATTGTCGATCCGAGTGCAAGCGCACGCACTTCAAAGTTTTCAAATTGGAACTCTGTCTCAAGCGTCAGCTTTTCGCCGCCAGGCATGTCAATTGTCAACGCCTCATAGATACCCGGAACCTCATCGGTAAAACGAACATCGACGATAGCTCCCTGCACTCGAATAACTGTTCCTTCACCTTTGCCCGCCATGTGTTCACTCATTTTTCCACCCTATGTATTGTCTGGTTGATTATGCTGCTCCGTTAGCCAAATCCAATATTTCATTTGTTATGCGCTCCTGGCGAGACCGGTTGTACCGGTTGGTCAGATGATCGCTTATGTCCAACGCGTTATCCTTGGCATTTTGCATGGCTATCATCCGTGCGGCCTGTTCCGAAGTAAATGCCTGTATCATCGCAGAATACAATTTTGCCTCAACATAGCGCGGCAACAGATCCCGCAACACCGCGGCCGGTGAAGGTTCAAAAAGATAACTGATACCTGGCTGGTTGCCAGCCGGAGCGTGAGCCGGCATCGGCGCCACTACAGGCAACAAGGGATAGACTACCGGCGTCTGTGACAGCATTGATTTAAATTCGGTATAAAGAATATCCACCTGCGTAACGGTATCAGGAAACTGCTGATTGATAATCTCCATGACCGGGTAGATGGTCCCGTATGCAGGAAATGAGGTACCCATCGTAAATGCCGCCGCCAGCGGATTACCCAGTCGTGCAGCAAACTTTCCCGCCTTTTTGCCGACGGCTATCACGATAGTCTCAGGGGTAATCGCGTTTTGAAGAGCACGGAACACATTACCCGGGAGACCGCCGCATAAACCCTTGTCAGGCGAAAACACAACCATCAGTTTTTTGCCGGTTGCACGTGTGCGGACATATGGATGATCGAACTCTCTGACGTCACTGAGCGCCATGATGTTTTTGACGGTTTCAGCAATTTTTTGTGCGTACGGCCGGTTATTTTCAACCGCCGCTTGTGCACGTTTAATTTTTGAAGCGGCTATCATCTCCATTGCCTTGGCAATCTGGGCAATGTTCTGAGACGTCTTAATGCGTTTTTTGAGAACCTGAAGATTTTCAGCCATATTTCCCTTATGCAAGAACCACAATCATGTGAGAAAATTCATCACAACACAACCGCGGCGCCGTTAATACCCTTTTTTAAATTCACTAATTACCTGTTTGAGAGAAGCTATTGCCGCATCATCCATTTTAGCTCCTGAATGGAGACGTTCAACAATATCTTTCTTTTGCAAACTAATAAACTCTATGAGTTTTTCTTCAAAATCGCGTACCTTTTCAACTGGGATATCATCGAGTAGTCCATAGGTGGCAGCAAAGATACTGATGACCTGTGCTACTTCGTTGAGCGGTTGATATTGCGGTTGCTTCAACAATTCCAACAGTCGCTTTCCGCGTTCTATCTTTTTTGTTGTCGCCTCGTCGAGATCGCTACCGAACTGCGTAAATGCTTGCAACTCTCGAAACTGGGCAAGCTCTAAACGTAACGGGCCTGCTATCTGTTTCATAGACTTTGACTGTGCCGCACCACCGACACGTGACACCGACAGCCCCACGTTAATTGCCGGACGAACTCCTGCATTAAACAGATCTGATTCCAAGTATATCTGACCATCAGTAATAGAAATAACGTTTGTCGGAATGTATGCGGAAACATCGTTTGCCTGGGTTTCGATTATGGGCAAAGCGGTCAGAGTACCGCCGCCGCGTTCATCGGAAAGCCGCGAGGCACGTTCAAGCAGTCGAGAATGAAGATAAAAAATGTCGCCGGGATACGCCTCACGTCCGGCAGGACGCCGTATCAACAATGACATCTGTCGGTATGCCCAGGCATGTTTGGTAAGATCATCATAGACGACAAGAACGTCTTCGCCTTTATCCATAAAATACTCACCGATCGCACAGGCGGCAAACGGCGCAATATATTGCATCGCAACAGGATCTGAAGCACTCCCGGCAACAACTATCGTGTATGCAAGTGCTCCCTCTTCTTCCAACTTTGCGACGATCCGCGCGATGTTGCTTCGTTTCTGCCCGATCGCGCAATAAATGCAAATGACTCTCTTGAGGCCGAGGTCACATTTTTTTTGATTGATTATCGCATCAATAGCAATAGCCGTTTTTCCCGTATTGCGGTCACCGATGATGAGTTCCCGCTGCCCGCGGCCGATAGGTGTCATGGCATCAATAGCCGTGATACCCGTCTTCACAGGCCGGTCTACGGAACGTCGTTCGATGATTCCCGGAGCTATTTTTTCAAGCGGATAAAGCGTACCCGATGGTTTGAGTTCTTTTCCATCGAGAGGATTCTGCAGAGGATCGATAACCCGGCCGATAAGCTGATCGGATGCCATCACACCCAGCACTCGCCCGGTGGTGCGGACCTTCATTCCGCGATGTATATCCTCAGACTCCGACAGCATGATTATCGAAACAAAATCTTCATCAAGATTCAAAATCAGTCCGCGTGTTCCGTTATCAAATGCCACTTCTTCCCCGAAGCCGGCCCCGGAAAGTCCTGTGGCTTTAATGATTCCGTCAGCAACGGTTTCAACGGTACCCTGGTTAATAAATTCCGGTTTCAGAGAAACTGAAAATAATTTTTCTTCAATCTGTTTGATAAACTCTTCTGGTCTCATACGACCTCTTTCATCAACTATCTTTAATTCCCTGGAATATTGTTTCCACCATACGGCGGAAACTTATATCGACTATTGTATCATCTCTCTCGATCTGCAAGCCCCCACCTAACCCTGGCACTGATTCGTAATGTATCGTTGTTCCAGGATAGAGCTGGGTAATAATACGGGAAACTGACTCATCAGGAACACCCGCCAGTCGCACATACACTTGACGGCGTTGCCATGCCTGTTTGAGATAAAACAAAAACTCCTTGAGATCTGCACGAGTCATAGTTTCGACAGAGCGCCCAACAGTTTCGGAAACATCCGGCTGCGCAATGGTCAGGTATGCAAGTTTCTTAAGCGTTGCCGTGTTCATGTGACTCCCGCTCTAAACTGGCTGCAGCTTTTTTCAAAATAAGGACTTTCTGTTCTTCCGAAAACAACGATGGCAATAATGAGGCAAGAACCTTTTGTGACAAATCAAGCGACATCGCTGTCACTTGCTTTTCCATCCGTTGCATCTCACGCTGTGCTTCGATTTTCGCTTGGGAAACAATTTTTTCAGCTTCCTGGCGTGAATCTTCGATAATTTTCTGTTTGATCTGCTCAGCGGTGCCCCGGGCGGTGTCAATAATATTCTGCATTTCAAACCGCGCAGCTTTGAGTATCTCAGCTTTATCCTGCGTGGTCTTCTCCAGCATTATCGTTGCTGCCTGCGAATCATCAAGCCCCTTTTTTATTTTCTCCTGGCGTTCCCGCAACATCTTGCGGATTGGCTCATAGAGAAACATTTTGATGACAAGGAAGATCACCAGGAAATTGACGATCTGGGCAATGAACTGCTTGATATCTAAACCAAATGAATTGAGAATATCCATATGAAAACCTTAACCTACCCTATTTCATAAATGCAAATATCAGCGAATAGATGGCAATGGCTTCGGCAAACGCCATACCTAGAAGCATTGCGGGCAATATTTTGCCGTTAGCTTCAGGATTGCGGCCAATAGCTTCCACTGCTTTTGCACCGATAAGGCCGACTCCGATACCAGGTCCTAATGCGCCGATAGCAATAATAATACCACCGGTTAATGTAATGGTCATATACGTTACTCTCCTTTCATATTAGAATTTTTGATCACGATCAATGTTCAGGTACCGTTGTCATGATACTCATAAAAACCATAGTAAGCATCGCAAAAACCAGCGCCTGAACTAAAGCAACAATTATTTCCAGCCCCAGAAATGGCAACGGCCCGAAAAACGCCGAAAAGGACATGATAGTCGAAATGGTGTTAATGACAACTTCACCCGCGAAAATATTGCCGAATAACCGGAAGGACAATGATATGAGCTTTGTCCCTTCTCCCACAAGCTCGAGTACACCCACAAACATAAAAATAGGATTGAGAGCAAAAAAGCGTTTAAGATAATTGAGTACACCAATATGGCGGATACTGAGCACATGTGTCGCCACTATGGATACCACAGAAAGCGCGATGGTTACATTGAGATCGCTTGTGGCCGTACGCAACAAGGGAATATATTCGTGTGTCCCTTTTTCAAGCAGTTGAATTGTTGCAAATCCGGGGAAAAGACCCAGAATATTTGACAGAAAAATAAAAAAGAAAAATCCTATAAACCACGGAAAAATGGATTCGACTCTATCGCCGGCTATCTGCTGAGTTAACTCGTAAAGATATTCAATAATACTCTCAAGTAAATTCTGCAGTCGCCCGGGATTGACTGACAGATACCGGTTGAGAAAAAAAGCAACCGAGATTATCACTGCATCGGTCAACAATGTTGCACCAGCAGTATTGGTAAAAGCAAAGCTGCCGATCTGGGTTATTATTTCAGGCTTGAGTGATACCATAATCCTTCATTCCATCCCCGACGCATTTCCCTTATATAAAACAAAAACAGCGTCGCAGTGCTATCATCAACCATGAGGCGACGCTGCTTACTAAAAAAAGTATACGATTTTTATCCCGTGATGTCAACTTACCACAACACTTACCACAACACTTACCACACAGGCCAATAGTTTTTTTATAATGCAGCGGCTTCGTGACAAAGTTTTTGAGCGTTTTTTTATCGTCACAAGCCTGAGCATTTGAATCAAACAGCTAGCACGGCAGAACCACTGTCCCACGCGAAAAAATGGTGAACGGCCGAAAGTGTCTTAATAGTGAGGTGTCATAATCTGGTTTAGCTCATCTATCTTTTGACGAACAGTCTGATTTTTCGGATCCAGTGCAAGCGCACGTTCAAAATCATCTTTTGCCGGTGCAAACTGTTTTAATTGATAGTAAACCAGACCGCGATTACACAGAGCTGAACTATTGTCGGGTTCAAGTGCCAGAGCCGCGGTATACTGAGTAAGAGCTTCGGTGAATTTTCCCATCGTAAAATCGACGTTGGCCAAATACAGATGAGCAGCGAAACTACCCGGCACCAGTGAAACCAATTTCTCACATGGCCCCTGTGCTGCAGCCCAATTCCTGGCTTTTATAGCCTGACTGGCAATATCAAATAAATGGTCTATCTCATCGAGCGCCGCATCACGTCGCCCTAATCGCGCGAGGCTCACCGCAATATTTTTTCTGGCAAGCGCAAAATCGGGATCTATTTCAAGAGCTTTTTTGTAGTAGGTTACCGCTGTGTTGTGATCATTAATCTTCGTATAGAGATATCCCAGATTGTTTAAAATATCCTTATTGCGCGGGTAAAAAAATATGCATTGGGTGAACAACTCTATACCCGCTTTCGTATAGACATTAGAATTTTGCAAAAAGATGCTGCCTAGAGCCACATAGGCATCCAACGAGAGAGGGTTAATATAAAGTGAGCGGGTATACTCAACAATGCTCTGGTCAAAATCGCCCTTCTGCGCCTGGACGGTTGCCATATTGAAATAGATTTCATCGTACCCTGCATTTGCCCGAAGAGATTCCTTATAGAATTCAAGTGCTTTATCCCGCATCCCTGCGCGGGCATAACAGTTGGAAAGTTCATAATTATTATTAACCTCAAAACGTTGCAGGGCATGTGCCTTTTCCAGCTCGGGAATGGCTCGCTGAATGTCGTTGCTCTTTGAATATTTAAATCCTTTAAAGTAGTGTATTTCACCCATCAGACAGTCATAATATCGGACAATGGCGATTGTTCCAAGGACACACAACACAACGATAATCGCCTTCTTAACTATCGATCGCACCGGCAGGACTGTGATCTCCAGTGCCCCCAGGCCCATCATTAATCCCCACTGCCACCAGTACAAGAAACCAGGGACCGCAAAATGTAATGACACGTTGAGTAGATTATCCGTCAACATCCCGAGCGAACCGGCAGCCAGGCCGATCGCCAGCAGGCGTTTTTCTCCAGAAAGATATTTTATAAGAAACAATGCTGAACTAAATAACACCACCAGCAGCCACAGGTAGATCCCCAACCCGACGGTTCCGGTCTGCGACCAGATTTCCAGTATCTCATCATGACTGTTGTTAGCATGCGTGCGAAATGAATGGTACGCTGGTAAAAAGAGATGACGCCCCTGATAAAATGGATAAAACAACTCGAAACATCCCCATCCCTTGCCAATGACCGGATTTTCGATGACCATATGCCAGGCGCAGGACCAGATCAACCGCCGCTGATCATAGGACTGATAACTACTCGTCGTTGCCTTGGCTGCCTCGGCCAGTCGTTCGACAAAAGTAGCATTTTCTCCTCCGACATCGCTGCGGGGCCACATGATCGTTAATGCAATAAGTACCGCACCCAATAAAGCGAGAGCCGTACGTTTAATTTTGTATTGTTCTTTTTCAAACCGAACAAGCATTACAATGACAAAGACAAAAGCAACGATACAGCCAACCCATGAAGAACGTGTCATCGTTGATAGAAGAGCCATAAAACACGTCAGAATCAACACACTAAAGGCCATGCGTTTCATTGAGGCTTTCAGTGAAAACCACTGCACTAACGCCACGGGCAAAACCATAATGAGATATGATGATAAAAAGTTGGGATTTCCGAAAGTCGAAACACACCGCCCCCCGTACGGATTGAGCACTTTGGGCCAGAAAAATTCAATGCCAAAATATTGAAGAATCCCGTATACTGAAGCCAACCAAGCGGTAATAAAAACAGCTTTGAGAAGACGGGGACGATTAGTATCGTCTACCAGATAAACGGCGCAATAATAGGGCAGCAGAGCATTAACAAGAGTATATAACCACCGTTTTAATCCTTCACTGTAAATACCGTATCGCAAATAGGGTTCATGTATGTTAGCGATGAAAATCGCTGCCCACGAAATGGTGGCTATAGCAAAAAATGCAATGAGAGGAACGTCTGCGGGAGTCCGGCGAAGAACAAGGGATTTCTGTTGAATTGCCCACACGAGCCAGAGCATCACTATAGCGATGGTCAGAGAGTTAAGCAGAACAATCTGAAAATAGTAGGGATTGCGCGTCAGATCGGTAAAAAAAATCAGCGCAGGAACAACCAGAAGAACCGTAAGAAGAAATGTTATGAAGCGTCGCATATAATCATTTACCGGGTACAGACGAAATGCCAGTAGGGAATAGCACCAGATATTGTAACATTTGAAAAAGTATCACGCAGCAGCATAATTTCGCGGCGCGTTACCCGCTGTTCTATACGGGTAAAAAACCGGTCATACACATCCTGTTCTATACGGCGGACAGTTTTGTCATGATAAAATTCATATAAAGGAACATATCGGCTGAGCTTTAACGGCCGTACGGCCTTTCCCAGTACAATGAGCGGAAGATAGATGAAATAAACGCCGGCCCGAGCAAACAGTCGCCGAAATGCTGCGTTATTAATCCTGCACACCATGCGGCGTACCAGCGTAACAAGTTGTAACAGAACGCGGAAATATACCGGGCGATTATCCAATGCATAATATAAAAACACCAGTAGCCGCGGAGCAAAACGTTTCAGGCGACGGACTTCATCGAGGCAGGGCGTGGGTAAATGATGAAGAACGCCCAGTGAAAAAATAAAATCAGCAAAATCATCTTTCAGGGGAAGTCGTTGAAGATCGGCCATTATAAATATCCCGTTGGCAGCATCAGCCAGATTCTTCCGGGCCACAAATATTGCATCGGAAAAATCCACCAGAACCAGTTCCCTGACCCGATCTTTTAAAAAATAACTCCATCGTCCCATGCCACATCCCAGATCGCCAACACGCGCATTTTTAAGACCTTCAATATCAACGAGATCAAAATAGCGGTCAAATTCCTGGATGTGTTCCGGCAAAAGGGTGTTGTAGATTTTCCATTCTTCACCAAAGGTGAATTGAATATCGGGAGCATATGCTGCAGCTTTCTGCCCGCTGGCGGAAAGTTGTGTGTTTATTTGCTGACGGACAAAAGGGGTGTATTGTTCTACAGATGTTGCCACGATAACATCATTGATAACAGGGTATTTCCGGCCATTAACGGTGATAGCATCATGTTCAACAACAATCTGCTGAGTCCCAAATATGTCGCGCAAGCTGTTTATTTTATCAGCGTAATACAAGAATTATTTCCCGTTTATCTTCCTCTAACACCGTACGTGGCTCATGTGGTGATGTCACCATCTCCACCTCATAACGACCGGAGACACGAGGATTTGATGCGGTTACATCTTCAGTTCATTAAACACACAAGGAAAGCTCACCCATGCCTACATCTAAACATTATTTTATTTAGGCGGTGCTTGAAAAACTTTTTGAACATCAGGATCTTGTGGAGCAATAGAACGTATTTTCATCCACATCTGGCCCGCCCGGTCACGCTGACCATTTTTGCCGTAGATGACTGCCAGATTTTTCATGGCCACTATCGCTGCGGGATTAAGCCGTACCGCCTCTTCATAATACTGCTGCGCGCCGGCAAGATTATTGCGCATGAAACAGAGGTTACCAAGATTAACATTGGTCTCAGCGTACTCCTCGGAACGACGACTCATCCAATCCTCAACCCAGGCATTGTAAGGCGGATATTTTAATTTGTCAGGAAAGCACAGATGGTCCTTATAGGCAGCTTCGGCCTTATCAAGCTGACCAAGCTGAGTATAAATCCAGGCAATACGATAATAATTAACAGGGAATATGGGATCGATGTCTCGATACCGCTCAAACTCGGCAAGCGCTTTCTGCCATAACAACTTTTTCTGCTGATCATGCTGTTGCGCAGAGCGCGTATCATGTTTGCTAAGCGCTTCATCAGCCAAATGTTTCTCGTCTTCACCCCATTTAAGATAAATCAGTCCTGCCTGATGATGTGATTGAACATAATTCGGTGCCAGTGACCACACATCTTCATATTTTTTAATAGACAGCTCAGGATCACCCGGCGCCCAGCGATCGTTATAGACGTTACCCATAAAATAATGTGCCATGATAAACGAAGGATTCTCTTTAGCCACTTCTTTGTATTTATCGAGTGCCTGCGCCCATTGACCCTGCTTTGAAAAGAAAATCGCCATATTGTGATTCATGTCTGCATCAAAATACCCGTAAAAAACCCATACAAAATAACCGGAAATCAGCACTACCATCGCCTGAAGTATCCGTCGAACAGCAAGCGGCAGGGGCGTCGGCACCGGCTCAGGTCCCTCCTTCTCCGGCAGAGGATTATTGACGTTGAGCGCTCCGACAAGACCGATCATCAACCAGAGCATCACTCCCGACGAAACAAAGCGTAACGACACGCACACGTAATTGTGCACCAGCTGTGCGGCGATCGCGGTTAAGACACCCAGCTGGTAATATGCACGGATGTCTGCCCGGTTTTTTTCGGGATGCAGCGAACTGAAGTTTTTTAAATTATTGTACCCTAGATTTAAAAACATCACAAGCAATAAAAGAAATATTCCGAAACCGATCAGACCCTCATCATACCAGACCTCCAAATACTCATCTTCCGGATGGTCGGTTTCTGTGTTGTGTCGCGATTCAATGAAAAATATCTGAGGACGACGCCAGGCAGGATACGTTATATAAAACGTGCCAATGCCCGTACCGATCACCGGATGCGTTTTTATCATCTCCCACGTTGACAGCCAGGTAAATACTCGGAAAGACGAACTATCCGGCCTTCCTTTCAATTGATGTCGTGTCCCCACTGAAACAAGAAGTATCGTAACAGCAGCCATGATAAACAATACTTTTTTAGTATTCGTTTTTTTCGATTGAAAGAAAAATCCTACAACCAGGAACGCAAAAACAAGCAGGCCGGCGGCAAATCCTAGCCAGGCACCTTTTGAGTAGGTGTAAGTCACATTAAAGGCAATCATTGCCCATAACAAAAGGAGATGCAAACTCCTGGTACGCAAAAATTGAGCCAGAATCACTGGTCCCATGACCACAAGAAAATCGCCAAAGAAATTGGGGTTGCCGAAGGTAGAAAAAATTCGTTTGCCGAACGCCTGTCGCCAGACGAAAGGGTCAAGACCCGGTTCCGGCGGGCTGGGAAAAAATTTGAAATCCAGGTACTGTATGAGTCCGTAGATACAGACTACAAAAGTCGCAGCGGTCAGCCACGTAAACAACCGCCGCATTTTTTCCTCAGTATTCATCTCTGAGATAACGATCAGGGCGATGCTGATATAAATAACACGCCGCACCAATTCATTAGAGCTTGCATAGACAAACGGTGAGTGCCAGAACGAAAAAATGCCGGAAAGCAAATATGCCAGCAAGGGGAATATAACAAGAATATTGCGTTTAAAGAATATGAGGTCCGACTCAATAATTTTAACCAGCCAGATACCCAGGAGAATGGTGCCGCCGATTTGGATCATGGTGATCTTGATCTGGGCAGAATCGTAGGTTTTCAAATAAAAGGCAACGGCTATCAGGAAATAAAGCAACGGAAGCCAATAGGCGATTAGTGTTGAACAGACTTGATCAATTTTTCTTGTCGTTGCAGTTAGCATTGTGCTCATCGACGTCTCTCCAAATTACGTTTTTTTACCATATCCGAGCCGATTGCCCAGGAAATCGTTAGCCGGTTGGTAATGCCCAAATCACCGTAGGGGACCCACGCGTAGTCAATCATCAATCCTTCTAATTTGAATCCCAACCCTCCGGAAAGGTTTACATTGGGAAAATCACCCAGACCATAATCATTGAGGGGATACTGATATCCCACACGAAGAAAGAATGTATGGTTGATTTCATATTCCAGACCGGTTCGGATATCAACCGCTTGATCCATATATCCCATCACTTCGCCAGACCAAAAGAAATGAGGGTACATCGCACTGGCAACTCCTGCAAAAATACCCGTCGGAAGACTATACCCTTTTACGGCCGGCCCGATATTGACAACACCAAACCCTGCCTGCCAGTCTACCCGATCAGGACGATAAAATCCGCCCAGAGACATCATCACGCCACTCGTATTTGACGTGTCAATCGATTCCTGTACCCCGCTGAGCGTTACTCCATATGAAAACTCGCGGGAAAGACGCTTACCATAGCTGAGGGAAACGTCTGCATCATAACTTGAAAAAGTTCCCTGATTGGAATACCCAGCAAGACTTCCATCAGCAACTGTTCGATTTAAATCAGCAACACCCAGATACCCGACTGATGCGGCAATGGCCGTATTCGAGTTGATCGGCCGTGTATATTGCATATAGCTGTAACTGATATCGGACAGATAACTCAAGTACGATACAGTCAAATCCTGATGGTTAACCCAGGGAAGAATAGCAGGATTTTCCCATGCCGAAGCAGCAGAGGTATTCACATAAGTCTCACCGAGGCCGGCATTGAGTGCTGCAGGGCTGATTTGCAGAAAGGAGAACATGGTGGTACCTATCGAAGCTGCATCTGTCAGCGTAACAAAGAACAATAGAGAGAAGATCAAAAAGGGAATTCGACGGAAGGTTGGCATAGTGGACATTATATTTTTAAAAAAACGCCCGAAAACATAAGCCGGCGAAGGGATTTGAACCCCCGGCCCATCGCTTACGAAGCGATTGCTCTACCACTGAGCTACGCCGGCGTTACCGCGCTACACACATTTCTAACCACCTTGAACGGCGCAAACACTTCTCGACAACTATTACTGGGTAATGATAAATGCCGGGGGTCAGAATCGAACTGACGACACCAGGTTTTTCAGACCTGTGCTCTACCGACTGAGCTACCCCGGCACATTTGATAATACTATCAAAAAACAAACTATTTCTCAAATGAATCTGGTTTGATTGTACATTTTTCGATGATTTTTTGAATTTCAGGAATCGTAAACGGTTTGGTTACAAACTCGTTGGCTCCAAATAAAAAAGCATCATTGCGAGTAATTTCATCATCAAACGCAGTAACAATAATCACGGGAATGTCACGTGTTTCTTCAGCATGGCGAAGATCCCGGCAAATACTAATACCATCTTCACCCGGCATGCCAACGTCCATCAATATAGCCGCCGGTTTTTCACGGTGAATACTTTCCAATAGTTCCGTTTTCGTTGATGCGCAATCAACAAGATATCCCACCCTGCGCAACCCTTCTGAGAGCAAATCAACTACCGTCGGCTC
>JBELAT010000004.1:0-27145 GCA_049508565.1 Endomicrobiales bacterium | reverse complement strand
ATACTGGTGGAAGTACCGGATGAGTCATCGCAAGGATTGATCTTCAAAATTTTGACCAAAATATTTCCTCATTTCGCCTATCATAAGACCACCGTCTGGCCCAAGACGACGGCTGAGGTAGCAATGCTTGCATTTAGGTACGGATACTCAGATTATGGTTACCAGCTCGTGCGTGCATTAGGGAAAAATGTCAGTCAGAAAGCGATCGGCGATGTGTCTGAGACCTTCGACGCATCGACAGGCAAACCGGGAGATTGTGCCGCACAAACCTGGTCCGCTGCCGCGGTGATTGAAGCTACGATGGGAATGTTCGGGATCAATCCGGATGCGGTGCATAAAACTGTAGAGATTCGTCCAAACTTGCCGCAAGCTTTGCCTGCGATGGAAACGAACATCATTGTCGGGCACAACACATTTTCAGTTAAGGTTGAGCGGCACAGCGATAAGCTGCACGTCACCGTAGTAAACATCGCTGGCACAGATTCATACACAATAAATGTTTTCGGATATGCTGCAACAGTGGCTGAGGGCGATGAGCATGTATTTATCGTTACGGAAAAGGAAGTATCAGATACATTCTTCTCAAAACCCGCTCAGATGTTCACCCTTGATCAATTTGCTCTTGAAAAAACTGTCCGACAAAACGAAATCGAGCCAGTCGTTTACACGCAAGAGATGGAAGATAACGGCAGATGGTATAACTGGTTGGAAGATGGGTTCAATTGGAGCGAGGTGCCAAAGGGAACGAACCCCATACTGTACATAGGCGGCGTAGGCGAGGGTTCAGAGGCTTACCGCCGGTTCCCGAAAAAAATGATCGACGAACTGGAGAGTCTTGGTGCTGCCAAGCGGTTGTTGGGCTATTTCAGTCCGAAAGGACCCCATCAGTATTCTGTGCCGTTTGATACCTTGCGCTCATACCCGCGCTTCAGGGATTCGCTCAGGGCTCATTTGGATAAGATACCCGCCGATGGACCACAAGTGATCATTTTTGCTCATAGTCTTGGCGGAAGAAAAATGGAAAAATTCTTGAAGGACAAAGAGAATGCTCCATGGCTGACAAAAATAAAACCTCCGGTCCTCATAGACGCACCTATCAGGGGAGTATCATTCCCCGGAGTTTCGAGCCTTGCTATGAACAAGGTGATGGCTTGGGTGGGGAAAACTATCTATTTACTTTTTTGGAAAAATTCAGAGCAGCTGCCGGAAAAAGGGCCATTGGCATTAGTGGCAGCTTTTACCAAGATTTTAGCCACTGAACCGGACGCTATTTTGAACTTGAGCAAAAAAAGCGATGAGTCAATAAAACTTGGCAGACCTGATATCAAAAGCGACTTTGGTGAGGTTCCCTACGACCCGGGCATAAGTCGGGTTTATGTCGTCACCAAGGGTGACAATGTCATAGGCCCCGCAAAATTCCAGCATGGCCCCAAAGCAAGCATAGTGTATTACATTACCGGGATAACGCCACATTGGGGATTTTTATGGAATGGTCCGGGCCATGGGCAGAGCATCGGGCATCCGCACATGAGGATATTATTAAAAGCTATCCTAGATGGAACACTAACCGAACTTGTTAACACGACTGACACCCTTTATTTGAGTCCTGACGATTTGACAAAAATTGTTGAGAAAAAACAGTCTACGACGGTTCCCAAAGACGCATGGCCTGCCCATGAATCGCAGGTGAAGGGGCCTGGCTCATCGGCCAAACCGGTTCTGCCTAACATTCCACCTTCGCCAACGGTTACTGAGTATTATTCAGGTATACCACCCGGTTTTTTCTCTAGCGCTTTTAAGCAATTGAAAAAAGCCGCTCGTGAGCTACGCGCGCGCTCGGAAGCAATTAAAGGTTCAGCAAAAGTCCGGCTGGGCAAAGAGAGTCGCTCGGACAACGAAGAGGCAGGCGAGTGGTCTTTAAAGTTTCTTACCATGGGATTGCCGGGGCTGGTGCAACTAAAAAATCTGCTTGAAATAAGATTTGGAATGGCAATCGACATGGATAACGAGGATTCCCTGATCAGTCTCGTTTACTTTTGGATGCTCTACGGTCTCTACCAGGATGATCACGCCGGCAAAACCGGGCCGAAGACCGGGGGAGAATCTAAAAAAGAACTCATCATCGGCGAAGATTATATCCCTTCCGCGATGATGGTCGATCAACTTCTTGGTCAATTGGATGTGCACGCATTCCGCGATCTGGAGGATCATGCGCAAGCTTATCTCAATGCCGCTCTTTCTGTTGATATCGTTGAAAACCGCTCTGACGGAGGCCAAGGTACCGGCATAGAGCGTCTCTTATACAATTATTTGAGAGGAAGAACATCTAACGCAAGCAAAGCCAACGATATTATGATTCCGGTGAATATGGAGGGTACGCCGATTGTAGTAAGCATCTCTGAAAACAATCTATTACACGCTATAACACAAAGAGACAATTACAGCTCGGTCACCTGGCAGGTGCTCGCGTCGGAAGAATCTCTGCAATCCCTGAGCGCCCTTTTGGACCAGGTCAACGTTTATGCGAGAGTTCAGAATATCAGAGACCCGCAGCTGCCTCCCCTCAATAATCCTTACGGCCACAAAACGTATCGTGAAATCTTATCGACGACTCCCGGGTTGAGTCTTCTTGAGACCGTCAATCAGCTACTGTTTCCGGTTATAGATAACGCTACCCATCAGTTCTCTGCACGAAAGTCGCCGAACGGACACGGTTTTTGCGCTGTGTTCGTGTTGTTATCAAGTATTGGAGTAACACTGCCGGGCGCAGGAAAAAGCAAAATATCCCGATTAGGCAACGCTGACAACCCGAACATCATTGACCGTCAAATGGTCGGGTATATAGCAAAAAACAAGCTTCCGATCGTTATGGTCACGACAACACGAACAGTCGTGGACAAAAAAGGCGGGATCCTCGGGTTCGTGATGGGACGGGTAAACGGGGTCTTCAAGGCAATAAGAAAAACGATCTTGGAATTAGCACAGGCGGAAAAAAATGATCAGAAAGAGCTGTTTCAGGAAGTTGGTTTGACCAAAGGAAGGAGCGGTGGACAGTATTTCAACACAAATATGTTTCTGGTGAATCATTCCGTGATGCAACCTTTTATCAGAAGGTTCATCGTCATACTTGGTAGAGGTGATAAAAGTACCGGTATGGAGAAATTTCTAAAAATAATTTCCCCGTCATTAATCCTCAACAATAAAGGAGATTATACCCAGCTCGAAGGCGCGATGGGGTCGGTATTCCTGAACTTTGACGGGTTCCTGTCCATGGTTCGAGAAGACGCTCCTTTGCCTGAAGCTTTGAACATCTCCGATGAACAGAGACAGCAGATAAAAGATCTGATGGATGAAATGGAGATAGACAAGCTGGTAACGGTTGTTAATATCAATGAAGAAGACAGGTTGAAATTCTTCACCCAAAATAAAACGGCATTTGACGTCTGGTTTTTATTTCACAGCGGTCTTTTTTATTTAGATTACCACGAGTGGCGGCTTTTAAAGACAATAAATCCTGTTACCGGAAAACCCGTCTGGAAAGGAAAGTTGCCTTCGGTCGAACTGTCAGGCTACTATAAAGAGTTGCAGAATGTGCTTGAGGCTTTCAAGGGTGCGGATGTTTCCGCCCTCGAAGAGCTGCTGGTAACCGGTGATATAAAACTTCCGGGAGCTGTCTTAAAAGGCTCAGTGAAGATCGAAAACCGGCTGTCCCGTGTTGTAGATCTAAGTGCCGAGTTACGGCGTCAAAGAGGCCTTTCGCCTGATGAAAAACTTGTCCTCGAGAACGTAACGATTCGTATCGGCAAGAATGGCAGCATAAAAGTCAGGTCCCAATCCGGTACCAACGATGTGTCTCCTTCAGATATAGTAAAACAAATTAGGCGATTAATCAGGTCTCTGTTCAAGCATTCCCCGCTGGTTATACAAGAGATCGTAAAATTGCTCACCACTAACACGACACAGCTGACGGATTACCAACGTCAGGTGCGTGATAATCCGGCGCTTCTGGCCGGAAAAGCGGTTGTGCAGTCAATTCCCGGGTGGGATGGGGCATTGACACCTGAACTCACGTATCAAGTAGATCAACATATGCATCCGGTCGTGATCGATTATAACCCGATTTACCGGGGCAAAAAAATGAATCTCACCGCTACCATTGTTGCAGACGGTTATTTTCTTGATGTCTACTCTGAGCGGTTAGGCAAAATTACCCGTTTAATGTTGGTGCCAAAACCCGGTAAAGCTAAACCGCAATGGGGTAATGAAGAAGGCATCAAACGTGCCCTCCCGCCTCTTTTGACTGACTTAAAGTTAAAAGGCATGGTCGGACTGAAAACCCGCATAGATCCATGGCTGTTCTTTAATGACGGCATGACGGACGTCCAGGGGCTTGAAGCACTGTCCCTTGTGCGAGTTCCCAAGACTGTTGGAGCAGAAGCTTTTGGTAGATTTATTCATGCCTATCAGCAGATAATTAATGAGCCTCAGCTGATCCGCGAGGCAAATTTAGGTACGGGATTTATCCGGCGCGCCGCGATCATGTTCCAGGTTGATATTTCCAGCGTTCACGACCCGTTCGGTACGGCGCATGACAAGCTGACGGCTCTTAAAAACGTGATGGCAGTGCTTAAAACGCGTGGAACGCCGAGCCTGGGGCTGAGCGGCGTTATAGCATTCTCAGGAGAGCAGATGACATTCAATGGGATAACCCGACAAGAGATTATCAATCTGCTGCGCACTGACAAGGAATCAAGTATCACTCTCGAGCTTTCGGTTCCGGCTGGCATACATCGTGATGTCTTTGCCCGAAATATTACTGAACTACTGGAAATAAACAAAATAGTCAATAACCGGCTGGGAGTCAGGCTGATTTTTGACGGTTCCGATGAGATGGAACCCGCTCTCGGCGCCTTGAGTGCCGCAATGAACGCGGCAGGGGTAGCCCCTGAAACGACGATCCTGGTGGATACTAAAGAGGGAGATCGGGAGAACTTTAAACAATTGCGGGACATGGTACGGCAAAAGTATGGAATTACCGGACTTACGCCGGTCGGTATCGGCAGCGAAGGTGTTGAAGTGGAGATCGACGGCTCTTCAGCCGTTGATGAGCTGCGCACTGTGCTAAGAGCCCCGAACATTTCGCTGGTGATCGCAAAATTAACCCGCGACGTGCCGCTTATAGGGCAGGTGGCCGAGAAAGATGGTACCATAAACGGCGAAGACCTGTATGCCCTGCTTTCAGTGATCGCCGCCGCACTCGATGTGAGGCGTCCGCTGACGAGACAAAACTCTTCAATTGAAGGCGCTCAGATTGCCGCGGTAACCCTGAGGAACATCGGTCACATAGAAGATCCGACGCGTTTAATCTCTTCACTGATTGCAGTAGTCAAAGATGATAAAGAAAAAGATCCCATTGCTTTGAAGAGTGCGACGGGGGGTATGGGACTCGACGAGAAACAGCAGGCGATACTGCTTAGCGATATCGACAATATCCAGGCGCAAATAGACAAAGAATCTTCTGTCGAAGACCGCGATATCAGAAGCGAGATGTTTGCCGGCTACATTAATGGACTTATCGGTCAAAAACTTGCTGCATTCGCGCAGGATGAATTGAATCTGGACCCTCAGGCGCTTGAGCAAAGCCGTGAACGATACCGTCTTGAAAAATTCCTGGCGCGCTTTGTTCTAGACGGACCTGTTGAGAGCTTGCAAGAAAAAATGGATCTCATTCGTAAAATAAAAGAAGGCGTCGGCGTCATTCGGATTGATAATAAGCTGCTCATCACACAAGATACGCAGGATCTGGTAGAGGAATATAACACTCTCCAGTCTAAAAAAACAGGGAGCGCCAAAGAAGATATGGGCATCATGAGAAACAAAGTAATTGGACACATGAACAGAGCTGACGTACCACCCCAAACAATGACACTGTTTATGCACATGTATTTGGCATTACTGAAAACAGAATTTACGATGACTGACACTCAGTCCGCCGGTAAGGCGCTCACCCCTGCAATGCAGGCTGTTAAACAAATGCTTTCAGCCGCATAAACCGCACTCAATTGTAGTCGGTTATCGGCGATCTTGTGTTTTTCACTCCCCTTGTGACCGATAGAAAAAATCTTGTACGTGTGGATGAGAACTATTCACAGGCATAATCCTATTTTGTAAACTGTGTATCAAAGGGAGTCAACACGACGATTATAAATCTGGCAAGGGCTGGAGAGAATACATATAATTAATTTAGTGTATTATTAAATGCTCAACATTGGATTGCGGCGCCGGCAAATAAACTGTAATTAGCGTGCCCGCCGCCGTTTAAAAATATTAATTTACTCAACTAAAAGTGTTTATATTGATTTCACCCCATTTTACTGATACAATTTTCACATACAGTACCAGGAGATACAATGAAATATAAAAAATCCGTTATGATTGCCCCAGATCCTGTGGGTGTATTACAGCCGATTAAACTTCCTCGTCCGAAGTTTAAAAATCGTACAACAGTTATGAGAGCATTACAAAAAAGGAAAACGGATCGTATTATAAGCAATAAGAAGCTTCCCCTGCAAATGCTGTCTGATCTTCTCTGGGCCGCTTGGGGAATAAACCGAAAAAAAGGACCGTTTGGCATTGAAGGACGGACGGCTGCTTCCGCAAGCAATTCACAAGAGATCGATCTGTATATCGCTCTTGAACAAGGCGTTTACCTCTATGAATCTGTCCCTCACCAGCTCAAACCCATTGTTGCCGGAGACGTGCGTTCAATAGCTATCGGTTCCGGCCAGGGGCGTGCAGGTGCCAATGCCCCGGTACGTATTATTTATGTCGTGGATATTGCTAAATTTAGTACTGCAGGTTTTCAGGAGCCGGGTCTCAAAGATCCGGACGTACAGAAATCTTATTATTATGTGGATACTGGTTTAATTGCCGGAAACGTAGCACTGTTTGCCGCTGCAAACGGGTTGACGGCGTGGTTCCATAACTGTCAGAAGGCTGCACTTAGTGCTCAATTAAAGTTACGGCCTGAGCAGCATGCGCTTTTTGCCCAGACAATCGGGTGGCCAATGGAGCATTAAGGCTTTACGATGAGCCCGATTTACCTATTTCATTCCAGGCATTGATCAAATTTTCAGTGCTTTTTTCTGTGAACATGTTTCTGGCGCAGTATGATCTTCGCACAACTAACGGGAGGAGAACCACATTTAATCATGTTGAACATAGAAAACGATATTTCGCTTTATGACCAAACATCCTTTAAACTCAAAAGCACGGCACGATATTTTTTAAAGGCCATCACGAGAAAAGAAATTGTCGATGGTATAGAGTGGGCACGAAAGAATAAGATCCCGTATGTGGTTTTAGGGTCAGCTTCTAATGTCGTCTTCGGTAGCGATATTTACCAGGGGTTGGTTATTAAAAATGCGTGGACAGACATCAGGCCCGCCACTGAAAAAGGTGCTGTATATGTTTCAAGCGGTACGGACTTGGCAACGGTAGTAGAATACTTTGTAAATGCCGGTTTTGGAGGGCTTGAGTGGGCTGGAGGACTTCCGGGTACCATAGGCGGTGCAGTACGGGGAAACGCGGGTGCTTTCGGCGGAGAGATAAAAGATTGCGTCATCAGTGTGGAGAGTATGGCATTTTCAGATGTTCTCGTCGTAAAGAAATCCCGTGACAATAAAGAATGCTCATTCGGTTACCGGAACAGTATTTTTAAGCAAAACGGTGAGATCATCATGGAAGTGATGGTGGGGTATAAAAAATCTTCTTCAGAAGAAATACGAAAAGTTGTTGACTCCTGTAAAAACTATCGCAAACAAAAACTGCCGCTTGAGTATCCCAGTGCGGGAAGTTTTTTTAAGAACATACCGGTTGAAACCGTGCCGGCAGGGGTCAGAAAATATTTCGCTAGTGTAACAAAAAACGATCCGCTGCCGTTGATCCCCGCGGCCGCCGTAATTGCTGATCTGGATCTAATCGGCAGACAGATAGGCGGGGCGCAGATTTCTCAGAAGCATCCGAATTTCATTATCAATAAAGAGAATGCTACCTCTGTCGACATTTTTGCACTCGCAGAAATGATGGAACATGAAGCCTTTAAAAAATATGCAATAAAGCTTGAACGAGAAGTTCAAATGATTTTATAATATGCGTAAAATCGTCGAGACGGCGAAGATAGGCACACATCGAGTGATGCCAGAACTGGTTTTTCGATGAAGTATATTCTAAAGACAGGTGCTGCAAGAATCGCCCGCAGTATGTGTGAGCGATCGTCTCCCTATATATGGTTGTTCATAGTTGTTGTGGCCGTCTATGGGCGGACGCTTGCCAGTTCTTTTGTGTGGTTCGACGATAACTGGCTTATACTTGCTCATCCGGCATTTTTGTCAGACCCACGAAATGCGATACAGCTTTTCCATGAGAGTGTATATCATGGCATTGCGTCGCACTTTTATCGTCCCCTATTCAATCTTACACTGATGGTTGATGCCTCGATTGCCGGAACTGCTCCCCTTATATATCACTGCTCGAGTGTCCTGTATCATCTGCTCGCATGCGTTTTACTGTTCACGCTCTTTGACAGGGTTGGTATTGATAGGCGCGTTTGCTTAGGTTCAACGCTATTGTTTGCTGTCCATCCTGCGCTGGTATCAGCGGTTGCCTGGATTCCCGGTCGTAATGACGTTTTGTTGTGCGTGTGGGTGCTGGCGGCGGCACTGTCGCTTATCTCGTATCTTGATAAGCCTAGTGCGGCACGCGCGGTACTTCAGGGGGTGCTGTTTGCTGCCGCGTTATTTACCAAAGAAACAGCGGTATTTTTCATTATCATCGGAATGATGTATGCAAGATATGTGCGTATTCAACGGCCAACGGTGCGCACAATGTTGATGCTTGTATTGACATGGATTATCCCCGTGGCACTATGGATGTATGCGCGTTCTTGTGCGGCAGGCTTGTTAAGCGTGACAGGAAGAGGAACCGGTGACGGTACAAACGGTATTATTCACATTATAATGGGACTACTGTGGTATGCGGGCCGGATATTGTATCCTTTCCCTCAGGTGTTGTATCCGCGTCCGGAAGTTGTTGGTATAATCATCGGAACTGTGATTTGTATTGCATGGGCCGTGTTACTTGTTACTCGGCGCGCCGCCCCGGGACATCGCCTGGCGTGGCTGGGGGGGGCGTGGTTCCTGGTCTTCACCGTGCCATCAATGGTTTTAGGAGCATATAGTTTTGAGCACCGTCTTTATGTCCCTCTTTGCGGAGCTTTACTGTCTGTCGCCTCCATGGTTTCCCTTGAAAAGATACGTACACAAGGAGTGGCGATACTGGGAGCGGCCACCGTGGTTTGTTGTGCGTCAGTATCGTTCGTGCGTTCGACCGTCTATGCTGACAGAATATCGTATTGGTCAGCATCGGTAGCACAACGTCCCCGCGCGGCGCCCGCTCATTTACGAATGGCAGAGGCGTGGTCATCGGTTGGATCACTTACATCTGCCCGCACTGAAGCACAGCAGGCACTAGATCTTGATCCTACCTTGATTGCTGCCCGGTTCTTGCGGGGTAATATTGAGCTTACAACAGGAGAGTTCGAGAAGGCCGTAGCAGATTTTGAGGCGGTGCTCAGGGTTCACCCTCTAGACGCAGATACGCTGCGGCTGCTTGAACGTGCGCGGCAGTTGAGCTCGTCTCGCCATACTGTCACGGTACTTTGAAACGTTCTGAACCCTTAGCCAGGTTACATTTTATTTAGTTTACTGCCCGTCATCAGAGTAATACGATTTTTTGAAAGTAACGTGATGGCCTTTTGTTGTTGATCAACTTTAAAAATGACAACGGCATGGTTCTTGCTGCGCTCAACTGTTGCGTACATATATTCAACATTGATATTGTTGCGCTCAAGAAGAGCTAATATTTTCCTAAGTCCGCCCGGACGATCTTCTACCTCGACAGCGATGACATTCGTTTCCTGAACAACAAAATCATTCTTCTTGAGGATAGCACAACAACGGTCCGGATCATTGACGATTAGTCTGAGCACGCCGAAATCTTTGGTGTCAGCCAGCGACAATGCGCGTACGTTTATGTGTGCCTTTGCCAGGCAGTCGCACACTTTCCCCAGCCGTCCCTTCTTGTTTTCAAGAAAAATCGAGATCTGATTGATGTTCACGTAATCCTCCATTACATCGTGCTACGTCGATATTATTGTGATTAGTCGATTTGAACTGCGTGGTTTAGTATCACGCACCTGCGCCGGCTCACCTCTCTTGCAGTGGTAGAAAGATTACATATGTCGTTTATCGATTATTCTTTTGGCTTTTCCTTCGCTTCGTTCGATGGTTTTCGGTTCAACAAGCTTGACTCTTGTGTGGATCCCGAGCGCGGAGTAGAGTTCATGTTCTATTGTCTGTTCGAAGTTCTCAAGATTTTTAATCTCATCGGAAAACGTTTTTTCGTTCATCTCTACCTGAACCTCAAGACAGTCGAGGTTTTCTTTTCGTTCTACGACTAACTGGTACTGGGGTTCTATACCTTCCAGTTTGAGAAGTACTTCTTCTATCTGTGAAGGAAATACGTTCACGCCCCGGATGATGAGCATGTCGTCCGTCCGGCCAAAAAGACGGTGCATCCGCCGAAGGGTCCGTTTGCACGGGCAGGGCGCATCCAAAAAGCAGGTCAAATCACGGGTGCGATAACGCAGGAGCGGTGTACCCTGCTTAGTTATGGTGGTCACTACCAGTTCTCCCTTTTCCCCGGGTTGTAGCGGTTCACCGGTTTGCGCATTGATGATTTCCGGGTAAAAATGATCCTCATTGATGTGAAGTCCGTGCTGGTGTTCACATTCAGAGGATACTCCCGGCCCGATAATCTCGGTAAGACCGTATATATCATACGCTTTTAAATGTAATTTCTTTTCGATTTCTTTACGCATGGATTCGCTCCACGCTTCTGCCCCAAAAAAGCCTGCTTTCAACGACATGTGTGTGAAATCCATTCCTTGTTCACGAGCAATTTCTGCAAGTAACAGTGAGTAGGAGGGGGTACACGTTAGAATCGTTGATTTAAAGTCTGCCATGACCGCGAGCTGACGTTTCGTGTTGCCGCCCGAAATGGGAATAACGGCTGCCCCAATTCTGCGTGACCCATAATGAACACCGAGCCCGCCGGTAAAGAGGCCGTACCCGAACGCGTTTTGTACGATATCGCGGTGCGTTGTCCCGCCCATAGAAAGCGTTCGCGCCATAACTTCACTCCAAATATCTATGTCTCCTTGAGTGTACGCATCGACAACAGCTTTGCCGGTTGTACCGCTTGAGGTGTGAATCTCGACGATGTTGTCGAGATCCGTGGCAAGCAGGCCATACGGGTACACTTCCCGTAATTCGCTTTTGTCGGTAAAAGGTAGCCGGCCGATTTCCTTGATAGAAGTGACATCTTTTGGTTTAACCCCAGCTGCATCCATTTTTCTTTTATAAAACGGTACCCGGTTATACAGCCGTTCAACCAAATGAGCCAGCCGCTCGCTCTGCCATTGTTCAAGCGAAGCGCGTTCCATGCATTCTTGTGTGCTATTCCATATCATGGTTTTGACTCCCGTTTACCTGCGCGTTAACGCTATGCTTTTATCAAATGCACTCATATTGATTTCTTGAGTTCCCGGGGGAACCAGCTCTCTGATCGCCTGTCCAAAAAACTTTCGATCTATACCCGTGAGGCCGGCTATTGTGCCCACCAGTGACACGTTGAGGGTTTTAGGGTTGCCTGAGGGCGAGCACAAGCACTCGGGATCAATGGCGATGCGATCTCGGTACTGTTTTTTGAGAAAGTCTTCTGTTCCTTCGGGGTACAACGTAGAACTTCCCAGTGGAATGCGGGCTTTTACATAAATTATTGTGGTGTTTTTGTTGGTATAGTGGAGCCAGCGCAGGGTCTCTGACTCTTCAAGGGAAGCCAGGATGTTTGCCGAGCCGGCAGCGATGACCGGTGAATACACTTTTTTTGCAAACCGGACGTGGCTAAATACAGAACCGCCACGCTGGCTCATGCCGTGTATCTCGCTTTTTTTGGTATCGTACCCGGCATATAAGGCGGCAAGGCACAATATATCGCTTGCAAGAACAATGCCTTGCCCTCCAACCCCAACGAGTAATATGTCCATCGCGCGTATGAGTCGTTTCATAATTTAGGTGTCGATTTCGCTTCTTTCCTTGAAAGAATAATGCATTTTCCTTTAATGATCAGGAGGGAAAGACGGCTTGTTTTTTTTAAATCCACGATTGCCTGCTCTATATCGGCAATGTTATTGGCGCTGACTTGTTTGAAATTGTCGTCGCCTATGCCGACTGCTTGGGCAAGTTTCCGGTAATCAAGACGGACAGTTTCTTCGTTGGTAAGTGTTGTGCCGGATAACGGGTTGGGTTGCATGCCCGTCATAGCAGTTGTTCCGTTATCAAGTACAACAACCAGTGAGTTTCTTTTGTTGTAGGCAGCATTTAAAAGACCGGTTATGCCTGAGTGCGCGAACGTTGAGTCGCCGATGACAGCGATAATAGTATTGTTTTTATTTTTCGGTACTGCCAGTTCCATGCCTTGAGCGCCCGTGACACTCGCTCCCATATCAATACAGGTGTCCAGTGCAGAGAATGGCGGTAATACGCCAAGTGCATAGCAACCAATATCACCTGATACAGTAAGTCCCAGTTTGTTAAAGGTTTGAAAAACGTTCCTGTGTGGACATCCCGGACAGAGTGCCGGGTATCGTGGCGGCAGCTGTATCTTTGATGTGATCTGGCGTGATGGCGATTTGATGGCAAAGGCATCCTTTATGCTGTCAGGGCTCAGTTCGCCGATATTTGAAAAAAAGTTCTTCCCATGACACGGTATGCCAAGCGCATTAACGCGCATTTCAATAAAAGGGTCAAGTTCTTCAACGACATATACAGTATGTATTTTCTTTGCAAAGTTGCGCACCACTTGTTCTGGGAAGGGAAACGGCATTCCTATTTTGAGGATAGAGGCGTGAGGGAACACTTCTTTGACATATTGATAACAGATTCCCGAAGTGATAAAACCCGTATGGGCATCGCCCCATTCGATAGTGTTAATGCCTGTCATTGTTTCGCTATACAGTAATAAACGTCCGAGCCGTTCTTCAAGTGCGATCCGCCGCAGTCGTGCGTGGGTCGGAATCATGACATATTTTTTAAAGTTTCGTGTGAATCCTTCAGGATCACGAGGAAGGAGTCGTTTGCCGGGTACTACGACACTCTTGGCATGAGAAATACGGGTTGTTGAGCGGAGCATGACCGGTGTGTCAAAGCGTTCGCTGATATCAAAAGCATGTTTAGTAAAATCTTTTGCTTCCTGTGAGTCAGTTGGCTCAAGGACGGGTAGTTTCGCAGCATATGCATAATGACGGTTGTCCTGTTCGTTTTGTGAAGAATGCATGCCGGGATCGTCACAGGATACCAACACGAGTCCCGCCTTTACTCCTGTGTAAACCGCGGTAAAAAGCGGGTCTGCCGCGACGTTGACTCCGACGTGTTTCATGGTTACCAGGCTCCGCATTCCCGCAAGAGCGGCTCCATGGGCGACTTCAAAGGCAACTTTTTCGTTAACGGACCATTCGGCATAAACGCCGGGATATCGGACAAACGACTCGAGTATTTCGGAGGATGGGGTTCCCGGATATCCGGTGCCCACGGTGGCAGCCGCTTCAAACGCACCCCGAGCGATGGCTTCATTGCCCGATAACACAGTGGATTTGCTTTTCATAGATTACGTACAGTATACATTTTTTGGTTTAAATTGTTAAAAATAAATTCATTGTGAGCCGTGCATTTTCAGGTGTTGTTAATCGATATAATTTCACGTCTCGTGCATCAGATTGGTTGTTTTATAGGTGCTGCCTTAAAAGAGTATTTTAAAATATGCTGTGCTCTGAACCGACAGCACAATACATAAATGATAATCAATCAGTATAAAGATAACATAAGTCATGGAGAAGCCGGTTTCATTTTGTTATTTTCTAATTATACTAGTGGCAAAAGAGGTATGTATGGCAACAACAGAAAATCAATGGATGGTTAAACCCGATTTGCAGGAAATGATGAAAGTCTTCAAAGAACTGGGAACGCCCGGCGCTCCTCACGAAAATCTCGCTAAAATGGTGGGGAAATGGAAGACGAACGTTAAGTCGTGGACGGATCTTGACAAGCCTCCCACAGAAACTGTTGGGAGAAGCGTTGGGAAAATGATATTAGATGGACGTTTTCTTCAACAGGAAGAAACCGGAACTATGATGGGAATGCCGTTTAGGGGGATAGCCATTACAGGCTACGATAACTATGCAAAAAAGTATACGACGTTCTGGCTTGATTCTCTGAGTACTGCCCTCTATTATTTTGAGGGAATTGAAAGTGCTGATGGTACGCTTACTATGCAAAGCCGTTACGTTGATCCCTTTAAAGGGCCGATGACGTATCGTTCGGTTACAAAGTTCATTGATGATAACACGTACACGTTTGACATGTATGCGACTGACAGAAGTGGCGTAAAGACTACCATGATGAAAGTGACGTACATGCGCGAGTAGGGGGTGGTTGTTTTCAGATGAGTTAGCGAGAAACAATACTGGCATTGGAGGCACTACATGAAGAAGCTTGTGATCATAGCATCAATGATGTTCTCGATTTTTTCAATCACGTTTGCAGACGATACCACACAGACGGCACCGGCGAAAACGTCGGGAATTGAGACCGTTAATATCAACGATATCCGAGAGTTCGATAAAAACGATCTCTTGAAAAAAGTGCCGCTTACCACCGACAAATTTGTCTTTAACGCTTATTTCCTGGAACCCCGCCAGTTGCTCAAGCTCCATAAACATCCGACATCTGACGAGTTTTTCTATATTGTTGAAGGACGGGGACAATTTACTGTTGGCAATGATCAGACCATGGTCAACAGTGGTTCTGCAATCTATGGACCGGCAGATGTTCCGCACGGGTTGGTTAATTCGGGCGATAAAGAGATAGTGATGATATCGGTGCAGACCCCAAAACCGGTCAAAATGGTGTATATTGAAAACTCGTCCGTAGCCTGTGCGGTGTGTGGGCAGGAAAATATCGTGCCCGAAGGTGCTAAAGAGGGAGATATTATTACCTGTCCCCGTTGTCATGCAAAACTGAAATTATCAAAGTCACCTGACGGAAAATGGATCGCGACCCAGTTGTAAGCTGACCGTAACGGACTTGTATTGTTTTAAAAAATTGTGCCCGGGATGAGCCAAACGAAAGATTTTACGGGTTCGTGTAGTTATGTGATAATCCTTTATGCCGGTGAAATCTGTTAAGAGGCAATAATGCACAATCTGATGCCAGTGGTTTTTATAGGGCATGGCTCACCAATGAACGCAATTCAAAACAATGCGTTTACGCAATCTCTCTCTACGTATGCCGGGAGAATTGCAAAGCCGAAGGTAATTCTTTGTATATCGGCGCACTGGATGACGAACGGAACATATATTACGGGATCTGATAATCCAGAGCAGATATACGATTTTTACGGTTTCCCGCAGGAGCTTTATGAAGTCCGTTACCGTCCAGAAGGATCAAAGATCCTGGCACAACAATTTATCAAGATACTCGGTGATAGTACAAAGGGTTTGGATAGGTCGTGGGGCATTGACCATGGGACATGGGCAGTGTTAAAACATATGTATCCTGCATGCGATATCCCGGTCATTGAGCTCAGTTTAGATGCCGCAAAGTCTGAAAGTGAACACTATACGATGTCAAAAAAGCTCAGTGGCCTAAGAAAAGAAGGCGTGCTTATCATAGGAAGCGGCAATATCGTGCACAACCTCTCTCGGATAGACTGGGCTCAGTTTGCGGAAAAAACACCTCAATGGGCTCAGGAATTTGACTCCTATGTCAAAGATGCTCTCGAATCGGGCAATGATGGCGCGCTCATCGACTATGCCGGCAAAACCAGCAGCGCAGCATATGCCGTGCCAACGAACGAACATTATCTTCCGCTGTTGTATACATGTGCTCTCAGAGGTGCCGGCGAGAAGGCTCATTATTTTTATGAGGGGTTCCAACACGCTTCGATTTCAATGCGTAGTTTCGCGTTTGGAAGTTCATAGAGAGTTTATATGAAGAAATTTATGCTTCAGGGACGCACGACCTACGATGGAGCCGGTGTTAAGCTGGACCGCATTTTTGCGCATGACCATACAGAGCTGACCGACCCTTTTCTGCTCCTTGACCATTTTGGTTCCAATAACCCGGACGATTATATCAAAGGGTTTCCGTGGCATCCCCATCGCGGTATTGAGACGGTTACGTACATGCTCGATGGGCTCGTTGAGCATGGCGACAGTCTGGGAAATGCGGGAACGATCCGGCCGGGAGACATTCAATGGATGACCGCAGGCGGCGGTGTCATTCACCAGGAGATGCCCAAACCGGTGAAATCAATGATGCACGGTCTTCAGTTATGGGTTAATCTGCCGGCGACAAATAAAATGATGGCACCTCGCTACCGGGGCATTGTGGTTAATGAAGTGCCAATCGTGAAAATCCCGGGTGGAGAAGTTCGCGTTATTGCCGGCAAGTACGAAAATGCAAACGGACCCGTGCGTGATCTCATCGTAGATGTTGAATATCTTGATGTTCGACTTCACGAAGGAGCTCTGCACAACCACCGCTCAAAAAAAGGATACACCAGTTTTTGTTATGTAATTGAAGGGTCCGGAGAGGTTGACGGTGAGATGCTCGAGCGTCCTCATCTTTTTCTGTGTACGGAACCGGGAAGCTTTAATATCAAGGCACTTTCACCTATTCGCTATATCTTTGTCACCGGCCAACAGATCAAAGAACCCGTTGCCTGGGGCGGTCCCATCGTCATGAATACCGAAAAAGAACTGCAAACGGCTTTCGCTGAGCTTGATGCAGGGACATTTATTAAAAAAAGCACGTAAAAACCTGTCCCGGTCAGTATTCGCATTAACTTTATCACAGTAAACTCACCCATAAAGATCTAAATAATCCCGAGGTCCTTCCACGTTCGTGCATCCGTTGTGCCGGCAATGTTTTATAGTATAATACAGTCATACATCCACACATGCCGTGCCGTGGAGAGAGTGTTATAGGTTCTTATGAGAAGTTATTGAAAAGAAAACGCGGATCATGAAAACAGAGAACAATAACAACAAACGCTTTCATTATGCCGAAGCACTCAAAGTATCCGATATACGTCTCTTTATCGGATCAGTAGGTTTTTTTTCTTTAGCCGGCCGCGCATTGGCGGTCGTCATCGGGTTTCAGATATATCGGATGACGCATACCGCACTCTCGCTTGGGTGGCTCGGGTTTGTTGAAGCTATCCCTGCTATCTCGATCGCTCCGTTTGGCGGGCATATTGCCGACCACTTTAACCGCAGAAATATTCTTCTCATAACCAGATCAATTTCAGTACTCTCAGCAGTTGTTCTTGCTCTTTTATCATGGAACCACACAACGGTATCTCTTGCGGGTCTTTATGCGATGATCTTTTTAGCAGGCATCGCTCGGGGTTTTGCAGACCCGGCGAATACAGCTTTTGAAGCGCAGGTGGTCCCCAAACATCTGACAGTCAACGCTTCGTCATGGATAAGCAGTACCTGGATAAGTTGTGCGGTCATCGGGCCGGCAATAATTGGATTTTGTTTTGATTTTTACGGTGCAGCACTGTCGTATCTTATCATAAGCGGGTTTTATGTCTGCTCATGGATATTGACTGCTTTGATACCGCCAAAACCGCAGCCGATGCCTGAGAAGAGGGAACCCGTATTTCAGAGTATTCTGATCGGATGGCGGTACCTGTTTAAAAAACAGGCATTATGGGCATCAATGTCGCTCGATATGTTTGCTGTTTTCTTTGGGGGAGCTGTCGCTCTCCTGCCGATCTATGCAAACGACATCTTAAAAGTTGGTGCAAAAGGGCTAGGGCTGCTTAATGCGGCGCCTTCCCTGGGATCACTCATCATGATGATAGTGGCGACCAAACATCCGCCAATCAACAGAGCCGGCAGAAATTTGATAGCAACAGTGTCAGGGTTCGGAATATGCATAATCGTTTTTGCGTTTTCTCGGAACTTCTGTCTTTCAATGGCGGCTTTGTTTTTGAGCGGAGCGTTCGATGGGATCAGTGTTATCATTCGACGTTCCATTATACGGCTTTTGTCGCCTGATGTTATGAGGGGGCGTATCGCTTCTGCAAGCTCCATATTTATCGTTGCATCAAACGAGTTGGGTGCTTTTGAAAGTGGTATGGGGGCTGCGTGGTTGGGAGCCGTGCCGTGTGTCATGCTTGGTGGCATTGTTACTCTGGGTATTGCTACTACAGTTTCCCTGTTTGCCAAGGAATTGAAAAATCTGAAATTTAATCCGCACAGCCTTGAACAAATACATGAACCTGTTTTAAGCGAAGAAAATAAATAATTGAAATACCAATAAAATATTGAAACTTTAGTCACCTTGTCTAAATCTTTTGTTAGAGCACATTCATGTGCCTATTTGAGTTGCCGTTCTGGTTTTTTCAAAAAGAATTAATTGGTCATTTAGTATAAACTCACCTACCTGTAGATTCACAAAATAATCACATTTTTTTACCATCATTTTTCATTGTAATTGCTACTATATTAATAGATATAGTATAAGAATTTATAGTGAAAATCCATGCATATAAAACAACATTATCTATTATGGGTGAAAGAAATCATTAAAGTACTGGAAATTGCTCTGGTACTTATTGTGTTCATTTCACCTGGAGAAAGCATGGGGATTGTTCTGCTGGTGCTGATGCTTTTACTATTTCTTACCCGGAGTACCCCTTTTGATATAGTTTCGTTAGGTGTGTCTACAAAGAACAAATGCATATTCTCATTGTTTTTTCAGTACGTTTTAATTGGTTTCATGAGACCCCTACGCTTTTTCTGGAAATTTTGCGGATCTCTTGATGTAACCAAAACAGTAAGCGCAATGACTCTCGTCTGTTTCCTGATCTCTTCAGTACTGGGACAGGGGTTTGCTTCATTTCTTGCCCAACAGCAAGAAACCCGCCAACTAACTCACGTTGTTGATGGATTCACCCTTCCTCCATATCTAGGAAAAATAACGGACGCACGATTTTATGGAAGCAAAGAGATTGTCATTAACATTCAGGACCTGCACTGCCATAGCGAAGTTCAAAAAAATATCAGCGCAATAATTAAACTGCTCAATGAAAAACTGGGTGTGGAAAAAGTGTACCTGGAAGGGGCTGTAGGGGCAGTCGATACGTCATGGTTGGGCAATTTCCCTGATAAAAAACTCAAGACTGAAGTTGCCCAAGCGCTTATAGAAAAAGGGATGATAACCGGTGCCGAGTATTATTCAGTTCTCTCGGGAAAACCTCAGTTGATCACCGGGTTAGAAAATGAACAATTATACACGGAAAACGTCGGACGGTTAAACCGGATATTATCTGACCGGAAAAAAATGGAAGGGATTGTTACCGCACTCACAAAGCAGCTTGAACCGCTATCCGAGACATTTTACTGCAGGAAGAACCAGAGGTTTGAAAGCATCATCAAAAAGTATCGTGCGGGGAAAATCGATTCGAGGAAATATTATGTTTTTCTGAGAAAATACGGTGAAAGCATCGGAATAGATGTTACAAGCTATAAAAATATAATGAATTATCAGGCCTTAATAGATGAACAAAAAAGATTAAATTACTCCCGACTTACCCATGAACTCCAGCAGTTCGTCGTGGTCCTTAAACAGAGACTTCCCTACGCGGCGTATCGGTCCGTGAGTGAGCAGACTAATAATTTTTCCCGGCTTGATAACTTGTGTTTTTCCCTTTCCCGTTTGGGTAAGAACTATCCCTTCATCAGTGACATTGTTCGCGATTTTCCGTGTCTGGGCCAGTTCTTTGTCTATGTTCAAGCCAGTCAGCGGTTAAACCCTCTCACCCTGGTGCGCGAAGAACAAAAGCTTGTGAGCGACATTAAGTATAAGCTTGCCGATAGCGAGAGTGAGCGAGAAGTCGTGTTTCTCAACAATTACATGCTTTATCTAAACGATTATGTCAACAACAAGATAGCCGCCGCCGACTGCGACTATTGTGAGAATAATATAAACCGATTCACGTTTGTCTGGGGAAAATACGAGAGCGATTCTCTTGTAAATGAGCTCGTGCCGTATTTGGCGACACTGAAGGATTTCTATCGTGTAAACAAGCAAAGAAATCTCTGTTTTGTGAAAAATTTGATGCTCTCGAGCGGTGCTGGTGTGTTACGCACATCAAATGGCGAAAATGACGTGGACACAATCCTTCCATTGCTCGACAGATCATCGAATTTTAAGGTTACGGTTATGGGAGGGTTCCATACCGAGGGTTTTACCGAGATTCTTAAAGAGAAGCACATTTCCTATCTGGTTATAACCCCGAACGTCACTCAAAAAGCTGACGCAGCTGAAAAAATATACACAGATACTATCGAACAGCAGGCCAGAGAAAGTGCTGTGATAGCAGCTCAGACTCTTGCCGTCCAGGCTCTTTCAGAAAACCCTCTTGAAATGAAGAAGCTTAAAGTGCTCACAGCTTTTTTAAGTTACCAGCTCGCGAAAGGGATTAAAAAAGATGATATAGAAAAGGATTTACACTCTATTCTCGCACTTCTTGGAGATCCTCGCGATAAAAATGCCACTTTTGCGTTTACGCATGTCAATTCTATCGAAAATTTCGGATTTATTATTACAAGTACATTAGAGGGACAACAGGTAACGAACACCTATGAATACAATCAGGGAAAATATACGTTACATGGTGATAAGATCAGTCGTATCTCGTCTCACGCGGAACTTCGCAGAGGAGTTATTTCCTGGTTAAAAGGCCTGTGGGTTTTTATAACGAATATCGGTAGAAGCACAGGAATAAGTGAGAAAAAGGTGCCCACCGCCGAAAAACCGAGCACAGAAGAGTACATACTCCAGAGCATGCTTGCAGATCACGTTGATTTCGGATGGGCAAATAGATGGTATGGGCTCTACCGCAATCATGCCGATAAGGAGGCGTTCGGTAACGCGGTGAAACGTCTCCTGTTCAACGCCGATGAAAGCATTTATCGCGGAGCGGCGTGGATTCTTTCGCAACCTGAATTTCTCGGTCCTGTTCCTGCCATGGACAATGGACACGATCAAACTTCATCTGTTGTAAGCTGGAACGATCAGTCAGTACTCAGCATACTGCTTTTCTGGTATGATCGCAAAACTCAGAAGCTTATCGAAAATTTCTATATCGATAATAAAAATGACAGTTCCAAACAACAGATGATCCTCGCCCAGATGATCAGTGCTGCAATACATACCAAAGAAAAAAACCTTCCAAAAAACCGGGCGTTGGACGCTATCTACGATTTATTAAACTTGAATATATCGATCAAAGATATACTGAGCCACACCGATCCAGATCTTTACGAGAAGCTCACGCGAGACAATATTGATCTTAACATTCCGGGAAATGGAAAGTTCGGCATATCTCCGTACAGGGCGCAAAAGCTCGGGCTACAACCGTTTACCAGCGAGTCACCATTTCTGTCTCCTCTCGGCGCTGATGATGTGCTGATTGAACGCTCCGCTCTTGAAACGCTCGACAACGCAACCAGAGGTGTTGAAAAACCATCTCTGGTTGCTATAGGAGACGTTCATGGGAAAATAGATCTTTTCAAGGATGCTCTCGTTCATGCCGGTCTTGCTAAGTTTATTAACAACGGGGTCACATGGACCGGCGGAACTGCGACGCTTGTCTTGACGGGAGATATCGTCAATGGCCAAAAGACGAAAGAGGTTTTTGAATTGATCAAAAAGCTGGCAGCTTTAGCCGACATCGATGGCGGGCAGATAGTGTGGACGCTGGGTAACCACGATGTTTTCAGTGATATCAAAGGAGGTCAGGGAGGCCGCGGAAAACAGGGATATGAGATATGGCCTGAGGTAGCCAACATCCTCATCAATAAATCGGTTAAAGGCCTCACCATCGCGGGAGCATATTTTGCCCAAGGAAAGATTTTTGTGCATGGCGGAATAGTCCCGTTTGTTGAACACACAATACAGCAAGAGATAACCGCACAAAAAAAGCGGATTAACCCAGGGCAAGTGACGACTACGGCAAGTCCACAGGAGATAGTCAATTACATCAATACGACCTTGATTCATTATTTAGATAACAAAACCGATCACCGAATGTATACCAACGATGCTGATCTTCCCGATATTTTTAAACCAGGGACAAGCCGCGACGATCATCCTATCCTTCCACATGAAGAGGGATACAAACCGGGTGGTATATTTAACGCCGGTGATATTGAACTGGCTTTGAGTGAATCAGACATTGAGTACCCTCAGATAATCGCCCATTCTTCTAGTGAGTTCGGGTTTCCCCGTGATACGACCGGCGGCAGGGTAGACGCAGAGGCCAAGATTATCACCCTAGATGTCGGCCGCAAACGAAGAAATGGGAATTCCTATCTTATTTTTAACGGGTGGGCCTGGATAGCGGTTAACCCCGAAGATGGTCATCGGGAAATTATCCATGTCACCCCTGCATTTACAAGGATCGCCCAAACAACTTTAGAAAAAATGATCAACGTTAAGACCTGGAGCGGGTTGACCAGCGATAAAAAAGAATCAATTCTTCTCAAAGTATTCAGTCAGACCTTATCACATTTACAGCAACGAGAAAGTGGCAAAAAAGAGGTGCAATCTGATAGTAAAAGTGTTCGGGGCAATCGCGAGACCGTGCGCCGGCTTCTGAGCATGATCGGAGAAGCGACCCGCCGCGTCATCGCACGGCATAACGAAAACGTCCTTGAGCGCGGTTCGGAGAGCAAGATCCGGGTTACACAAACAACTGAAGAGGTGGATAACCCTCAGGCGATAGCTCTGGATATTGCAAAGGCCACACGCGCGTTAGCGCACGATGATAACAGCAAGAACCTCAAGCAGGCGCTTGAGCTTATGGATGAATGGGAAAAGATGGACAGAAAAACAACGGCGCCGTATCAACCCGTTGCTTTTGTTGAGCTAATACTTGTTAAGGCAAAGGAAATAATAGAGGAGACAAAACTGTCGAGCAACACATTTGGACCCGATTATAAAAAGTCAGCAATGGTTTACCGGCTGATTTCGCGCCTTGCACTTGCAACCGCAGGAGACATAGAGAAAGCATTAGCCCTCAATAGCTTGGATAAAAAACAACGGGACGATCTGAGCCAGCTCAAGGAAAAGTTCGGGGTGGTGTCGTTGTACGCGCTTGAATACCTTCGCGCCATTGATTATGCAAGCGTTCTTGAAGTGTTGTCAGCGTATTTCTATAACCGCGCCGCATGGATGGAGCGGTTCAATATAGCGCCTTTGATCCGGAAAATATTTTCTGTGGACAAGGGATTTAAACAATCAAAAAAGGGTCTTCTCACGCAGCTCGCTCTTGTAGCAGCTCTCGGAAATTATATCAAACCCGGACTCTATGACCGCACTAAAATGTACCCGGCAATGAATAGTTATATAGAGACCCTGGAATATAAAAACGGTCATCATGAATTTTTGTGGGATACGCTGTGGGATAATAGAAAAGCACTACAATACACCCTGACAGTTGTTGTAGGCGTTATCATTCTTATTGTAGCGCCCCCCACATTCTCTTTTGGTATAACCGGGATCCCATCATTGCTCAGTTCGGGGTTTATAGTCAACATCATCCTGCACTGGTTTTTTATCAGCAAAGGGACAAAGGATACTTTTTATACAACCAATAAAGCGATAACGCAAAGGTATCTGGCCGGCGCTTCAGAGCTCGCCGCTGTCATTTCCGTAGCACACCAAGCAATGCCCGAGGCAATGCAGGCCCCTGCCTCTTTGCCTGAAGGGGATTTGCCGATAGTTGACGTGGCACAACATTATTTCACCCTGTGGGCAGGAGCGTTAGAAGAACCTGATTTTGGAGGTGCTCAGTTACAAACAATTCTTGAAAGTGTTTCGACTATAATGCTCAGGACGCGGTTGTCACCGGCATTGCTCGACGTGCCCAATATGGGATTGATCGCCAACATCTATGACAGGTATTTAGAACTCTCTGAAGAGACTATGAAAAAAATTGCTGAGCTAGATGTATCGGATCCGAAATTGAAAGTTATGGCGGCAAAAATAACCGTCGCTCATAAATATGCCTATGAATATAACCGTGCGATTGATTATGCGTATACACGACAGATGTTGTCAAACTACAAGATTGCCAGTAACAGCAGACTTTATTTCCTTGAAAAGGTGAAGATCGCTTCAATTGTCAGACTAATTTTAGGGATTTCTGTCGCCACTGGCGCTTCGCGTGTTTTGCTCAAAAATAAAATAGAAAAGATAATTGTACTGGGCAATAAAGTTATTCCGTCAATGTATAAAAACCCTGACGTACTCATCAATTACGTACATGATAAATCTAATAACAATGAATCTATTGCGCTTCCCGAAGTAGGTTTGTCGGGCCCCTGGAAAACACGAAGAATGCTTAGCCGGTTTGTGCCGCTTCTTCTGTTAGCACGTCCTTTTATCATTGCGCTCGTTTCTGCACACCCCGTGACGATGGGTGCATTCTTGTTTTCCTTTATCTCCGGTTTCGGCCTGGTCATGGTCTTGCACTGGGTACCGGTTCTGCTTAGTTTTTACAGTCGCAATTTCCACCAGCACCGGAGATTTGGTGAGCGTCTTATTTCAGCGGGTGATTTAACCGACGAGCTCAATGAAGATCTTGTGCTTAAAGCCGGGGAATATGCCGATATCATTAAGCGCCATGCGTTAGGACAGCCAAGGACTGTGGTGACTATTGTCGGTGACCCACTGGTAGGGACAAGCACCTTTGCTAAGGAATTGGCCAGTGCAATAGATTTCAACTATTTGGATGTTGAATCATTGTATCGATTGATCACGGTGAAGGCACTGCACCAAGGCATTGATCTCAACTCGACAACAGCGGTCAATGCGTTTGTTAATAAAAATTTTAATAGCGAACAAAATATTTCGCAGCTACGTTTAGTAAATGGTGATATGCACTGGGGCGATGAAATAGTTTCAGCTCAAGAGTTAAAGACCTTTGATATAAAAATGAACTCCGCCATTGTAGAGCGAAATCAACTGGTGCAAGAGTGGGTTTCGGCAGTGGCAATAAGCGCGATGAATGAGGAAAAAAACTGGGTTGTCGATGGCACAATTCCGAGTATTCCTACAGTGGCTGAATTTTACGTGAGTGCTTTCGCGGATTTAAGAGCATGGCGCAAATTGGCGTTTTATGTGACAAGCGGGGAAGGATTCAGTTTTACTGAAGAGGAAGAAACGAATCTCTTGGAAAACATACGTAAACTTGGTGCAGCATCCAGCATGAACAGGACGAAAGCGCGCGCCCAAGGACTCTATGAGATTCCTGCTGACACTGCCTTAAAGACGTCTAATACATATGGGGTTATTGTGTCCATGATGGAACACATGGTCCACAAAATAAATACGATGACACCTCTAACGTATCAAATCGATGCCTCCGGCCGCTACGCTGGCAAATTCACCGGTGCCGAAGCACGGCGTAAATTTCTCGCAGAGCGTGAGGAAGGATTAAACAAGAATGCGGCAGAGCATCACACCAGACCATCTAATAAGCGATATCCATGGATGTGGTACTGGGATACTATATTGCAAGGCATGGGGATGCTGCACTTCAATATCCCACGAATAAAAGATGAGATTCTGACATTTATTTCCGCTCAATGGCCCAACGGCATGTTTCCCAATATGGTGAGAGTGTTTATAAGCGAAAACATTCAAGAAGCGGTTAGACGATTTTTTATTGCCGCTAGCCAATTCAATCCCATTGCTGCGCTCTCGGCATTGTATGATTACATCAATGCCGTTATCCAATGGAAGACTTTTGGGTCGATACATAACCCGCAAACACATAGCAGTGGCATAACACAACCGCCCATTGCCGCTGAAGGAGTTTTGGCGATATATCGGATGGATGTTGAAAAAAATATAAATGCAAAGGAGTTCCTCGAAAAAACATTTGATCAGCTATACCGCAACTTTAAATGGATCGAGTCAACAAGAATTAATCATACGCAAGGGGCTGAGGGTTGGGGGTTAATGAGGATTATACATGCATGGGAAACAGGTGCTGACAGCAAAGTTTCGCTTGACAGAGCATATCCGAATGATACCTGGTTTAAAAAGGTGTTGTTTTGGATCCTCAATAAGCGATACATAAAGCTTTTATTTAATTTGGCCAAAAAATATCCTGTCATACGGGAAGTAAAGAGGAATAATTTTGAGCAATCGTCATTTGAGGTGTGCGCGCTTGATATGAGCAGCTTCTTGTATAGAAATCTTGAAGCCCTGGCGGAGATAGCATTAGAATTAGGCAAAACAAACGAGGTCGGAATAATTAGAGATTGGCAAGATGAACTCAAAAAGGCAATACTGGGCACCTGGAATGAACATAATGGCGGTTTTATGGATTTTGGCAGGGTCAACGGGACGTTTCAAGAGCTGGACGTTATGACTCCTCAGATGTTTTTACCTTTATACGCATTTGATCCGAGCAAGCTTGACAAGGAGTCCAGAGATAAAATGATGCCGTATGTACAAAGAATGGTGCGGGAGATATTCAACCCTGAAACGTTCTGGACAAAATATCCGTTGCCGACAGTTGCTATAAATGATCCATCTTATAACCCGAAAGAGTATTGGAGAGGCGATACATGGGTCAACATTAATTATTTCATTATTAAAGGGTTGATACAGTGGGGATATAGAAACGAAGCAAAAGAACTGATCTACAAAACGCTGGAGATGATTGATAAAGGAGGGCCGCGCGAGCGGTTCAACTCTCAAACGGGAAAGGGTCTGGGCGCCCACAATTTTGGTTGGACCAATGGGCTTGGTATCGAGCTGATCTCACTGTTGGAGCATATTGAACGTGTAGAAGACTCGCAGCAGGGGGTTGTAGAAGTCAATGGAGCATCGGGATCTGTTTTTGGCAAGGATAACGAAAACATATATCTAGCGGT
>JBELAT010000039.1:0-14801 GCA_049508565.1 Endomicrobiales bacterium | reverse complement strand
TCTGTATCGTAATAATACGTTTTTTGTGCCCGGTTAGCTCAGTTGGTTAGAGTACTTCCTTGACATGGAAGGGGTCACAGGTTCGAATCCTGTATCGGGCACCATGATTATCCGTTCATATTCATATACCCTTTCCGTAGTATGTACACTGTGAAAGGGATTTTTTTTAGGAGATATTCTCTTGTCTAGTGAAATAAAAGAAAAAGATCTTTCGCTCTTGCGCCATTCAGCGGCGCACCTCATGGCTGCGGCAGTTGTTGAGCTTTTCCCGGAAACAAAGGTTGCCATCGGACCCGCGATTGAAGACGGGTTCTATTACGATTTTGACCGTCCGACACCTTTCACGCCTGAAGACCTTGCCACAATAGAAAAAAAGATGAAGGAGATTGCAAAAGGCAATCATCCGTTTGTATGTACTGAGATCGCCAAAGATAAAGCGATCGCTGATTTCCTTGCCAAAGGGGAAAAATATAAAGTTGAACTCATCAACGGGATTTCTGATAGCACGGTTATGTATTATCAGTCCGGTCCTTTTGTTGATCTGTGCCGGGGCCCCCACGTGCGGTACACGAGCGAAATAAAACATTTTAAGCTTCTCTCAGTTGCAGGTGCCTATTGGCGGGGCGATGAGAAACGTGAGATGCTTCAGCGTATCTATGGAACGGCTTTCTATACGAAAGAAGATCTTGATGCGTATCTTGCGCGTCTAGAAGAAGCCAAAAAACGCGACCATCGCAAGCTCGGCAGAGAACTGGATCTTTATTCCATGGCTGAAGAAGTCGGGCCTGGACTGGTTCTCTGGCACCCAAAAGGTGCGCGTATCCGTCTTAAAATAGAAGATTTCTGGCGCGCGCAGCATCTAGGCAACGGATACGATATTGTGTTTTCGCCCCATATTGGCAGAGCCGATCTCTGGGAAACCAGCGGCCACCTCGGTTTTTATAAAGAGAATATGTATTCCGCCATGGATGTTGATGGACAGGATTATTACGTTAAACCGATGAACTGTCCGTTCCATATCATGATGTATAAGAATTCACTGTATTCGTACCGTGAGTTGCCGCTGCGGTGGGCGGAGCTGGGAACGGTGTACCGGTATGAAAAAAGCGGTGTGTTACATGGATTAATGCGCGTGCGCGGGTTTACGCAAGACGACGCCCACATTATCTGCCGTCCCGACCAGATGCCGGAAGAAATAAGCCGCGTTCTGCGTTTCTGCCTTAAAATACTCGGTGCATTCGGGTTCAAAGAGTTTGCCGTCTATCTGGCCACCAAGCCGAAAGAAAAATCAGTCGGCGATGAGGCTCAGTGGAATGATGCTATAAAGGCCCTTGAAGCAGCCGTCACAGCAGAAGGTCTTAACTGCACCATCGATGAAGGTGGTGGAGCGTTTTACGGACCAAAGATCGATATCAAGATCAAAGATGCTCTTAACCGTGAATGGCAGTGTTCGACTATCCAGTTCGATTTTAATGAGCCGGAACGCTTTAATATGACCTATGTCGATACTGAAGGGAAAAAAGTTCGCCCATACATGATTCACCGGGCGTTGATGGGATCGCTTGAGCGCTTTTTCGGTATACTTATTGAGCATTACGCCGGTTTGTTTCCGCTCTGGTTGGCGCCACTTCAGTTTATTGTGATGAATATCACTGACAATCAGGCTGCGTATGGTCAGGAAGTACTCAGGAAACTGCGTGCCGCTGGATTTCGCGCCGAATTTGACGATCGCAACCAGAAGATTGGCCTAAAGATTCGTGAGGCCACTCTTCAAAAAGTTCCCTACATGCTTATTATCGGTGACAAAGAAGTTGCCGCCGGTACCGTGGCTGTCCGGTCTCCTGATGGAAAAGATCACGGAACACCGAACATAGATGATTTTATCGTTCAACAAAAGGCTATAGAGGCAGAATCACTCAAACCACTCTAACCCGCACATGCGCGTCATTAGTGCGTTGCATCAGTTGATACTTCGCCTGTATAACAGGACTCCGCGCTCATAAATAAAAATATACACTTATCAGGGAAATTAAAGTAACAGCTTCTGATCTACGACACCGTATGCAGAGAGACAATACGCTCATCACCGACACGCTGTTAATAGAACTCAAGAAACAACCCTCGTCTATGTACAATCTTTTGTGTCGGCTACAATATCTCGAAACTCTGAGCATAAACAATTTCACAGTACGACAAAAGCAATACATACAGAAGACCTCAAACAACCTGATCTCTTACAGCACCGCAAAATGATAACTCCTCAATACGTCGGACTCTTACTCGTATCCATTGCATCAATGCTGATCCAAATCGCTCTGACGCGATTGTTTTCGGTGGCTATGTGGTATCATCTCTCTTTTATGGTTGTCAGTATCGCCATGCTAGGATTCGGTGCCAGCGGTTCACTGTTTGCCATTTCATCGCGCATGCGCGCGTGGAAACCATCGGTCCTGGGAACCGTGTGCTCAGTGTCTTTTTCAGTGCTCGCACTTATTAGTCTGGCGTGTGTGCTTCTTTTGCGGCTCGACCCGTTTTCAATGATGGGCAATTATACCGAAGTTATCAAACTCATCATCCTCTCTATCGTTCTGACAGCTGTTTTCGCAGCATCAGGGTCGTGCACCATAGGTTTGTTTGCCAGTTTCCCGGCGCAGGTCGGCCGAGTGTATGCCACAACCTTCATTGGTTCAGCTCTTGGGTGCGTATTGGTCGTTGAGCTTGTTCCACTATTATCGAATGTCGGGACCGTCATATTCTCTGCAGCACTGGGGATTCTGGCTGGGGCAAGTTTTCTTCTTCCCGATAAACGCAGAGCAGTTATTGCGCTTATCTGTTCGATAGCTCTCGGGTGTGGGGCTTTCATTTCAAAGGGTCATATTCGAGGTAAGATTGCCGAAAGTAAAGGTATGTCGTACATGATGCAGTGCGGGAGGAAACCATTTGACACTCGATGGAATGTTTTTTCTCAAGTAGATGTTGTTGATACCCGGGGAAAGTTGGCTTACGGCCCCGGGTTTGACTGGTTCCTTCACATTCCTATTCCTAAACAGATGTCAATCTATATCGACGCCGATGCAGTAACCCCGATCACATTTCCGGACGTTCACGGATCTGCCGATTTTCTGGTACAGGTACCATCATCGCTGCCCTATCAGTTAAAACCCCGGTCACGGACCTGTATCATTGGCTCCGGCGGAGGGTTTGATGTCCTTATAGCATCGATTGTCGGCTTAGCGCCGAGCATAACAGCGGTCGAGATCAATCCGATGGTTATTGAAATGGCCAGACGCTATTCGCCTCCCGGTTTTGATGTGTATGGATGGAACACGGTCCATCTCGTATGCAGTGACGGACGCAGTTATCTCCAGCACGCGAGCCAACGCTATGATATCATTCAGATGTCATTGGTTGATACCTGGGCGGCCTCAGCAAACAATGCCTTTGCGCTGACCGAGAACTATTTGTATACCACCGAAGCATGTTCCCAGGCAATCGATCACCTTTCATCAGACGGTATTTTTACCGTGACGCGCTGGATTACAAATCCTCCGAACGAAACCCTGAAACTGGTCGCTATGATGCGCGCCGCTCTTCGTCATCAGGGATGCGAGCATCCTGAAATGAATATCTCCGTCATAGGCGGAGCCAACGTCATGGTTGTTATGGTTAAGAAAACAGGATTTACCCGGCTTGAAACCGAGGCTATCACCTCGCTGTGCAGCAAGAGGGGGTTTTCTGTTCTCTATGATCCCTATATTTCTCACCGGGACATGCTTGACGCGGTGATTCGTAGTAGCGACCAGGAAGCCGTATTTGCTGCCTTTCCTTTTGATATCCGGCCGGCTGTCGACGATAAACCGTTTTTCTTTCAAACTGCCAAATGGAAGAATTTGAGGAAGATCGTTTCCGATCTTCATGTAGCCGGCATGGACAGAAATTTTATCGGGCCGATCATTCTGATCACTGTCCTGTGCGTGTGCACGCTACTCAGCGGCATGCTCATGATAGTACCCTTATTTCTTTCAAAAGCGATCCTGCCCGCAGTCCAGAAAAGTCTGGCTATTCCCGCCGCTCTTGCTGGTGCCGGATTCATGTTCTTTGAGATTTCGTCGATGCAAAAATGTATTCTCGCGCTGGGTCATCCGGTATATTCATTTTCCGTCGTTCTTTTCTCGCTGCTTGCATCGGCCGGACTTGGAAGCAATCTTGTTCGGTGCGTAGATGATCGTAACGTGCGACAATGGTTATTTAATGTGTTGGTAGTTTTGGCTTTATTGATGCTGATCTTGAGTGTGTTCATTCCTGCCATCACCGTTGCGGTTCTCGGGACCGCTTTACCGGTGAGAGTTGCCTGTGTGGTCGTCATTTGTGCTGTTCCCGGTTTCTTTATGGGAATGCCTCTGGCGATGGTAATCCGCCTGGCTGCACGTGATAACCCTCGCGCGATTCCCTGGTATTGGGCTATTAATGGTTGTTTTTCGGTGCTAAGCTCAATTGTCAGTGTTATAATCTCTATGAACTTGGGGTTCACTATGGTCATTGTATGTGCCGCTATGATATATATTATTGCGGCCCTTTTTATTCGGCCTGTTCGTTCTTTTTCGTCGACTTCAGGTAATTCTGATGCGCAAACGTTATGAGTGAATGTGACGTTGTCGTGATCATTGCTCGATAAAATTAAGAGCTCTACGTTGTACACTACATTGATTGGACGATTTTATTGCTCTTGAAAGCCGCCAACAAGGCGCAGACCGTCCATAGAAGTGCTCAATCCGGCAATCAGTAATCCTTCTCGTTTAACATTACACCGCCTTGAAAATCAATTATTTATGTTTATGTAAATATACAAAAGTGTTATTTATGGGTAGTATTCACACTCGCAATACCGACTTGTTATAAACAAGTCTATGTGCCCTCTTGTGAATATACGCGGCTTGTTTCAATCGTTGCTTCGTAAGAATAATGATATCTAGATTTATCCGATCACTACTTCCGCTGAATGCTCACCACGGTCATCGACCAACGGGATTGACCTGTCGGGTTGCTCGATGCCATTGACAGTGACCGAGACCACCGAATCCTGTGTTCCTGATCTTATGATGCTTATGTGATAAAACGTTTCCCGGTAACGATAATTGATCTTGTATGACTGCCAGTTAGCGGGCACGCAGGGTTGAAAATAAAGATGATCAACAACCAATCGAATGCCCAGGAGATGGGTGACGATGAGTTGATACATCCATGACGCGGACCCCGTATACCAAGTCCATCCGCCGCGTCCGCTATTGGATTTGGCGGTATACACATCTCCGGCCGTGACGAACGGTTCTACTTTATAGACTTCGCTTTTCTCCCATGTATCACCATGTCGCACGGGATTTATCAAACCCAGCAGCTCCCACGCTCGTTCTCTGTCTTTTAGCATAGCAAATCCCATAACTGACCACACGGCGGCATGCGTATACTGGCCGCCGTTCTCCCGTACGCCGGGGACATAGCCTTTTATGTATCCCGGATTGCATGCGCAAGTATCAAAGGGTGGCGCGAAAAGTTTTATTAATGAATTATTCCTGTCGACAAGGAAATGGTCAAGCTGATCCATCGCCGTTTTTGCTCTCTGATTGTCAGTAACCCCTGCAATGACCGCCCATGACTGAGGGAGCGAATCGATACGGCATTCACTGTTTAAAGAAGATCCAAGGACCTCTCCGTTATCAAAATAAGCCCGCCGGTACCATTGCCCATCCCAGGCATTGGCGTCGATGTTTCGTGATAGTTTCTCAGACTCTTGAAGGCACTTGTCTGAGAACTTTTTATCGCCATGGCGTGCGGCAAGAGCTGACATCGATGTAAGTACGTGACACAGAAAGAAGGCCAACCAGACGCTTTCTCCTTTTCCTTCATGGCCAACCATGTTCATTCCATCATTCCAATCACCGCTTCCCATTAAAGGAAGGCCGTGAACGCCAAATGTCAGTCCTCGTTCTACTGCCGCAACACAATGTTCATACAATGTTGCTGATACTCCTGATATCACGGGCATATCATAATATGATTCTTCTCCAGCAGTTACCGCGGGGCCTTCGAGAAAACGTATTGACTCATTGAGAATCCCGGTGTCACCGATTTGCTCCACATAACGACAGGTAACCAGGGCAAGCCATAAATAGTCATCCGAGCAATGAGTGCGTACCCCGCGCCCTGACGGAGGATGCCACCAGTGCTGAACATCTCCTTCGATAAACTGGTGAGCGGCAAAGAACAGTAATTGTTCCCTTACCATTTCAGGATGGCAATGCATAAGTGACATGACGTCCTGCAACTGGTCGCGGAAACCGTATGCTCCGCCGGACTGATAGTAGCCGCTGCGCCCCCACAGTCGGCAACCGATCGTCTGATAATGCAACCAGCCGTTGACGAGGAAATTTATCGATGTATCAGGTGTTTCGATATACACGGTGCCCAGAGTGCGTTTCCAGTATTCCCAGATAGTGTGAAGTTCCTGGCTGACTGACGCAATGCCGTTAAAACGCTGCAGGATACTGCGCGTTTCATCGAGGCTTTTCCCCGCACCAAAGATAAAAACAATCTCTTTTTCGTCGTTTGCGGCCAACTCAATCTTCACCTGCAGGCATGCGCACGGGTCTAATCCTGCACCAGTTCGACCGGAAAGCCTGTCTCTCTGCATCACGGCGGGCGCCGACATCGTACTGTTTCTTCCCAGGAACTCGTTGCGGTCACCGCTTACAAAACGAGGTGTCTCGCTACAATCAAGGAAAACAATTCTGTTGGGAAACTCCTTATTGTAATGATTATAGGCCAGTAAAGCACCGCTTTTCGGATCAACTTCGGTAACGATGTGCATGTGATATTTTTCTCTGAGCGTTCCCATGACCAACTCATTATATGCCGTCGCGGACAGACTCCGTCTCCGACCGGAAACATTTTTAATCTTTAAAATAGAAAATTTCACCGGGTGCTCAAGTGAAACGAAGACGGTAAGTTCCGATTTGATGCCGTTTTCAACATGCTCAAAAATACTATACCCGAAACCGTGACGCGACACATACCGTGTCTTGCCCATCGAGGGTAGTGGCGTTGGTGACCAAAATCGAACTGTTTCTTCATCACGGATATATATGGCTTCTCCTGCGGCATCCGTGACCGGATCGTTCTTCCAGGGCGTTAAACGGAACTCGTGCGCGTTTTCGCTCCAGGTATAGGCGCTGCCGCTTTCAGAGATTACCGTACCGAAATGCCTGTTGGCTAATACGTTTACCCAGGGCGCAGGTGTTGATTTTAAGTGGCCAGTGGTTATCACGTATTCTCGTCCATCCTGGGTAAATCCACCTCGCCCATTGAAGAAAACCAGGTCGGAATGTTTCGCACTCTGGGCATCCTCGTTCTGTTGACCACCTTTTTTCGCCGCTACAAGCAACGGCCGTTGTGTCTTCGGCTGGGCAATGCGTTCGATCTGCTCGGCCAGCGTTCCGCCTTTATCGGTGATAATTATTCGTGCAACGGTTTGGATAAGTGTTTTGTCTTCTTCTGAAATCTGATCTGAGCGCCGCAAGAATATCCCTCCCGGCACGCTTGAAGGCGATCCGGCGTTAGAAGAGATCAAACCGTTTATACGTTCACTGAGCGTATCGCGGTAGATCGAATGATCCTCATTCCAGATGACCATGTCCACCGGTAGACCTTTCAAGCGCCAATAGGAATGCGCCTGCACAACACTATCTATAAGTTCGATATTCGACGGGTCTTCTATGCGCACGAGAATGATCGGCAGGTCACCCGAAATGCTATATCCCCACAGATCCGGCTGCCCCCTGAAATTGCGCCGTAAGATACTGGTATTGGCTCTCCATGCGGGGTTGGCATACACAATTGAGCTTGCAAGGCGGCCGTAGAGCTGAGCGGCGGACTCTGTCGCATTTATCTGTTGTAACATTACCTGACCATGTGTCCAGGCAAGATCGAAAACTCTGTCGGCAAGATTACGGTCCCGATACTTTTCCATCAATCGTTGAGCGGATTGCCTATTGTCACATATGCCGGTGACATAATCGATTGTCGCGGATTCTTCGGGTTCCAGCATTATCATACAGCGGATGGAGACAATCGGGTCAAGAACCGGGCCTTCGCTGTCTGAAAGAATACCGTTTTCATGCATGGCAGCGGGGGTGGCAAGTGTATTGCATCTGCCAATAAATTTACTCCGGTCGGTTTCATATGATGCGCCGATCGTTGAGTTGCCGTGAACTGCCACAAAATGCAGCATCAGGGGAAATATATCTTTATCTGACCGCGGTCGCCGGGTGCAGATGATGGCTTGGTGCGACCTGATTATTTCCGTTTCAATAAACAGGTTACTAAAGGTTCTGTGTGCCTGGTCTGCCGCTGAACTGTTTACAACAACCTCGGCGTAACTGGTAAGTTCGATAGTGCGCGTAAAAGGGGACCGGTTGGTAATATTTACTCTGCGCAACTCAATATCATCTTCGGGTGAAACCGCTATTTCTGTATGTGTATCTATTAAATGGTCCCGCCGTTTGTATTCAGCCCGCGACTGTGAAAATACTGCCTCATAATTTCTTGCTTTCTTGAGTGTCGGCTGGTATGCCGAAGACCAGAAATCGCCCGTTTTTATATCACGCAGATAGATGTACGTCCCTTCATTGTCCAGTGCCGCGTCTTCATGCCACCTCGTGACGGCGATATTTTTCCAGCGGCTGTACCCTCCGCCGGCATTGTTTACCATAACGCTGTATGCACCGTTAGATAGCAGGTGGGTTTCTGGTATCGGGGTATCGGGATTGGTAAAAACGCGCAGAAGCGCTTCCCGTTCCTCAACCTTTCTCAGCAGACCGGTAACTTCGACATCATACAGGTAGGTTACCTCTTTGGGAACCCGTTCCTGAAGAAGAAGTTCGGTTGCCTTAAAACTCGGATCTGCCAGGAACCGTCGTTGCATAGGCTTGCCGAGAATCGTGTAGGCAAACGCCAATAAACTCATAGCCTGATGATGGGCCATATATGATTTAATCACGGCGTATGTTTCATCCGGAGCAAGCCGTGAGGGCGTATAATCTATCGCTTCGTAAAAGCCGTATTCTCCCGAGAAACCACTGGCACGTAAATGATCCAGGTTATCACACGCTTTCTCCGGTTCCACCATAAGCGCCAGTGCCGTCGCATAGGGTGCTACAACCAGATCCTCGGACAACCCGCGTTTAAAGCCTATTTCCGGAACACCAAACGAGTGATACTGATATATCATTGCCGCATCAATCTTATTATAACCGGATTCGGATATACCCCAGGGTATGTTATTGCGCATAGCATAGTCGATTTGGTGTCCGATCATTGCCGTGTACGTCCTATCGAGCAGAGTCCCGTCATAGGTAGGCATTATTAACAAGGGCATAAGGTATTCAAACATTGACCCACCCCACGATACAAGGACCGGGTCGCCGCCATACCGGGAAAGAGTCCTGCCAAGCATAAACCAGTGTTCCTGAGGAACCCGCCCCTGGGCAATGGCAACAAAACTGCACAGCCGGGCTTCAGAGGCCAGAAGATCATAGCAGCCTGGATCGGATGTATGTTCGCTGACGTTGTATCCGATCGAAAATAAGCGTGTTACTTTATTATAAAGGAATTCATAATCGACGACGGATAGCTCGCTACAGCGTAACGCTAAGGCATCGAACTCAAAAATCCGCTCACTCGACCGGGAACTGGCCTGCTTGATGGCGATTTTAAGTTGCAAGAACCATTCTTTAGCCTTTGTCGAACCGTCGGCGGGAGACTCATTGTTTGCAAGTATATCATCGATCAGGGGAAGAAGCGTGCGTTCCAGTAAGGCAACCTCACCGAGACAAGGAATTTCGTCGAGACTCATCCATTGTGTGCGCAGTAAGGCAAGTCGCTGTTTTTGCTGCGCATCGCCCTGATCCCACATACCGGGAATTTCGGGAGCCAGTAAAACCCAGGGCGTCATAAAAGACATATCCTCCAGATAATCATAACACTGTTTTTCAAAAACCCGCACCCATAGCTTATGTTTCTTCCATTCTTTTTGTTCGAGACCCGGTAAAACCTTTGCGATATCCGTTGATAATTGAAGTAAAAGTGCGTGAATTGCCGAAAGGGTCGACGGCGGTGAGACGATATTTTCCTTTATTTGTTTTATATGTTCCAGAAGATGGTGCTGTGTTCCCGGCGGATCATCTGTTTTTGGTTTTTCGCTCATTTTGATGTTTTCATCCATAACGGCCACGGTATCGGCAAGACCGTCAAATATTTTGACCGACAGCATTTTATTGTTCTTCATTTCCATCAAGCCCGAACGCAGTACCAACAAATGTCCGACAAGGTTTCCGCTGTCAACCGAAGAAATATACAATGGTTCTAGGGGTTTTAACGTCTCCGTGTCATACCAGTTATAAAAATGTCCTTTGAATTTTAACATGCCGTTCATGGTGTTGAGAGTTTCTTTGGTGCGATGAAACAGTGTACCCATAGATACGTACCCGAAATCATACGCTGCCAGATTCGATAAAAGTGACAGTCCGATATTGGTAGGCGATGTCCGGTGGGCAACGGTAGAAAGAGTCTCCTCCTGATAATTATCCGGCGGCAACCAGTTATCCCGCCCGGTAACAAAGGTTTCAAAGAAATGCCATGTCTTGCGCGCTGAGATTCTGAGAAAATTGACCTGTTGTTCGGACAAAATGACGCGGCGGGAGAGATGGGGTTTGCTGATGAACCAGGCGATTGCGGGAGAAAATAACCATGCGCACAATAACAGGGTCGCAGGTAGGTCGAGCGGAACTAAAACAAGCGCTACATAAAGTACAACAATGCCGGGAGCGACAAACATCCTCTTAAAAAAATAGGAAACAGATTTCTCAGCAGACAGCTCCGTATTAATGGACGTCCATTCCAGTAAATGCCTGCGCGAAATGACTGTCCGCCACATGGTGGTCACTATTGCGCCTGCGCTGACATACGCTTCATATATGACAAATACCAGGGAGAAACTAAATTGAATGATATAGATGACCAAGGAAGAGAACACAGAATGAACATGCGAACGCAAGGAAATTCCTTCCGGTGTTTTAATGATTCCCATCAATGGCATACCCATCAGGGGCAACCCGCAGAGGCCAATAATCAGGACCGTCCATGACCATGAAGGTCTAAATAAAAGCCATCCTCCCAGAAACAGCACAGCAGTCGATGCAGGGACAAGGCTACGCCTCAGGTTATCGAATATTTTCCATTGCGACAGAACAGAGAGAGGATTTTTAACTTTTGTGTGCTCGAACCCGGGGACAGAAGAAAACAACCAGCGCACGATCTGCCAGTCACCGCGGATCCAGCGATGCCTTCGGCTTATATCTTTAAGATAGTTCGTTGGATATTCCTCATACAACTGAACATCGCTAACCAGAGCGGAGCGGGCATAGCATCCTTCTAATAAATCATGGCTCAATATAAGATTTTCCGGGAAGCGTTCTTTAAGAGTTTTTTCAAAAGCGTCAACATCGTACAGTCCCTTACCAATAAAAGATCCCTCATCAAACAGGTCCTGATACACATCCGAAACGGCTTTTGTGTACGGATCGATCCCGGTTTCACCGCCGAAGACTTTGACAAACAAAGAAGGATTCTCACCGGGATAGCTGGCTTCCACCCGCGGTTGCAAGATACCGTACCCCGCCGTAATGCGTTTTTTTTGCTCATCATAGACCGGCTGATTCAAGGGATGAGCAATGATCGACGCCAGATCCCGTGCTACATTGCGCGGCATTCGGGTGTCCGCATCAAGGGTTATGACATATTTTACGTCCTGAAGTCGCTCGGGATCGCCGATTATAACGCTGTACGCCCCTTTTCCTCCCCCGCGCAATACAGAATTTAAATCCGAAAGTTTACCTCTTTTACGTTCATAGCCCATCCATATTCTTTCCTGTGCGTTCCACGTGCGGCGCCGGTGAAAAAGATAAAATATGTATTCCTTATGGTGTCGGTATTTATTATTAAGATTTTCTATGCCCGCACACGCCTGAGCAAGAAATACGTCATCATCAGGCATCGTCTCTTTTTGTGCATCAGTGAAATCGGTTAACAATGCAAAATCAACATTATCATCTGTATTTGCAAGATAACGCACTTCGATATTTTCAATGAGCGATTCAACGGCACTTTCGCCGGTGAGAATGACGGGAATAACGACCAGCGTATGAGCGTGTGCGGGAATCCCTTTGGAAAAATCCATGCGGGGCAGCTTTTTCGGTTTAACGATGATGGTTGAAACCCAGTTCACCAGAGAAACCGCTGTCTGGCTGGTTACAACAAGAAGCGGGATTAGGCATGCGGCACGCCATGACCACAATGGCAATATCTCCTGTCGTGTCAATAACAGAACCAGCCACGCAAAAGCCCCGGTAAGAAGAACAATTGAGCTGATATATACGCTTAGCGGAAGCACTATTTTCTTTGTCTGTATATATGCACCGAACGGTACGCGCAGACCAAGCGAATGGTAAACGTGTCGTAACCCATTGTCGATAAGATAATACCCTACATGTGCCGTGACGTCTTGACGACCGGACAATGACTGTGCGTCTGCCGCCAGGCGCACAACCCGCAACGCGACTGCATCTTCTGTATCGGTGCTCGCGAGTGATATTTTCTCGATAACATGGCGATAGCGGTCGCGCGTATCAAAAGACATGTTCCGGTAGTCACCGGATGGATCCTGTTTTAAAATATTTTCGACAACGCTTACTTCCTCAACAAAATCATGCCAATTCGTCGCTTCAAGGAGGCGCAGACTCTCAATAGTATTTGCAATTGAAACCTGATTAGTAGCTTGTTGCTGGTTGGTCGATTGTATAAGCCGGTCAATGGTTTCTCCCTGTTCGGAAAGTTTCTTTTCCAGCCAGCTCAGCGGAAGGTTAAGCGTAGAGCTTTGACCGTGAAGGCGCCTGACAAATTCAGCGACAAAAGAGTCTGATAACCGTAAATCACCCTTTGACATTGCCGCGATCTCAAGGACAACATCATTAGTGTCCTTGGCTGATACTTCAAGTATCCTGCCAGCCCAATACCCGGCTTTTTCCTTATCAATGTGTGTCAGGATCATTCGAAAAGAAACGCGTCTCAGGTTTTCAATCAAAGCGAGCCGTAGCATTATGGGAATAGCCCACAGTTCACCCAGCTTTAAACGTTTTATAGTTTGATAGGAGGACACAAAACTGGTAAGACCTTTAATGTCCAGCCGGCCATCACCATGAGATACTACTTCCATGGCAATATCATATACCCGCGGATATCCGGCAAGCGGTCCCTGAGTTAAATTGGGTAGTTGACGGCTGTATACTTTTGGCAGGTATTTCTGCGCCAGGCGTATTTGTTCTTCAATAAGATAGTAATTGTCCAACAACCATTCCCCTGCGGGAGAAATTCTTTCTTTGCTTTTTCCGGCTTCATTGAGCAATTCGTTTGTCTGTAGCAGTATTTCTTCATTTTCTTTTAACCGCGCCAGGAGTTTATCCCGAGCTTTCTTAAAACTGACCGCATGTTTTTCGGCTAGAGTTTTTGCATATACTTCAAACTGGTCTATACTGAAAAGTTCAGCCCTGAGGGGCTGCTCATCAATTATTTTCTTTATTGGCAGCACCTTGTCGAAACGCGCCCTGACGCCCTGTAGCGTCTTCTCAAGAAACTGCGTTAACACAAAATCCCCCTTAGCGGTTAGCACCTAGTGAGTTGATACCATGTATCACACGGTGTTAGATGCATCCTTTGTAGGATGGTGAGACAGTATAAAGATGTGCATAATATGGTATCTAATAGATGATTGTTTTCTTTTTTATAACACTTTGCGGCCCTGTATGATGCGAATGAGTATCATAACCACCGCCACAATGAGTAAAATGTGAATAAATCCTCCCATGGTGTAGGAGCTGACCAACCCCACTATCCATAAAATGATCAACACAACAGCAATTGTCCAGAGCATACGCTCCCCCATTTAATTTCTATTCCTCTGCCTCTGCTTTTAATTTAATTACTAGTATTATTACACATTCATTAATGAAATAAAGTTGCCTGGTTCCTTGTTTCACTGACTAGATCGCTTTTAATAAAAAAACCTCATTGCATTTTATGTTAAGTGGTGAGGACATTCTAGCCGCATACCGAATTTTTGCTTTCGGGTACATCAAACCCTAATGCAAACAAGGTTCAAATCAGCCGGTGGGTCACATCTGGAAAGCTCATTCAAGTTAGAAGGGGTGTGTATCTCATTTCAGAGCCTTACAGGAAAATTGAGATTTATGAGCCCTACCTTGCCTCTATAGTAAAGAAGCCATCGTATATTAGTTTAGAGAAGGCGTTAGAATATCACGGTTTGATTCCAGAGGCGGTTGCGAAATATACTTCACTGACCACAAAACGGCCGGGTCTATTTGTTTCTCAGGCCGGTGTTTTTGAATACCGGCATATTAAACAGTCTCTTTTTTGGGGATACAAATCGGTGACCGTCAATAAGCAGACTGGATTCTTTGCTTCTCCAGAGAAAGCTTTGCTCGATTATTTCTATTTCAACGGGGTTGAAGCTACCAAATTCCTTAGAGGAAATGCGGCTTCAAAATCTCGAAATGGTAAATCTTTCTATTCTCGATCAATATGCCCAACGATTCAATAAGCCAGGGGTGCTGCGCGTAGCGGGTATGCTCAAGAAGTATGTCGACTCGGTAAGAATTCGCATGGAGCTGGACGCA
>JBELAT010000038.1:0-15100 GCA_049508565.1 Endomicrobiales bacterium | reverse complement strand
CGTCATCTGAAACATTGATTCATCGTATGCAGATGCTGTATCTTCAAGAATTCCGCCCTCATACGATATGTGCCAGAGATTGGCATCGGATGAATACGGCTTTTCTTTAGTTACCGGGATATCAATACCGTATTTCCGGGCGTATTCAATAGCATCTTCACGCGATTTTATTTCCCACTCACGCCAAGGAGCGATGATTTTGAGTTCCGGCATAAGTGCCTTGAACGCCAGTTCAAATCGTACCTGATCATTACCTTTACCTGTTGCGCCATGAGCGACCGCATCGGCTTTTTCGGCACGTGCAATATCGACAATCTTCTTGGCGATCACCGGCCGGGCAAGCGAAGTTCCCAGCAGATACTGTCCTTCATATACCGCCCCTGCGCGAAGGGCGGGAAAAATGTAGTCAGAGACGAATTCTTTTTTAGCGTCAATAATATAGCATTTTGATGCACCGGTTCTCAGCGCTTTTTTCTTGAGAGATACAAGCTCTTTTCCCTGTCCCACATCAACGGCACAGGCAATAATCTCCGCGTGATATGTTTCTTTCAACCATCGCAGAATAATGGACGTATCGAGTCCTCCCGAATACGCAACAACTATTTTTTTGATTGTTCCCATATCAATGCTCCCTCTAATGTATCAATAAGTGTATGTACATCATTGATAGAAATCACCAGCGGCGGCAGGAACCTTAAGACTCTATCCTGCGTACAGTTGATGATAAGACCGTTATCCTGACAGAATTGTACCACATCTCTTCCGGCGAAATCAAGTTCGATTCCGACCATAAGACCTCTGCCCCTCACCTCTTTGATGCACGAATATCTCTTTTTAAGCTCGCCAAGTTGTTTAAAGAGGTACGCTCCTGTTGCCCGCGCCTGTTTAAGCATATCAGGAGTCAGGAATTTCAGCATGGCTAGTGCTGCCGCGCACGACACCAGGTTTCCCCCGAACGTTGATCCGTGATCGCCATACACAAATGTGTCGGCATACGCTCGGGCAACAACTGTGGCTCCAAAGGGAAGCCCGCCGGCAACGCTTTTTGCCAGGGTAAAAACATCAGGCCGTACGCCAAAGGACTGCCATGCGAACAGCGTTCCGGTTCTACCCATGCCGGTCTGAACTTCATCGAACATCAGAAGTATTTTCTTTTTGTCACATATCTTCCGGAGCTCTTTGAGGAAGGCGCCGTCCGCAACAGTAATACCGCCCTCGCCCTGTATCGGCTCAATAAGAATCGCTGCTGTTTTTTGTGTGATACTTTTTAACACAGAACTGATACTATTGAACTCGGCATGTTTGAAACCGGCAAGAAGCGGTTTGAAATGCTCATGAAACTTCTTCTGCCCAGTGGCAGACAATGTTGCAATCGTCCTGCCATGAAAAGAGTTTTTAAAGGTGATTATCTCATATTTACCTAAAGGTTCACCCCATTTTCTGGCCAGCTTAATAGCACATTCGTTGGCTTCCGCCCCGGAATTTGAAAAAAACACTTTCCCCGGAAAAGACCGGGCAATAAGCTCTCTGGCAACATTGACCGGGGGTTCAGTATAATACAGATTGGACGTATGCATCAGGGTAGATAATTGTTTCTGCGCCGCAGCAACAACAGACGGATTGCAGTGGCCGGCATTACAGACACTGATACCGGCAAAGAAGTCGAGATACTTTTTTCCTGTGGAATCCCAGAGATACTGTCCTTTACCCCGCACAAACACCACGTTGTTGCGCCGGTATGTTTGCATAATATATGTTGTATCAGCTTTTTTAATATCCATGAAGATTTCCTTTCCTTACCTAGACGAACAACCCTCGCCAGTGACGATAACACCGTATATTCTGTTTAACAATCGTTACTTGATTACTGTCCCGCACAGGTGCTGCAGACTTCCTGCACCATCGGCTATAATGACCTCACGCACACCGCGGCGTACTGATGCGGCACTCGCCTTGAGCTTTGGAATCATGCCACCGGATACCACCTTGCGACGCAGAAGTCCCGCGATATCGACAGTACGGATAAGTGGTATTGTCCGGTGTTGTTCATCAAGTACACCCCGGACATCTGTCAGAAGAATGAGACGGGAGGCATGCAGTGCCACAGCAACAGCCATGGCCAGAGAATCCGCATTGACATTGAGTGTCGATCCCTTGGCATCATATCCCAGCGAAGATAATACTGGCACATAACCGGCAGATAGGAGCGTAGAAATTAATTTTGTATTAATCTTTATCGGTTCACCGACAAAACCATATTTTGGCAATCGCTTACACAAGGCAAGCCCCGCATCTTTACCTGAAATACCGCAGGATGCAACACCATGTTTGCGAAGATCATTGACAAATTCTTTATTGACCTTACCACTCAAGACCATTTCTACCACTTCCAGTGTTGCCGCGTCAGTAACCCTGTAACCGTCGGTGAACCGGCTGGCAATGCCCAGCTTGCCCAGCCACGCGTTTATCTCAGGCCCTCCGCCATGGATCAACACAACTGCTTCTTTTTTTACCAGCATCGCCAGCTCTTTGATAAACTTTTTCCTGGCCTGAGGATTTTTACTTAAACTTCCGCCGAATTTAATGACCGTAATATTTTTATTTTTTCCCATGGGTAGTATCTCCCGGTTTAAAGTATCTGCATGTTTTTCTAAAATCGCATCGGTAACAGTTTTCAGTTTTCGGCGTAAAATCTTCATGAACAATCAAGCGGGCGACAGTATCGACACGTGTTCTTGCTGCATCAATCTGTTGCTCGGTTCTTGTCGTAAAGCGTTTCACGTCATGTGCCAGAAAGTAATACATCAGCCGGTGCGGCATGAACCCGAAGAGCTCATTAAACGCCATGGCATAAATACTCAGTTGCAGGTCGGCATCAACTCTCGACTGATCCCATAGTTCACTATGCGTTTTGTAATCAATGACCTCGTACGTGCCATCAGGATATTTGTCAACCCGGTCGATAATGCCCATGAGCTTGTTGCGACCCAGATTAAACCCGAAATGTTTTTCCAGAAAAACTATCTCGGAAGGGGACTCGTGGTTTGTTTCAAAATATCGTTCCAACATGTGCTGGCCCTTTTCATAAAACTCCAGTGTCTGTTGAGGAGTTGAAAACCCTTCATTTACCCAGCACAGATCGTAGGCTTCGATGAGCTGTTCAAGAGTTGTGCCTTTTTTCTGGCAATACTGTTCAAGCGTCTTATGAATCGTCTGTCCGAGCGAGATCGCCGGCGTCGGAGGAACATATTTTTTGTCGCAATAGATCGTCCGATATTTTACGGGACAAAATTCGTAGGCATTGATCCGTGAATAGCTGATATCTGTTCCCGGACTGAAAAAATCAGAAATATCAAAAATTAATTTTTTCAACATAGTTATTGTTTAGCCTTGAAACGCGAAAAGTGTTGTAAGTATTCTGTTTCGATTGGCGGTATCCGACATCTGCCGTCTGGTTTTTCGATATATCTTACCATACAACTATTAATTGATATGAAAAACAGCGCTCAATGAGGTGATGGTATCCGGTAGAAAGCTACCACTGTATCACCATACTTCTCTATACGGAACTGTTCGAGTCCCTCAGGAATGACTACCGGCTCCTTCTCATGACGCTGGCTGAGTATCCATCCGTTCGGTGACAACAACCGGCTCTCACACACATTGCGCAGCGTAATACCTGTCAATGACAACGGCTTTTTATGCGCATCTTTATACGGCGGGCCCATGAAGATTATATCAAACGGCCCGCCCATCACACTACCCAACCCCTGAACAATGTCAACTTTCACAATCCGGCACCGGTCCATCCAGCCGAGCATAACAGCATTAGCAGTTATCAACTCTTGCGAGCGTTTATCTGATTCGACAAATACAACACTTGCCGCTCCCCGTGAAAGCGCTTCGTGCCCCACCGCACCCGTTCCCGCATACAAATCCAGAAACCGAGACCCGCCAATGCGGGGCGAAAGAATATCAAATAAGGACTTTTTGATCCGTGCCAAGATCGGCCTCACGGACAAATCATCGAGTGGCAGGCTTTTCAACGCTCGTCCGCGCGCTTCTCCTGCAATGATGCTCAGTCTGCCCATATTCTTTTCCTTATTTTTATTATCGGAACCGGTTATTCTCACATACCACAAACACTAATGAATATTCACAAAAAAAGAGAGCAACCTGTGCTCTCTGAAGTTTCTCCCTGTCTTCAACACTGATTTACATCTGATAAGTGGAGCTGAGGGGGATCGAACCCCTGGCCTCCTGCATGCCATGCAGGCGCTCTCCCAGCTGAGCTACAGCCCCATCCAACCAAGAATTAAATAATTCATGCACACACTTTAATAACGAGTGGGGGTGTACAAAAATAAATTGATATTTTCAATTTGTGACGTAAAACCAAAACTATGAGTGAATTACTGTCAGACAACATAAACCGGTCTGATAATAATAGCTAAAATCGAATGAGTTTGCAAGTTGCGTTAATCTCGTTAATCTCTTAATCTCGCAAACCGTAAGTTTTAAAATTTTTTGATTGGGCAGGGCATCAAACAAAGGGAAATAGTACACAGGCCATGATTTACCAGAGGTCTCGACAGGTGGCTACTACTTGCATATCGTCCGCAACAATATCAGGCATTGACCCTTGGGCAACTAATACACAGCGCAACAATACCTGTCTTCCGGCAGAATTACCGCACACCGCCACCTCAAACCCGCTCGGGAATGCTGAACTGGCTGTGGCATATAACGGCACCGTCTTCGGGGCCTGAGCCCAGCCAGCACTGTTAGCAGATACACCGTAGCCATACCCGCCGAGTATGAGATTGGTAATAAGAGTTGTCAGGACATTACATTCATACTGCGGGAGCATAAGAGATGGAGAAGCAGTTATCAGTCCGGTTGTCGATGACAATGTGTAAAATGCGGACGATGCGTTTGTGTTATCGTAATCCCAGGCATAAGTGATCTTAGAGCTGCCTAATGCTTTTATTACGTTTGACTGACGGGTTAAATTGGTAATATTCGCCAATTCTTCGTAATCAGCAAACTGTACGCTTCTCCATTGAACTAGACGGTAACTTGAAGCACTTGAAATTGATTTGGGATTAACACTTGTCAGATAGTAATAGTTGAACCGAAAAATATCAACCCGCGTGGTATTCGTGCCGGTAAGAACTTCCAAGGATGTATCATTGTTGGCGAAAAAAAGACTGTTGCCAACGCTCGAGGAAAGGAAATTGGTGGTACCGGGTGTCAGTGTCCCGGTATCTTCAACTGTTGGCAGAAGGCTGCCGGTCAAGAGAGCGGGATTTCCTGTCAGAGAAATTTTGTTTAAGTACGCTATGTCATTGGTGTTATTTCCAAATATCCGTTTATTCGACCCGACCCTCAGATACATCTGGTTCAACGCTACTTGATTGAGCTGGCGGAGATTTACACCCGCCTCATACCCCGTGAACCCCTTGGTCATAGAAGTCATGAGCATAACCAGTCCTGGCGTAATGATGCACAGGATGATAACGGACAACATTACCTCCGTCAGGGTCATTCCCCTGTTACTAATTGTTGAGATAGATTTCAATTTGATCATAGCTGTAATGAAGATCAATGCCCTGCCGATAACATTCGACACTAATAATATAGCTTCCGCGAGCAAATGATGCAACTGGCCAGCTGTATGAAGTTGCTGTTATCATATATGCAGCAACCTTTTGCCCCACAACCGCAGGACTGTTATCGCTGCAATAATACCAGTGTACCCCGTGATCCGGAGTATATTTTACACTATATCCGAGCGTGGTTGTTTCAGAATAGTTGCCGGGATAATCGGTAGTATATGGCTGTCCATCCCAGCGAAGCCACTGGGTGGTCCACGCAATATTAATACTGGTTGCATTATAAAATGTATTGCTGATAAGCGGGCTGGTCAATGTAATCGTCGGAACTTGAGAGATTTTATTCTGTCCCGTATAAAGTCCCGCTTCAAGATATCCCTGCAACATTGACATAAACACAAATTTTCCCATTTGAAATGTGCCGAAATCGGCTTCGGTAGCAAGTCCGGATACCGCGTAAAAACAGGTACTGCTACCGCACACGCTCTGAATGACAGCACTGGAATTGTACGACCCCCCGAGACTGGAGTCATAGTATATCTGCTGAGTGGACCCGGGAATGGAAGTAACCGTCCGCTGGTTTGAGTACACCGAGTTATTCCATTCGGGCGGAAGATTGCCGGTTCCAAAATCAAGAACAAACGGCCGCGGTGCAGAAATTGTGGTAACAAGAGGAAAATTAAACACTGAAGATATAGTCAATCCCAGGTTGGTAAGGTTACCTGTATATGTTCCCGGGTTATGACAAAAAGGGCCGGACCCGCCGGATGGTACACCGTTAATAAATGATGAACATCCTTTAGTGACTGTTCGCGACGTTAAGTTCCGGTCAAAATCAGAAAAGGTAGTATTATTGGTTCTATAATAATTTCCTACACCCGTAGAAATGTTGCCCGAGCTTACCCATGCGCTATATTGGTCATCGGGATATAATTCACCAAGCCAGTACTTCGAATACCATGAGTTCGCCGTGTTAGCCACTATGCAACAATAATCTTGGGCTGGACCGTACGGCAGTATTTCATCAACAAAAATTGAATTGGTGTTAGCAGTAGTACTCCATGGCTGCGCGATAAAGGGTATGGCATTGGGTAACGGGTCAGTATCACTGCCAAACTCTCCTCCCATACCGAAATAATAATAACTAAACCCGTTCATCGCCGACCATATTGCCTGCGTGTTCAACAACCCTTGCCGGTAAATCTGGTAAAATCGCGGCACGTCAATGCTGGCAGCATCATCGCCCCACCCATCAGCGGTTTGCGTAAAACCGGTATAACTGTTGACCGTATTGGGCACCGAACAGAAATACCAGTTATATCCATTGGCATTTTTAACATCCAGATACGGACAATGGCGCGGATCACCCATCAATTGATACTGCTCGGTAACCGGTGGGGATGTGCCCACCCACACATAGGTTTGGGAGAGGTTGTTATACTGCGACGTCGTTCCGCTGGCAAGATTGTTGCCGATGCGTGTCTGAATGGTGTGCATGGTAGAAGACAAGGCGCCGGCTGCAAAAGAGATAATCCACCGGGCCGTATTCTTTGTGGCACTCGACATCGTCAGGTCATCACCGAATCCGGTATCGACCGGACAGGGAATATATTCAAGGCCGTACAGTCTGTTTGAGGCGCTTAATCCACCACTGATGCTTGAGGTCGAATTAAACACCGGCGTGTCATACAAGGTAAAGAGCGTCCCGCCGGCAGCAGGATAGCTGACAAGACATACCGATCCGGCTGTGAGACTAAAAACTGTATCTCTTTGATAACGGGTGGTTGCGCTTCCATCAATTTTTGTAACAGTGATGTTTGGCGTTGTTATCGTATCGCTGGGAAGATAAACCGTTGCAACAGCTATGCTATTAAAATCTACAGGTACTGTCGGCTGATAATTTTGACTGTACCAAAAAAGCTGTGCTGCGCACGCACCGCTATCTTGATAGTAATCCATCTCAATAGTATGAGATTCACCCGCATTAAAATTGACTGTATAGTAATCGGCAGTAACCGCATGATCATTCCAGTCGTTAATCACAGCAACCGGGCTTCCGTCAAGATAGACCCTTACTCCATCATCAGTTATCGTCTTCAACGTATATGTATCAGTATATTTGGGATGGATCGTCCCTGTCCATTTTACAGCAAACTTAGTGGCAGGCACCCCGGCAACCGGGAACGTTCCTGATGAAGAACAAAAATTGATGTACTGACTAGTGGTAGTCAGTAAAAGGTTCGAAGCAATAAAAGGACTAGCGGGAGGAGCGCTACCCGACCAACTATAGTAAGAACCACAGGCACCGCACGGCCCGGTAGTATAAGGATACACCCTCAGGTTTACCTTGCTGCCGGCCGCATACTGCAATTGTTCCGGATGCGTTACGAGACGAGTGTTAAAATAGTTGATCGGGTCTTTAGCAGGGTCGGCATAATTACGCATCGGTGGCAAGGGTAAAAGCTCGCCATGCAAATTCACCAGCAGAATGTTTTTAAGTGGTCCGGGGTTGGAACTCAACTCTTCCATAAGCATCCGCAGGCTGATCTCCGGAGTAGGTTGATTATTGGCTGCAGCCTGAGCAACATAATAGTTATAAAGACGCACTTCATCAGGATACCGCACGGCGTGGTTAATCTTATCGCATACGCTGTACCCGTTAGGATTGGCCACAACACCATCGATATTAACCCGCCCCTGAATCTGATCGGGAGCGTAGAAATTGTAATCGGTACCATCGGCGAGGCTCATGAGTCCCGGATAAAAATACACCAATGGCATGGCGGTTGTATTGGTATATGTCGCATTATTTGAATAAGGCGTATAATACATATCTCGACCATATGCCAGCCGGGATATCCAGTGTGTCCGCAATGTCAGTCCCGGGTTCCTCATTTGTAAATCAGATATGACGGACTGGCACATCGGCACCATGGTTGGCAAAGATGACCACCAGCCCGGCACGTTTTCTATAGCAATGATATAGACATCATAGACAACGGTCGGCACAAAGCTCGATTGGATAGTTTGTAGGATACTGGTTGTTTCTGAAAGGACCTCGGCTGGTACAGTAGGACTGCTGGCCGAAACCCGGTAGAAACGCACATACACTTGACGGGCGAACGCATTGTTGGGAACATTAACAACAGATATTTGACGCAGATACTTCCACCCTCCCGGAATCGCTGTATTACCGCTGGTAGGTTGTGTCGGATCGGTAACGGCTTTATTGGTAGTCAGAACAGCATTAAAGGTGGCACCATCGTCGTAATCGTCCAGAACATTTATATCCATTGTTTCAGAACCGTTGACCAGTGAACGCATCTCCTCCATCATCTGTATGGTTTTCTGCGTCGCAAAAACCCGCTGACCTATCCGCACTTTTTGATTGCTCATAAAGGTCTGTACACCAACGATCGTAACACCAACCACAACAAGAATGATCGTGGCAAGCATGACCTCAACGAGAGTAAGACCGCTGTTTTTCTTCACTTCATATACTCCTCTTCGCACTACCACGAGCGCCTGCCCACGCGTCTCACGTTTAATTCATATCCGATAATCCCGTGGAAACTCGGTAGGTTGATTTCATTTCTCTATATTGACAAATCTGCTGGCTTACCATCGTGAGAATATTGGAATCATATTGTATTTCAGCAACGTCTGTCGCGCTGGCACTCGAAAGGGTCATTCCACCGTAGGCGATTACGCACCCGCTGATATAGGTGGGATCGTTGATCGTTGCCGTTCCGGTCACATAGATGAGACCGCTGAAGGTGCTGTTGGATCCTTCATCAAACGTCAGATTTCCCTGGACAAACAGTATACCACTTGAAACCAGCGGCTGATTGATGGTAAATTCTGCATTGCCGTTAATATAAATGAGCGCCATATTGGGAAGTAGCGCCGGTAGACTGGCAACATTAGGGACCACGTAATCGGCCAACATTTTGAGTTGTGTCGTCGAAACGCCTAACGTATAGGAAACAGTAGGATCATTGTACATTGTCGAGGTCGAGTTCGATGCGGCAAGCGTTCCGGTAACTGACCCGCCAGATTGAATACTCGGCGGTTTTCCGCTCGCCCTTCCGCATCCATAGGTCCCCCCTTCAATGCGTCCATTCTGGTTGATGATAACCGTGGGATTTGATGTAGTCCCTCCATTAGAAACAATAAAGGCACAGGGAACCTGAGTATTTAATGATATCCTCAACAACTCAGTAGATACCAGAGATGTTGCAATAACCTGGTTGGGAGCCTGATTATAAGGAAGTGCCGGATTTCTATTAGTGTAGATATACCCTCTGCTAGAAATATCCCATACGTATCCGTTGCCATCCTGTTGACCGGCAAACAGCTTTTCTCCTGAGACATCATGCACCGCATTGGGATTATAAGCAGCAACGGTTGTATTTGTCTGACGCCATACTTCGTACCGGCCCCATATCAGACCGTCTTCACTGAGTTGCATCTGTTTAACAAGACCGATATTTTGCGCAATAGTATCACTGGTCGCCGTATTGGTACTGTAGAGAGGATTAAACGCGCCATCAGCCCAGGCGAACTTCGTGCACGGCACACCGCTGGCCACGGGTTGAACGGGCTGGCGCTTAAACCAGGCCATGGCATCAACTAATCCTGAGCGGGACACATTATCAACTTCCGAGCTGAGATGCTGTTGATTTTTGACATTATTAAAGGACGTTACCATAAGCTGTGTTCCGACCGCAACAATAATAGTCAGAACAAGCGAAAGGATCAACGCAATGACAAGAGCGGTACCGCGAGTATTATTCATAAAGGTCCTTCAGGAATTATTATTCTCCTCCCCTGAGTTATAACAGGATTCCAGTTATTTTTCAAGGTTTTTTTGTTTTTGAGCATCAGTATTTCTTTTGACACGAATATGCGCATTTGTTACAATCATATCGAATTATGAATAAAAACCTCTTTATCACTTTTGAAGGATGCGAAGGATCAGGGAAAAGCACTCAATCGCTTTTGTTTTATGAACAGCTCAAACACAGGGGCATTGCAGCAGTGCATACCCGCGAACCCGGCGGGACATATATTGCCGAGTCTATACGCAAGATATTGCTCAATCCTCGGAACACTATCGCTCCGATTACCGAACTTTTTCTGTACGAAGCAGCCCGGGCACAACATATGCACGATATTATCCTTCCCGCACTGGCAGCGGGAAAGGTCGTTGTATGCGACCGGTTTACCGATGCTACGGTAGCCTACCAGGGTTACGCGCGCGGGCTCGATATTTCCATTATAGGCCTTCTCAACAAGATTGCCACCGATAACCATGTACCGGACATTACCATCTATTTGGATATCCCTCCCGCCAAAGGCCTCACTAAGGCGAAGGCAGTCAAGAACGGCGGAGACCGACTTGACCGGGAGTGTCTGTCGTTTCACAAAAAAGTCCGTCAGGGATATCTCATGGCTGCCCGGAAAGAACCGAAACGCATTATGGTCATCAAAACTGCTAAAACAATCCAGAAAACTCAAGAAAAGATCATAGAAACGGTGCGTACGAACATCCACTTTAAAACGAATTATGTCCTTTAAAGCTGTCATCAACCAAAAAAAAGCAAAAGAAATCATTGCCGGCCAAATACTCTCCGGAAAAATACCCCACGCTTATTTATTTTTAGGCCCTGACGGGGTCGGACGGAAAAAAATGGCCATGGAACTGGCAAAAACCCTTAACTGCCACCATCCCAACACCACCGGCCCGACCACATCCGGTAATGATCCTGAAACCGGACTTATACAGCCCTGCAACCACTGCCTGTCGTGTCAGAAGATTGATCAAGGATCTCATCCTGATGTGCAAACCATCGATTTTGAGTGGCAGGCTCGCCGGGATAATAAAGAAATTGAAAAACAAAAGACGATCAAGATCGACACCATCCGGGCTGTACAGCATGAGATCAGCCTGAAACCGACTGAAGGCCGCTGGAAAATTTTTGTCATCGACCCGGCAGAAAAAATAACGCTTGATGCCGCCAACTGCCTGCTTAAAACCCTTGAAGAACCACCGCGATGGACTATGCTCATCCTGCTGGCCCGGCACAAAGAGAATCTTCCCGCAACGATCGTATCGCGTACTCAAGTTGTGCCGTTCGGTCCTTTACCTGAAAAAGATATTGCTGCCTGGCTGATCCTTAACGCACAGCAGTCCAATGACGATGCGCACGAGATAGCCGCATTATCGGAAGGATCGCTGTCTGCCGCTATGAACCTCGTTAACGACAAATCGTCCGTTGACCAGTCACTGCTTTCGCGCCTGATACAGCCCGATGCCTCCACGGCCGAGCTGTTGAGAATAAGCCAGGAATATGCCAAGACCTCTGACGCTTTTCTCGACCAGTTACTGGCAGAGGCCAAACAACAGTTCCGCCGTGAACCGCGCCGGTTTGCGTCGATGGTTGCAGAAATACTCGCAACCCGCACATTGATCGAAAAAAATGTCAATCCGCTGATGGCGCTTGATGCGTTGTTGCTTCACCTAAACCAGAGAGGAATGTAATATGCCTATAGTCGCCGGAGTAATGGTTCGCCGCATTAAAGAAAAATTATACGCAGAAACCGGGCACCTCGATTTTGCCATTGGCGAGCGCGTCGTTGTTGAAACCGAGCACGGCCAGGAAGTTGGCATGATCTGTGAACGGGAAAAAATGATTGAAAAAACAAAAGAGCCTATCGGAAAAATATTGCGCAAATTAACCGCCGACGACAAAAAGCGTGTCGTTGACAACGAAGTAAAGGCACAGCAGGCGCACAAAACAATTGTAACGAAAATAGAAGATCATGAACTGGACATGAAGCTCACCACCGTTCATTTCACCCTTGACCGGTCTAAGCTGTTTGTCTATTACACGGCGGAATCCCGCGTTGATTTCCGGGAACTCATCAAGGATCTCGGCCATATGCTCAAAACGCGCATCCAGATGGTCCAGATCGGCGTCCGTGATGAATCACGAATGATCGGCGGGATCGGCACCTGCGGGCGTCAGCTGTGTTGCCAGAGTTTTCTTAAAGATTTTTCATCGGTAACCATTGATATGGCCAAGGAACAGGATTTATCACTTAATACCGCCAAACTTTCCGGACTCTGCGGACGACTGATGTGTTGTATCGGCTACGAACACAATTTTTACCGGGACACAAACAAGAAATTGCCTCCGTACGGCGCGACTGTCACCACACCGCTCGGACAAGGTACAGTCAGCGCGGTTAGTTGCATTAAAGAACAGGTCACGGTCACTTTCGATGACGGGCAATCCAAACCGATTGCTCTTGCAGATATTTCAAACATTATCCCCCGCAAACCGGGTACCCCTGTTGCTCAGCCGGCACCGGCACCCGCGCCGGCCAAACAAAACGCTCACCCCCCCCGCCCGCAAAAACCGGCAGGCGGGCATCACGCGCACCCACACGGGCATAAACACCGGGATCACAAAAAATGAAAAAGAATACCCTGTATCTGACGACTCCCATTTATTACGTCAACGACTATCCTCACGTGGGACATGCCTATACTACCATTGCGACCGATATCCTTGCCCGCTGGGAGCGGCTGAACGGAAAAAATGTTTTCTTTTTGACCGGCACCGATGAACACGGCGCCAAGATATGTGAAGCAGCGCAAAAAAACAACCAGCAACCGCAAACATTCTGTGATGGAATAGTAGAAGGATTCCGCTTGGCGTGGAAAAACCTGTCGATCGATAACAGTGATTTCATCCGGACAACAGACCAGCGCCATGAAACTGCAGTCCAGAAATTTCTCAGCGTCTTGTACGAAAAAGGATTTATTTATAACAGCCTTTATAAAGGCCAGTACTGTGTGGGGTGCGAGAAGTTCATCTCTGAGTCTGATCTTGATGAGACCGGATGTTGCCCGGACCACAAGATGAAGCCGGCCCATCATGAAGAAGAGAACTATTTTTTCAAACTCTCTGCCTTCCAGAACCAGCTTATCGATATCCTGTCGAATGAAAACCATCCCCAGCATATTGTCGTTCTCCCGCGAGAGCGTCGCAATGAGATTCTCGGTAAACTAAAAATTGGTCTTGAAGATATCAGCATTTCGCGCGCCGCACTTCCCTGGGGAATTGCTCTGCCATTTGACAAGAAACAAACAGTGTATGTCTGGGTTGACGCACTCATTAACTATATCAGCGCCATCGGCTATGGCAGCACCACCATTGGTGACAAAAGTGATAAAAAAGCTCAGACACTTAATTTTAATACATGGTGGCCTGCTGATTTGCACCTGATGGCCAAAGATATACTCTGGTTCCACAGCGTTATTTGGCCGGCAATGCTGCTGGCCGCGGGACTTGCGCTTCCTAAAAAAATCTTTGCACACGGTTTTTTTACGGTCGACGGCAACAAAATGTCTAAAACTATCGGTAATGTCATACGACCGGATCAACTGATCGAAAAGTTCGGTGTTGATGCAACCCGTTATTTGACTGTTTCTTTGTTTCCCTTTGGGAGCGATGGAGATATATCCTGGCAAGCTCTTACCGACAAATATAATGTCGAGCTGGCCAACAATTTCGGGAACCTTATCTCCCGGACTCTTTCCATGACACAGAAATATTTCGAAGGGACAGTCCCCGCAGGGGAGCTCGTAGCACCTCCAGGCGCTGCAGATGCCTCACTTCATGCAACGGAACATATACCTGATTTGATCGTTCGTGTCCAGAAGATACTGGCCGATATTGCTGAGTCTCTTGATGGACTGGGTTTTCATAAAGTCACTGAGCGCATCCAATGCGCCATTACACTGGTCAACCAGCAGATTGAACAGGACGCACCCTGGAAAATGGCAAAGGAGTCAAACCAGCGTCTTGGCTCTGTCATGAACTCGTACTTGCAGGCTTCAGCCCTTATTACGATCTATCTGGTGCCGTTCATGCCGGCTGTCTGTCAAAAAGTGTGGGAAGCGTTGGGCATGACTGAACCGGTAGCCACGGCAGCTCAACACCATTTTACCTCTCCTGAAACGGCTGGAACGCTTGTCCGAACAGGCGCGGTCATCACAAACCCCGGCATTTTATTTCCCCGTATACAAGAAAAAGTTAATCCTGTAAAGAAATGATAGAAACTCACGCCCATGTTCTTGACGAAAAATTTGATGCCGACCGGGATGCAACACTTTCCCGCGCTCGCGAGGCCGGCATTACCACCATTATTGAAGTCGGCTGTGTTCCAGACAGCTGGCAGAAAACTATCGACTTCGCTGTAAGCCACGAGAACATTTATTGTGTCTTAGGTGTTCATCCCCAGGAAGCCACGAGTGCAAATGCGAACGTACTCGACACGCTTACTCAGGCATGCTCTCATCATAAGGTTGTCGGGATTGGTGAGACTGGACTTGACTACCACTTTGAAACATCACCGCGCGCGGTACAAAAGGAAGTTTTTGCCGCTCATGTAGGCATCGCCAGAAAACTCAA
>JBELAT010000037.1:0-15107 GCA_049508565.1 Endomicrobiales bacterium | reverse complement strand
GAAAAAAGGGTTCGGACAATGCCGTATCCCAAGAGGAGAAACAGCAAAATCATGAGCGGCTCACGAATCAATTGCCGCCTGAACTGCCATGAAAGAGTCAAAGCTATAAAACCCGTAACATAGCCGGCTATATGAGTTACCGGCATGGTAACTGCGAAAATAATATTGAGAATATAAATCAGCGTTGGCATTGTGTATCCATAGTATCTTTATTCAATCGTATCTTTTCTCGCGATGGCTTTAAATAAAAAGAAATGTATTGTACAAAACATCCAGTGCTATTGTATATTTAATGAATTAAATCCCATTGTTCCAGCATAGCTGTACATTGTTGTGAACCGTTTCTCTTTGTATCTGTAATAGTAGCATCTTTTTCAATGATCCCAACAACAACACGGGGTTGAGGCAGATAGACAAAATGCTCCGGCCACCCACCGGCAAGATCCAGATCATCTGTCGAAAGAGCAAGATCAGTCTCAAGAGGGATCGCACTCCTGCTGACGATGACATCCGCGGGAGTGATGGCCCGACCATTTATCGTGCCGCTGAGCACAGCTTTGTGAAGGGTACCAACATCAAACGTCCGATACTCGTTCGATGACAAGACAACTGAAAAAGTTCTCGGTAGAGGGTCATACACCGTCAGAGATAGTCGGGCACGCCGGGACGCTTCACCGGAAAAGCCTAGGCGGATCTGCTGGGCTGGATGAACAAACGCGCGAACCTGATGGCGCATGGTGATCAATCGTGCAGACTCTTTTACCGCCAGATTGTTGAGACAGCACGAATCAAGTGAGATATCGTACATCTCTTCAGGAATCATTGTTTCACGCGGGAGCCCCTCAAGCGGGGCGGTGTTGCGGATATAGAGATAGCGGTGTTCGCTATAGATACCATAGTTTGACCAGCCCTGATGAAAACTTACTGTTTCATTAAATGTTTTGCCAGCCAACAGCGGCACTAAACTGTTACCGTGAAAATCGGCCGGAGGCGTGGTTCCGCACAGCGAAACAATGGTCGGAGCTACATCCAACAACTGAACAGACTCGTTGCTCAGAGAGCCGGCAGAAGGATGATGCGGGTCTATAATGATCAGAGGAACGCTTAAATCATCGGGAGTAATTGATATGGCGCTGCGATGAAACAGGACCCGTTTCTTCTTCCACGGACCATATTTCGTTGGCCAATCATACATGTGTGATTGCATCGCTATGCCATGGTCTGAAGTGACAATAACAAGTGTATCCTTGTTGAGTCCGCGATGGACAAGATATTGCCGCAGACGTGACAGATACGCATCCTGATACAGTATTTGCCCGCGGTAGATTACGTCCCACCAGCCACCCTTGGAAGGCACGCCCATCTCAAACGAACGCACTAAATATTTTAAAGGAGGACAATACGACCAGCCAGGACCTTCATAGTTGAGCATAATAAAGAACGGTTCCTGTCCATGTTTTTCAAGCCAGTCGATGGCTGTTTCGGTCACCTGAGGCGGGCTGTATCCCGATTGTTCGAGATTCCAGCTTTCATCAAATCCTAAGTCAGCCGACTCTCCGTGATCATCAGAAAAGAGCGACACAGCACCTATTTGAGCAGTATGATACCCTTGTTTTTTTAATACACTGGGAAGGGTTGGGAAATGACGGGCGTAATAGGTATCCTTATCAGCCTTCGATAGCGTGTACCGCTGTGCCATTTCAGGCATTTCAAATGGATACCGTGAAGTGAGAAACGAGCAAACTGAGAGTTTTGTCGTATTTCCATTTGATAATGCATTGGTAAACACCACCCCGTCTCGCGACCATCGCACAAGATTTGGGCACACCATAGTGTTGAGGTGATCCCCTCTCATCGAATCAATGACTATCAACAAAACATTCTTTTTTGTAGGGTGGGCTACGGGTACAACAATTCGTGGTTGTCCCCAGAAAGCCAGTACCTGAGATTCACCGGCGGCTGAAGCTACGAAAGTGATATTGACCGGATCGCGGGTATACTCTTCAAGATCAATCGAAACATTCTCCCACCGACTGTCCCGGTCTTCGATACGGGGGTGGAAGTACCTGTATATATTTTTATAGAAACTGTCGGTGTACTGCCACTCAAAAGGTATCAGCGGTTGAACTGTTTTATCAAAAACGACCTGGTCGTAACCGTGAGGGCTTTTAAGCACCACTTTAAAATTTACCGGCCCTAGAAGTTGATGGTTTATAGATGAGACAATGCCGTAATCAAATGTCAGGACGGCATGTTCAGGAAGAGTCATTTCCGGGTATTCAATGCTTCCCGGTGCAACGATACAATCTCGATGCACTGTTTTCATTGGAAACCATCCCAGTGTAACATGCATGTTTAACGGACTGGTATGATTGGACGAATTGGTTTGTTTAAAATGATAACGGGCAAGCAGTTTTTGAGTTTCTAGTCGATCCGGCATTGAAATGACAGCGTGAGGTAATTGATCAGTAAAATCGTACCATTTTTGAAACCTGTAATCCCATGGTCGAACATCATGGGTCTTCACAGGAATGCGACCGTCGTTGGGGATAACGTACTCAATAAGGAATACCCCCACAACGACAATCGAAAATCCACAGATGACCGTAAAAAACCGTTTCGTTCTCATTGTCGGTACACCGCAAATCCATTTTTGAAAACAACGGTGGCATCTTTGGCCATATATTCAAATAATTTCTTTTTTAATTCCTGTGTTTTCTCCGGCACTAGTGCCGCAATGTTGCGGGTAAAAGCAGGGTCAGTCTGACGATCGTACAACTCATACATGATCCCCTGTCGGGTCGGCACATATATGAGCCGGTACCGTCCATCATCAACCATCCGGTGCTTGGCCGTATTGATGAGACCGCGATAGTGGTCTTTAACAATAATTTCAAGATTACCGGTGAAATCGACCTGCAACAGGCAGGCAAGATCGGGATACATGATCCGTTGTTTCTGATAAAAAGAGTTGTCCGACCCGCTGAGCCACGCGCCGGTTTCTGAAAATGCCGTCAGGTGCAGGTCGGTTTTTGTACCGTTAATCAACGTCATGAGACTGGCCCCATCAATACCCGGTTGACCAGGGATACCAAGATAGTCAAGCAGTGTCGGCATGATATCGATATCGCGCGTTACTGCAGTGATACTTTTAGGGGTATTAGTGACGCTGCCGGGTCGAACAGATTTAGGAAACTTTATTATCAGAGGGATATTGAGCACCTGATTTCCCCGCAGGTGCTGACTGTGGCCGATATACCAGTCATTTTCATAAAGATTCTCGCCATGATCGGCGGTAATTATGATCAGGGTCTTGTCATAGATTTTTTTTCGCTTGAGATAGTCGATTATGTTCCCGACAGCATCATCGACAGCGTCCAGTGCGCCATAGTACAGCCCCCGTATCTGACGGATATCATCAGGGGTTATAGTGTCCGAATTGCTCAGGACCGCTCTCATGTCATATTTAAAACGCCCCTGATACACAGCAGAGCTGTGTGACCGGTAATAGGGATCACCCATTGCGTACGGTTCATGGAGAGAAGAAAAAAAGATCGTCATGAAAAATGGCGTGTTCCCCGCACCGGAAATCGATGAAATCGATTCGTCTGCCACAAGCACCGGTTCCCCGCTAGCGGGACATTCTTGTAATTCAGGGAATACAAGCCTACCCAACGGATTGGTCAAAAAAGGAAGCAGGAAGAAGTGGGTCTGGAGTGACCGCTCATTGATGAGAGTAATATAATCGGCGTGCGGAGCTTTGACCGTATCAAATCCGACTGCAAACCGGGAAAACACATCACCGACACCGTCGCTAACGACCGTTGTCACGTATCCCCGACGACGAAGAATGTCCGGAAGACTCCCTAATACGTGATTGCGGTCTCCCTGAGACGGGTACATAGTGCGAATGCCGTGGGTTACCGGAAGTTTTCCGGTCAACAACGATGCAAGAGCGGGAAACGCGCACGGAAGAGACGTGTAATGCTGATGGAATATAACACCGTCGCGGGCAAGATTTTTAATGTGCCGTGTTTTTTCTATTGCATCATTTCTCAAAGAGTCAACGGTAATCAAAACAATATTGGGGATCACGCTCGCCGCATGAGAATGCGACTTGACCAGTAATCGGGCAGTGATAACTCCCCGTCCCAGAACGAGAGCTCCAATGAGCACTCCTATAATGACACCAGCTGTGTGACGCCTGCTCACTGCGCGTAGCAGTGCACCACAGAAGATCAATAAAAGGATACTACCACAGGCGACAATACACCAGCCGGGAAGCGTGTGTGTGATCATGACCTGGATCCGACGCAACAGACCGTTGCGGTCATACAATACACTCGAGTAGAACTGAGGATGTGCGCGGATGCCGGCCAGTAAAAAATATGCCGTTACACTTTCAATCCATAACGGACCGGCAACAGAAAATCGCACGCGAAAACTTTTACTGACAAGATCCGCCGATAACCCTATCAACGCACCAACCACGAGATAGACGGTCAATATCTTTGCCTGCGCACAGACAATGTACGGCCAAAAGGACGTGACAACGAGTTTTGTTACGTCAGCGCTGTGTAAGCCCATGACGCTACATCCCACGCTTGCCAGCAACGCAACGAAAAAAAGTATTCCATACAAAAGTATCCCGGTTAACAAACCCGGGTATTTTTTAAGACGTTGCAAATATCCTCCACAGTAATGGAATCCATGGTATCGCGCTGGATGATCTGATGCTTCGCAAGCGGGCGCGGACCTACCTGGACGGGATCAGTTGAGGCAAACAAGGCAATCACCGGAGTTCCTCCACTTGCCGCAAGGTGCATGGCTCCTGAATCGATCCCGATAAATACCCGCGCATGACGTATCAGCGAGACGAGTGAAAGAATTCCTTTTTCAGCGCAAAATACGGGTACACCGATCGCGCACAGTCGCACAATCGCATCAAGTTCCACGCGTTCACTGGGCGCGCCGATAAAAACCGGATGCCATCCGGAACCGGTTAATTGATCAGCAAGCGTCGCCCAGCGGTCGGCTGGCCAGCATTTGTCTTTTCGTCTGCGGCTTGCTCCGGGTGAAAGCAGGATCAACTGTTTAGTGGGGATAAACATTTTTCCAAGCCACCGAAGCGTTTCAATTCTCTGTACTTCAGGAATAGCAACGAGCCCCGTATAGTCTTCAGCTATTTCGGATAATCCAATCTTGATCCCCAGATTCTTATTGTTTTCTAACGACGGAACACCACTGCTTGCCACGGTTTCCGTCAGAAGAAAACTCAATGATGCTGAGCCGAAACCAACACGTCGTGGTATCGCCGACATGACAGCAGTAATCAGAGAAGCCGGCGATTGCGAAAAGAGCACTGCCATATGCATGTGTTGTCTGCGTACATCTGCCACCAAACGCACCGGTGCGACAATGCCGGCATGCGGGCGCAGCACTATGTCATCAACCAGCCCACTGGCTTTGAGAATCGGCGCCAGCGCAGGACGAACAACACTTATCATTCTTTTTTCCGGCCACTGTTTACGGGCGGACGCAAGGACCGGAAGACTAAACAACAAGTCACCTAACTGGTTCATGTGAAAATATATTATTGAATCCATTTTTCAACCGCTTTAAAAACTTCTCCCGGGGAAATAGCTTCCAAACAGGGATATTTTTCACCTGCATTTTTATCTTTTACTTTTTTGACACAGCCGGTCTTGCCGCGGCAGGGCGCACAGGAAAATTCTTTTTTTAATATCGTCGCCACCGGAGAGACAGGCGCCGTCTCGGTGGAATCTGATCCACCAAACATCATCACGACCGGCGTTCCCAGCGCAGCCGCCAGATGCATCGGCCCCGTATCAGCACCTACAGCAACTTTGCACAGACTCAGTACTGCGGCAAGCTGATGCAGGGTAAGTTTTCCGCCAAAATCTATGATATTGTCAGATTGTACGTAGGTGAGCGTTGATGGAACAGTATCAAGTAGCACTATCTTAATGAGAGGATGTTTTTTGCGAATCATTTCTATAAAATGATTATACGACCGTACGGACCATTGCTTCCCTTTACCCCGGGCAGTGGGCACAATGGCGATGATAGCATCATGTTTGCCCACTTTATGTTTTCGCAAGAGACGAGATACTTCCTCACGGGCCGCTCCGGGCACTGAAAGATGAAATATCTTTCTCAGATCATGCATATCAACATCCGCTACATCATCATGCACCGAGGGTTCGCCGGGAACATGCACGTGTCGAACCGTCTCTAATGACCGCCACACTGCATTAAAGGAACGCCAGGCGGGAGCAGCTTCCTTTATGAGCAGCCAACTGCCCTCTTTCATTCCCGGCACTCCTATCATCGTTTTGGCACCTGATAATCGCGCGATCATTGCGCTGCGCAATAGCCCTTGCAGATCGATAACAACATCGAATTTTTTCCGCCGGACTTCGCGTATCACACGCGTATATTCTTTCACGCCGCCATCCCGGCGCCAGATAACACATTCGTCAACATCAGTGAAAAGAGAAATAATCTCAGCCCACCGGTCAAAAACAAGCCATGATATTCGACTCGATGGGAATGCTCTTTTGAGAGCGACAATCGTGGGATTAGCCTGAATAATGTCACCCAGTGAGCTGGGTTTAATGATTAGTATGTTCATGTAATTTTTTTACGACTGCATGAAAAACTTCATCGACGGTTATCATTTGCATACATCGCACATTTCTGCACGACCGGTTGCGACAGGGCTGACACTCAACGTGATGACGAACAATCGTTGCACCGCGAAACGGTCCAGTACGTCCGGGATCTGTCGGTCCGATAATAGCAACCAGAGGCGTTCCTGCAGCGGTAGCCATATGCAGTGGACCGGCTTCATTACCGACAAAAACGGTTGCCCGCTTAAGCAGAGCGGCTAAACCCTTAAGAGTCAATTTTCCCGTCAAATCCAGTAATCCGGGTGACTCTACCATTCCCACAATGACCTCATTAAGCCCCTGTTCACCGGCGCCGCCTTCTTTGCCGCCGACAAGAATCACCTGCACACCGGTTTCACGAAGCAACCGGTTGATGAGTCCGGCAAAACGATCCGGAAACCAGCGACGTGACAGCCAGCCGCCACCGGGATGGACCACAATAATAGGTTTATCAAGCGCAATGCCCGATGCACCCAGTTGACTGGCCAGGCGATCCGATTCCAGTGGATTATCGGGAAGCGCAAAGGACGGCATACTGATATCGCATGCGAGATAGTGTGCAACTGCCAGATGGCGCTCAACGCAATGCGCCGGAAAGCGCGCGGGCTGTATCTCGCGGGAAAACAGCCAGGAGAGTTCCCGCATACCGTTTGTCGAGGCAGAGGCTATTTTGAAACGAGCGCCTGCAAACAGCACATGCATTGCTGATTTTAACAATCCATGAAAATCTATGCTGAGATCTATCCGGCGATCATGAAGTTCACGGGCAAATCGCCACAGATACAAGGCAGAGAGTTTTGAACGGTCAAAAACAATAATTTCATCTATATCCGGATTACCCTCCAAGATCGACGCACACCGCTCGTCAACCACCCATCCTATCCAAGCATGCGGATACCGTTTTCTTATCGCAGCCAGCGACGGCAGTGTAAAGACAACATCGCCGATCCTGCTCGGCTGGATGATCAAAATTTTCGGTTTGGGATGGGCATCGAGAAAGGACACAATATCGGTAAATTCGAACCAGTGATTTGAGAAGTCGTATAATTTTTCCATGACTGCAGAAAGACGTTTTATCGCGTCTTCGGTGGACTCCTGGGGTGTAATGACCAGCGGCTGGCCGTATACAACAACGGCGGGAGAAAACGGGAGAGGCAACCGGTACCGGTCCCAGGTCTTTGGCAGCAGTTTACTCCACTTCGCCGTTGAACTTACCGGAATAAGCGGGCGGCCGGTCTTTTGCGCGAGAAAAACGATCCCCGGTTTAATATCATGAAACGGTCCTTTCGGACCGTCAATTGCAAACGATGCAGAATACCCTTTTTTTACCAGACGAATAGCTTCTACCAGCGCCCGCTCTCCGCCACGGGTAGAAGATCCCCGGACGGTCACATACCCCAGACGGTTCAATATCCCCGTCTGAATTGACCCATCCTTTGATAAACTCGTCATGATCACGGCTTGCTGGTTACGGTGGTGGTAACACGGAATGAACTGATCCCCGTGCCAGAAAGCAAAAACGACAATATCATCATTTTTAACGGTATAATTGTCCCGCACATTCACCGGCCGTATCCGCAGCGTTGAACCGATACACCGAATAATAATGGAGCCAATCAATGAAAGCAGAGAGGTCATTGTTTTATACAACCTGCCGTATCGCATGCATCGTCTTGGCCAGAGCGCCTCTCTGGCTTTCGACTGCCGCGACAGCTTTTGATCCGGCGGACACGCGCGCAGCGGGATCTTTTAACAATCGCTCAAGACTGCGACAAAATTCTTCTTTGTTATTGATGCGGAACCCACCACCGAAATCTTCGAGTACTTTTGCTTCAGTTTCAAAATTGCTCATATCATTGCCGAACAAAACGGGAATACCATATGCGGCAGGTTCAATGGGATTTTGGCCTCCCCGGCGTACCAGCGACCCACCCACAAACGCGACATCGGACAGTGCATACATTGAAACCAATTCTCCGAATGTGTCGATTAGAAGACACTCACCACTGTGCGGTGGGTTGGGCGCACTAGAGCGTTGAGCGATCTGTTGCGACCTGAGACGATAGGAAATGCCTCTTTTAGAGAGAACATCAGCTACCTTGGGTACTGCATGCGTATGCCGCGGGGCGATGATCAAACGCAAGTGCGGGTACGCCACGCGCAACGTCTGCCAGACATCAACGACGATATCTTCCTCGCCGTCGCGAACACTGCCCGCCGTCAGGATAAGCTCTCCCGCAGAAAATCCTATATCCTCCCGGGAAAACGGCGGCCGCGGAAACACCCGATCGTATTTAATGTTGCCGGTAATCACCACTTTCTGAGGGTCATAACCAATTTTAATGAGTCGCTCGGCGTCTTCAGAGGACCGCGCCAGAAGATGATCGATTAACCGTATTATGTCCCTCCAAAAAAAACGAGTCAAATGATACCAGGGAAACGATCCCAGCGATAATCGCGCATTGACAAGATAAATGGGCACCCCGTTGTTATGGGCAGCACGCATCATTCCCGGCCACAATTCCGTTTCGATTAGTATCAGCGCCGCAGGTTTAATTTTTTTCATGAGCCTGCCGGTCAAAAAACTAAAATCGAGAGGCGCAAAATAGACGGATTGAGCAATATTATTGTCAATAGCATACTGTTTGCCTGACCAGGTAAGCGTCGTTATCAAAATCCAGCAGTCACGCAGTTGTTTGAGTACAGGCTCGATAGCACGAACCTCTCCGAGCGACGCACAATGCACCCACACTATTTTCTTGTCCCGGTCGAGCGCAATATCGTGTACCCAGAAACCGAATCGTTCGGCCACATCACGAAAAATACTGTGCCAGGAATATTTTTTCTGAATGAAGAGAAAATAGAAAGCTGCCAGAGGGAAACAAAGTACGAGAATCAGGTTATACAGTATAATCATATAAAAAACCAAATCCCCCTTAGGCAATAGGGGGACATAAACCTTCCTCTTAGTATCGATACGGTGCTACCGCGTATGACATAGCCGACCGTGTTCGGACATAGCTGCTGTGATCTCACGGGGTGTTTATGATAGCACTACACGTATCCTCGAAACATCGAGGGATGACAGAAATGGCGGAAATACCACCATAAGAAATGGATGCATTGTTTTGAAACGCACATACTGACACATCACTCTATAACGATTTGAAAAGCGTATAGCTTTACTTGCGTTTTTTCTTTACCGGCTGCCAGTATACCATCCCACAGGACGAATAGAGTGGCAGGAACGCGTCGGTCCCCGCACGCGACACGCCGATTTTATCGCCAGGAACCAGCGCAAACAACGCATCCCATGCGGCCGACGGGATCATCTGCTGGCGAGAGATCTCACAGTCCTGATCTTTTGCTTCATCAATAATAAGACGAAAGACAAAATTCGCCGCCTGATCAAGACCTTCGACTGCAATCGCATGGAGTATATTAGTCACCATGACCTCATCACGCTGGCGAGCTGCGCGAATTTCTTCTTCAAAAACTGTCCCGATTGTCACGATGTATGCACTGGCCGCCACCCAGCTGTTCGGTGGTGCGCTCACGAGCGCGGCGGGAAACTTCTCTTTTGCTTGAGTCTCGTACATAGCGGCTGTCATCACCAGTGGCGTCAACCGTGCAGCTTCCCGCAGGATCGCCTCTTCAAGTTGCGGGGTAACCTCTGTCAGTTGCGCGGTCGCCTTGAGCATCCGGGCTATCTCGCGCGAGCGGAAATGTATTTTAAATTTCTTTATCTTTTTCATTACTTCTTGACGGGCTTAGAGAACTTTGCTGTACGCCGGCGTTTATATTGTTCCCACTCGAACACCAGTGGCGTGCAGACATAAATCGATGAATACGTTCCGATAACAACTCCCAGGAGCATGGCAAGCGCAAAATCATGGATAACTTCACCGCCCAGGAAAAACAGCGCCAGAGCTACCATGAACACCGTCAACGAAGTAATGATTGTCCGTGCCAGTGTCTGGTTGACGCTCCGGTTAATAACCGTCGCAAAATCCTCTTTTGTAATGTAGCGCAGATTTTCACGAAGGCGGTCGAAGACGACGATAGTATCGTTAATCGAGTATCCGGCAATAGTCAAAAATGCCGCGATTGAAGTCAGGTTAATTTCCAAATTAAACAATGAAAATAGGCCAAAGACCACAAACACGTCATGCACGATACCGAACACCCCGGCCACACCCCAGATACTGGAATGAAACCGGAAGGCCACATAAATGATGATACCTAAAAACGAAAATATCAGTGCATTAAATGCCTGTTTTGCCAAATGTTTTCCGACTGCCGGGCCAACGTATTCAGTCCGGTTGATAGCAATCTGGTTTTGCGGAAATTTCTGCCGCAATATAAGCAGAATCTTTTTTGAGAACTCATCCTGGTTAATGTCCTGTTGTTTCGCCCGGATAATTATGTCTTTTCCCAGACTCTGCAACTCTAGCTTCTCTACACCGCCAGCACGCAGGGCAGAGCGCACATCATCAAGCCCTACCTGCTGGGCACAAGACGCCTCGACAAGAATGCCGCCCGTGAAGTCGATGCTGTAGTTCGGTCCGCCGCGTATGATCAGCGATGCAAGACCAATGATCGCCAGCGTCGCTGAAACGGCAAAGAAAATGTAGCGTTTGCCGATAAAGTCAATGTTCGTGTTGTGAAGAAAATGAAATTGCACAGTATCCTCCGCGTATTAAAGTTTTACCGTTTCAATGATGCGTTCCTGGAAAAGAAAATCATATATCATTTTGGTCACCAAAATTGCGGTGAACAGACTCAGTGAAATACCGAGTGTCAGCGTCACGGCAAATCCCTTGATGGGCCCGGTACCGAACTGGAACAGAAACAACGCCGCAATCAACATCGTGACGTGGGAGTCAAGAATTGTTGTAAATGCTTTTTGATATCCCGCATCAAGAGCCAGCCGCGCAGTTTTGCCAGCATTGAGTTCCTCCCGGATACGCTCCAGTATCAACACGTTGGCATCAACCGCCATACCGAGCGTAAGAGCGATACCTGCAATACCCGGCAGCGTCAGGGTGAAATGGAAATAGGCCATCATGCCCATGAGGACAAAGAGATTGATCATAAGCGCCACATTGGCGATGACACCTGAAAAACCATAATAAACCAGCATGAAAATGACAACTGCCGCCGCTCCGACCAGTGCAGAAAGTACGCCGTGCTTGATGGAATCTTCTCCTAATGACGGCCCAACGCTCCGCTCTTCAATAACTCGTACCGGGGCAGGAAGGGCGCCGGCGCGCAGCACCATGGCCAGAAGCTTCGCTTCGTCACCGGTAAAATTTCCTTCTATGATCGCCTTCCCATCAGGAATACGCGACCGGATGACGGGGGCCGACTGCACGACTCCGTCAAGAACGATGGCAAGATTGCGTTCCACGTTCGCTTCTGTAACATCTGAAAATATTTTTCCCCCTTCAGAGTTAAATTCAATAGACACGTGGGGATAACCGAACTCGCCTCCCAGTTCAACCTTGGCGTTGACCAGATAGGATCCGTTGAGTTCCGGTGTCGACTTCAAAAGATAATACCGTTCCTCTTTGCCCGGGAAGAGCTCCATGCCCGGCGGGATCAGTTTGGCTATTTCAGGATACTTTGCGATGTCTTCAATTCGGGCGCCTTTGTCACGAAGTTTTTCTGAGATTGTATTGATGGCTGCACTATTATCAACAATCCGGAACTCAAGCAGTGCGGTCCTGCCGATAAGATCTTTCGCACGCTGCGGATCCTTGATTCCGGGAAGCTGAACGACAATCCAGTGATCACCCTGGCGGGCAATAAGCGGTTCTGATACGCCAAACTGATCTACACGGTTACGGATAATCTCAATAGCACGGTCAACGGCATCTTTAACATCAAGTTTCGGATCCAGTTTAGAGGCATCCAATTCCATTAGAAGATGAGATCCTCCCCGCAGGTCAAGACCCAGATTAAGCACCTTGCCAACAATAGGATCTTTAAGCTTCTCAAACGTAGCTCTCTCTTCGGGCGTTGAATGGTACCACTCCCAGGTAGGATAGAGAAAATAAACTGACAGACCGAGCACTAAGAATGTAACGATGAACTTCCATTGCAGTTTGCTCATCAGATCAACTTCCTTTCATTTATGATTAGTTCAAAGGTACACCCGAGGAATTTTGCAGCCCGGCGACACATGATCATGCGTGATATAAATATTTCAAAATATTCCATAACCTGTGAAACCGTTGTATCAATCGTCAATTCAAGAGAAATCGTTTTCTTTTGAACATCAACGTTGAGAAATGATCGTTCGGCGGCAAAGTTTACCCGATCATGAATATCAACAGGCACTTGCCCGGGATTACGCACGCGTGTTTTGTGCACATCCGACTTGTCCGCCAGTATCAGCGCTGCGGCTACGGGATTTACCGGTTCGCCAATCTCTTCCTCATGATTGCCGATGGCTGAAATAATGATGGCAATCTCGTCCGGTGTAGCTGCCATTTCTTTGAGGATCCGCATCGCTATCAACGCCGCAGACTGTCCATGATCCTGACGGTTAACCACATTACCGATATCGTGGAGATATCCCGCGATTCCCGCGAGCTCAGGGAGTGGTTCCTCAAAACCGAGTCGCTTCAAAGTATTGTGAGCAATCGCCGCCACCAGAGACACGTGTCGCTGACCGTGTTCGGTATAGCCAACCGCACCGAGATAATCATTTGCTGCATCAATAAATTGATTAGCCAGTGAATTATTTTTTACCGCATCCAACGTTATGCCTGAATGAATTGAAGCGGAAGCCATGCTCTTATTTTACAATCTCCGGTGTCACCACCGCATCATTGTTCTGTCCGGGCGTAATCACAGAAGTGATAGCGCTTTTGGCAACCTGAACTTTAACGTTTTCGGCAATCTTTACTTCAACAATTTCACCTTTAACCTGCACTACCGTGCCATAAATGCCCCCGGAGGTGAGCACTTTATCATCCTTTTTGAGAGCATTGAGCAATGTTTGATGTTCTTTGGCTTTCTTCTGCTGAGGCCGGATCAGAAAGAAATAAAAAATGACGAAAATAATGATTAACGGAAAGAAACTACCGAAAGCGTTTGCCCCGCCCGCTGCGGGATCCGCATACGCCATCACCGACGACAACAACAATCCACTGCACAGCACAACTGTTTTCATTTGATTCTCCTGTCGAGTAGTAACACCGTTTTTGCTGCTTCGATGCGGATCATGCCATCGGGTTCATCAAGTAACGGTGTCAATTTATTTCTATCTTTTGCTCCCCCGGTCAGCTCAAGAACAGTAAGCGCTCTCCACTTGGCATCACGATCAGTACCCTCCAACACATGCATGAGAAACCCGTTGACCGGCTCAACACCCAGGCGGAATAACGCCTCAATTGCCGCCATGCGCACCATACCGTTGGTATCGTTAACTTTTGCATTGACCACGCCGACCGAATCGGTAAGCCCGATCAACCCTAGCGCGGTTACCGCTTTTTCGCGAACAATTTCATCTTCATCATTTACCAATTCCGTAATATCTGAAACACTCTCGGCATCTTTTAGTTTCCCCAGCGACAACGCAGCTGCTGCACGAACATCCCTACTCCAATCTTTGAGCCGCAATCTCAGTGGTGTCAAACAGGTTTTATCACCGATTTCACCCAGCGCTTCTACGGCCTCGACTCGTACTTCCTGCTGGGCACTTTTGAGCCCGGTTAAAAATTCGTTTTGAGCGCTCGCCATTCCGAGTTTACCCAGTGAAATGAGACAGGCATCAGAAACCCGTCCGTCTTCGTTGCCGCTGTATATCCCTTGCAGAATGGGAAGAGATTCTTTATCCTTCATTTCGCCCAGGGCCAACGCAGCCTTCGCCCGAATCGTTCCGTGAGCAACGACACGCATGCGTTGAGCCGGAGTCATGTCTTCGGTTACTTGCATTTTCGTCTCAAGCATTTTCCGTACTTCTGCAACCCCTGTCCGGTCACCCATTTTTGCCAGGCATACAGCTGCCTTGATTCGAACAGTATCGCTGGCATCTGCAAGTAATTTCCTGATAAGAGGAACCGATTCCTGGTCTTTAATATCGCTTAACGCTTGAGCGGCAGCGATCCGGACATCTGCATCAGAATCGATCAGTCCCGCACGGAGTATTGAGACAAGATTACTCTGCGTAATAGGCGCACACAGAGCACTTTGCACAGATATACACGCCAAGAGAGCAATAACAGCCGTTTTATAGTTCATTAAAGTACGAGGCGAAAAACTTTTTTTTCGCCTCTAAAAAATTGTCTATTTCGATGGATTTTCTAATGGTTTTTATCAATTTTATCATAAAATAGATATTATGTAAAGACAGAAGCCTGAGAACAAGAAGTTCCTGAGCGCGACATAAATGATTCAAATAGGCCC
>JBELAT010000036.1:0-15124 GCA_049508565.1 Endomicrobiales bacterium | reverse complement strand
CGCCCGGCGCAGAAGTTTGCCGGGTCCCAGTATCTCCGTTTGGCCAACAAACTCATCAAGCGACCGCGGTGCCATGCGTCGTGCCAGAGGAGTATTTTCCGAGGAATTATTATGTAGTGAAGGCCCAAAAAGCTCAGTTTGCATTGAAATCCACGTATATCACCTCAAAACCCATTGCCCCGTGTCATACACCTTTGATTACTTCAATGATCAATGCTCACGGTTCCTGGGTGATCTAATTTTTACAATAAAAAAAGGCGCCCCACTGTGCCGTTTCCTTATCGATTTAAGTCCCTTTAATCAAAGTGGATGTCTGGGATCCGGCCCAAGAGCACGGATTCTCCATGACTTCCTGATAGGAACTTGTCGGCTTAAATCAGATAAAGATTCACCAACACCGCAGGGCGCGCAAAAATATCAGGCTATTATTGCATTATCAAGTACTTTGATAAGCTCATCAGCCTTCTTATCGAAAATTCCCGACATATTTTCTCGGGTATTTCTCAATCGGAATAATTCATCAGCGATATTTAACGCTGCCATAATGGCAAGCTTTTGCGTGTCAACGATGCCTGTGTCCTCTTTAATCTCAGTCAGCTTCTGTTCAAGATATTCTGCCAGCGAATAAATCAATAACTCATCGCCCGCCGACGTTTCGACTTCATACACTCTGCCTAAAATGGTAACGGGAGTCTTATTCATGTTTCATTTTCTTTAATAATTTTTCAATGCGATGTGCTATAGCTACCTGTTGTGCGTGTAATTGCTCATTTTCGCGAGTTACTATTTGAATGCGCTTATTTTCCTCCTGTAGGTATTTAAGCTCCGTTTGAAGTTTTTCTTTTTCCTTTTTCATCCGGGTTAACTGCTCCGCTGCCAGATGAACTTTTTTGGTTAGGGTATCAATGCGTTCCACATACAAATTTTATAACTATATTGAGCCGCTGTCAAGTATTTATGACTTTAGTCAGACAATGAATTCGCATTCAAAAATGCTTTCATTTTTGTGTTAAAAAATACACCCTCGGCATTTCATTGTTCATGTCTTTTGGTCGATCGAGACACGACGTACACATACATAACTTCCAGATATTTCTTTTTTACCTCGCTGCGTTCAAACTTTTTTTAGTTTAAATTATTCTTATTTCCTGACCGTTTATGATAAAAAGCAATCATTAAAACTCTAAAACCCCGTACAATGTTATACCTTCTGCACATTATTTCGTCAAGACTATCTTCCCTTCAAAAAAAACGCACACATGTGTGATGGACTAAAGGCAGGCATGATAAAAGAAGAACTTAACGATCCAGAATATTAGCGCTCATACTGTCACACCACAGACACAGTATCAATCAGCTCATGACAGAGCCTCTCATTAAAGAGTCTCTTTCTTGTTATCAAAAGACACAACGATAGACAGATCAGTGGCAATGTGAAGCATCATACATGTATGCAGTGATTAAGCGGACTGCGGTTTGAAAAGAAAAGTAATTACTCAAACAAACTGCCGGTTATGGAATTTCTCAAATAATTAAGATCGAATGGTTTAAAAATACAGTCATACGCACCCAGACGAAACGCTTCGAGCACCTTTTCCGCATCTCGAAAGGCTGTTATCATAATGACCGGCAATTTCGGCTTGAGACCTTTCATACGGGTTAATGTCTCAATGCCGTTCATTTCCGGCATCGCAATATCGATTATAGAAAGATCAACCGGATGATCCATTACTTTTATAATTGCCTGAGGCCCGTTATTAGCCGTTAAAACCTTAAAACCCTCACCCGCAAGATACTCTGCCAATACAAGTACTATATCAGGTTCATCGTCAACTATCATAATGCTGCTTTTTTTGAGAATGGTCATAGAGCCTCCTTTTTGAAATCATTGCAAATGCACATGGGCACCATGTTTCTTCTCAATCGTTATTTTTGTCACAATAGAGGGCATCAATATCGATTCACCGTCCCGACAAACTGAAATTCGATTCACGAAATAATTATTTATTTTTTGTCGATACAAAGGTGTTATATAAGTGGTTGAAATTTTCCATTGCATTTCTAAGCCCGATATTATGACGAATATTATATTCAACTGCTCGCTGGATCAATTGATCGATCGTACGAGATCCTTCCACAGCACGAATCGACCCTTCATGATCGCCCTTGAGTCCATCATACTCAGTGGAACTGTCTAAAACAGTGAAATTATTTGACTCTCTGCATAATAAATCAGCTGTCGCTTTGATCTCATCAACAAATTCATTGCGCGAAGTATCACCATAGAGAAGCCTGTCGCTGACTACATACGAAAGATTGATGAGAACCCGCAGCATTTCGATAGCCTTATCGCTTGTCCATTGCGAATCAATAACAATCAATTGGGGCTTTTCACTTTTGATGAGATCTACCGCGTGTGACATGGAATCTGCAGAAAGGATAACTGCATAACCGCAGTTCTTAGCTAAATCATCATGGGAAATCAGTTCTTTTTCGATAATTAATATTTTGAAAGAATTTTCCACTGTTTGTCACCCCGATTGAATTAAATTACTCATGGCACCTAATATTTACAACAGCAACTTTTCTGCCCATAATATTATATCGAGCTTGCACAGCACAGAACACAAACTTATGCATAATTACAAATAATGCACATATATAGATGTGTTTTCTTGTGCAATTGCACAAAATCACCTACTACTAGATGCACTAATTACTATTGCTTTTTGGAAGGATTTGCTCAAAATGACACTTAAAAAATGAGGTATCGGAAGAGTAATTGCAGTATTGCCCGGGAAGGATCTGCGCTCCATTAGCTTCTGAGGCTGTTAGTGCTTTTTCTGTATGTTCTGCCTATCAATAGATATATAACATGAGCGGCCATGGTGCCGCATTATACACTATCTCGATTTACAAATAGATCATATCCTGATTTTGATGGCTCAGGGATAAGAACAGGAGCAGATAATCTTTTAAATGACGTGTCAGCAGGAAATTATTGCGGACATGTTCTTTGCCGTTTATTCCCAGCTGTCGGGCATACTGAGGATGGTTGAGAAGTTGTTTTATCGCAAATGCGGTTCCTTCGATAGAATAGGTCAACAATCCTGAATATCTATTGCTTATCTGCAGCGGAATGCCCCCGACGTTGGAAGCGACGACTGGTTTTGATTTCCAGAGCGCTTCAGCAATAGTTAATCCAAACCCTTCTTTCAACGATTTCTGTAGTATAACATCTGAACCTCTTTGCAACGCATTAATGATTATATCATCTTGAGGCAATAATAAAATATGTATATCAGGATCATTGTTCGCCTTTTCTTTTACCTCTTCTAATACCGCAATACCTTCAGGGTCGTCCGTCGCTCCGCCACCGGCGAGAACGAGCCTGCAGTCAACATATTTTTTTACCAGTTTATACACGTCGACTACTCCCACGGGGTCCTTCAACCGGTCAAAGCGGGATATTTGAGTTATAATCGGTTTATCTCTGGCAATAGCATATTTCTCAAACACTGAATCGATAACTTCTTGCGGCAGTTCTTTGTTCTTATTGCTTAAAGGATCGATAGAAGGTGCAATAAGATACTGACGAATGGGTAACACCTGTGAAAATTGAGGCGCAGAAAAGACTGATGCATCATAATCTTTGATAAATTCCTTTAAAAAGTTCCACACCTGAATGTGAGGATTAGACACGTCGATGTGACATCGCCACAACCATTTATTGTTAGACTTTTTCTTCACCAGCGCTATTGGTTGCGGATCATGAACAAACACGATGTCGCCATAGGTCTGCAGCTCGTCGATATTTCTTTGGCTTGTTTGTCTAAAAACATCAAAGTCATTCTGCGTTATTTCGTCATTTCTACCGTGAAGCACGTTATGAAACTTCTTTGTTACTTCATAAAACTGATCTCCGCCTTTAATCAAATCCCACTTAGAATCAACGCCTAGCTCATTGAAAAGAGGAATCATGCGGTTTAAGATTTCCGCCACCCCGCCGCCAACGGATGTAGAGTTTATGTGCTGAACAACGGTGCCTTTAAGTTTTTGCGAAAGCAGTTTAAGATCGTCTATGATGCTTTGACCAACGATGGGCAGGTAATCATCTATTGTAGCCATTATGTGACACCTTCCTTTCGACAATGTTTATCAGTGCAGTTCGCAGATTGTTTAACGAATATGAGTATGGATCAATTGTTGAAATATCGCGCGCGAGATCGTCATCACCGAGAGATTCTCTCATCCAATGAGAAAAATCATTTGTTTGCTTTCCAAGTCTCAACTTTGCTTCAAACATGTGAAAATAGATGGAACTCGTACTGACCTTTGCAAGTGCAGTGACAAATTCTTCCAGATCAGTGACTGTGTAGAGAGTTTGAGCGACAAAACTAATAGACTTAATAAAATGGAATTCTTTGCCAGATTTGACCGTTCGCTGTTTAGATAAAGGATTATCCGCAACATATTGTTCTATGACCGCTACAATTTTTTCCCTGATCCCGCGCAGGGTGTCAAATTCAACAATATCTATGCTTGACAGTCTTTCAGCAAGCTCATCATCACTTAATGCAGATGATATCCAGTACGCAAAATCATTGGGAATTTCAGGAGACACATATTCATGTAACTGCAAAAAACGGTGAGTATGATGATAAATGCATGAGTCGGGGACTTCTTTGATCAAACGGACCATTTCATCGATGGATGATGCTTTTAGACCGGTAATTTCAGAAAGATGGAATCGAGTCTTAAACGTAAAAGGTTCTTTCGCTTTAATCATTGGAGCTCCTCCCGTGAATTTCCTCTAACACATGTGCCACTTCGGCGGGATCTTTTACATAATAAACAGCGCTTGATGCACCCGTTTTGCCTACATGGATGGAAATCCCGTGATCATTAACTGCATGAAATCCATTCTCGTCAGTAATATCATCGCCTATAAAAATCGCAACAAAAGGGCTCTTTGGGCTCTTGCGTGTGATACTGTTCGGCCACTTCTGCAAACGGTGGATTATATGATCATTTTTTACATGATGCGTGAGACTAAACGGTTCCGTGGCATATTTCGTCATGAGCCATGATACAGCGTCCCCTTTATTCCAGTCTATCGCGGGCCGTATCTCATACACCTTTTTTCCCTCTTCCACGCGCAGGATCTTTAAACTATCACACCGGCATAATGCGTCGGATATACTCTGTTTTATAGAACGGATTTTACCGGGATCAACATTTCTATAATGTATTGCAAGAGCAACTTTTTTGTCTTCAATCATCAGTCCGTGTATTTTTCTAAAGATATCGATCAACAGTGTTTTCAACTCCTTAAGAAGTGTGGTGAATCGCCGGGGTATACACACTGCGTATGTAAAGTCAGGTCCAGCGATTTCAAGCCCATGGTTGCCGACATAAATCATTTTTTTCAGTGCTATTGCCGACATGATGTTACTTAATGGCCTGCCGGTAACAACGGCAATTATAACACCCGGTGTGTTTGAAAGCTTTTTTAAAATAATTTTCGTTTCCCGGGACAATTTCGCTTTGCCCGGTCTCTCAGCGATGGGTACAATTGTTCCATCGTAGTCGAGGAAAAGAAAAACATTTTTTCCCTGCACTTTAGCATTAAACTCCTTAAGATGGCGCAATAAATATATCATTGTTCTTTTTTTAACCCGGTTAGCTCGTTGATTATAGAACCGGCCCACCGGTACACATTATTCTCTTTGACGACTTTAAACATATTTTCCATGCGTCTGCGTTTTTCTTCAATAGGCATCTCAATGGCATACAATATCGAATCAGCGAATTGATCAATTGAGTACGGATTGAACTGTACCGCATCAACAAGCTCCCGTGCCGCACCGGTAAAACAACTTAATATCAACATGCCGCTATAATCGCTTTTTGAAGCAATATACTCTTTTGCAACTAGATTCATACCGTCATGAAGGGAACTGACGATGCAGAAGTCTGCCATTTTATAGTACGGATTTATTTCGTCAGCCGAAAAACTATGTTTCACATAAATAATAGGTTTCCATCCATCGGTTGCGTACTTTTTATTAATTCTTTCCACAACGTCATAAACATCTTGCATGATGTCATGGTATTTTGCTATCTCTTCGCGAGAAGGCGACGCCAATTGAATAAATACGAGCTTTTTTATGTACTGGGGATACTTCTCAAGCAGCTTTTCCAGTGCAAGCATCTTCTCGACAAGACCTTTTGTATAATCTATTCGTTCAACACCAATACCGATGATCTTATCTGATAAATCATACTTCTTTTTTATTTCTTCTATTGCACTGGAAATAGTTTGCACACCGTCATGCGAATGCAGATCAATGCTAATGGGAAAAGCTCTGATTGATGTTACCTTGTTATTACGTATGACACTGAATTTTTCGGTGTCAATCCTGCTTTCAAGAAGGCGACTGCAGGTGTCAATGAAATTGTTACAATGATACTGTACATGGAACCCGATCAAATCACATCCTAGCATACCGTTTAAAATCTCGTCCTGGTACGGGCATATAGAGAACACTTCAGGATTCGGCCACGGTATATGCCAGAAAAGTGCAACAATCGCATCGGGCCTTTTTGCTTTAATGATCGCGGGAAGCAGAGTGAAATGATAATCCTGGATAAAAATAAATGGTGCCTTGGCCGGAAGCTCTTCAAGGACCTTTTCTGCGAATTTCTCATTTACCTGTTTATACATAGCCCAATCCTGATCTCTAAAGAGCGGACGATTATAGGTTATATGACAGAGCGGCCATATTCCTTCATTTGAAAACCCCATATAATAGCCCTTCACTTCCTCTTCTGAAAGCCATACCCTCTTAAGGATATAGCGTATATCTTCCGGAGGAACTCCCAGTTTGTCGTGTGAATTGACAAACTGTTTATCAGCTGATCCGCTTCCATGAGCTATCCACATACCGCCGCACGCTTTGAGTATGGGGCTTAAAGCGGTTACTACACCGCTTGCCGGCCGTATAACCTGTATCTGCTGGGTATCCTTATTAACAACATGCATGAACGGTTCTTTGTTGGACACTACAAAAAGCGAGTTTTCACCCAGCTTAGCGTTAACCAGGTTTTTTAGTTTCCCCTCATCCCACAGCTCATCTTTATTAACTTGCCGCAACGCCGTTGTTGAAAGCGATTTTCGTGCGACCCGCAATCCCAACGCCACCTGTTCAACTTCGCGCGCCAGTTTTCCAATGTCGTCAGTTTCTTCAATTTTCAGCTGTTCATTAATTTCGCCTCTCTGAAAATGATGAAACCATTGAGTGATTCGACGTAATGGCAGAATGAATATTTGTCGTTGCAACAATAGGATAAATACGACAACGAAGATGACAAGACTTACAATTGTTACACTGATTCGTAACCACATTTGAGTGACAATTTTGTTAATGTATGAAGTATCGTAGACGACCCGCAATACACCCACAACGGTGTTATCCTTGCCAGTAACGGGCACCATGTAGTTGTAGAGGGTAAATTGTGTGTGTTTTTCAATAACGTCGGTCGGCTGATTTTTATCAATGACCCGTTGTACCAGTGCATCATCATTATCTACATACTTGACGATCTTCGGTGTTGCTGCAAGTACTTTTAATGTTGAAGTATAAAACATACACCCTTGCAAACGTTCCCTTTTCTGAAACCTGTTAGCAAGGTATTGCGCGGTACCAGCATCATTATTAAGGAAAACATCCCGCGCTGACCATTCGAGGCTTTCAGCAACATTCCGGGTCTTTGATTTCAAGTCATCAAACAATCGTTCTTCCTGAAATCGAACCTGAAAAAATCCAAATACAGTAAATACGACTGTAATGATTATGAGAATAGGTACAGTAAATATAAGGATTCGCTTCATAACACGTGTGTTTTGATGAGAGTCAAAAAGCCTAATCCTTTTCTATAGTGCGTGATGATTGATATCGTACCCCTAGCGAACTAGCCGGCACCTAAAAGGGTATAACTGCCAATCACCGGGCATTATGAGATCATGTATGCGTATATTTCCGAGATGATCATAAAACACAATAATAATAAAAACAAGAATTGTATATAGCGCCGAAGGGTTCATCATACCTGTACTGAGCACAGTGCGATGAAATGTAGCCAACATACTTGCAGGATCCCCCCCTGACATGGAGCCGGCCCGGCGACCCAGACCCGGAACTTATATAATCGAACATTAAAAGCCGTGTATAGCACATTTCACTGTCAAATGCCAATTAGATTCTAACTGAAATAGAACGCCGTCCCAATTGTTTGCATCTTCTTTTAACTGACTTGTTTCTCTGCGGATTATACACACAACTCAATTGGCAGGTGTTTGGGCAGGTAGGCCTACTGCAGCTCATGTGTGACAAGCCAGGTATATAGTTTGAACTGGTACGTGAAGGTAAAGGGGTTTTAAAACCGTTATAAGGGTGAACAATGAGCACCGGTGAGAGGAAATGTCATGGTACAAACGGTACCAACACCGAGCTCGCTATCTATTTTCATCGTTCCATGATGCTCACGTATTAACTTACTTATAATCGACAATCCCAACCCGGTTCCGTTGGCTTTGGTTGTAAAAAATGGTTTGAAAATCTTGTCGAGATGTTCTTTGGCTATCCCGCACCCGGTGTCTTTAACGGCAATGACAACGTTTTGCCCGGCAGCTTCATGTATAACGCCGGTCGTAATATGGAGACTTCCTCCATGAGACATTGCTTGAATCGCGTTGAGAATGAGGTTCATAAAAATCTGCTTGAGATGCTTTTCGGATGCCATAATCTGCGGTGTGGCGCCATACTGACGCACCACTTTTACATTATGCTTGAATGTTTCATACTGAAGAAGAATAAGCAGTCCATCTAAGATTTCCTCAACCTTGACCGAAGAATACTCTTCTTCGGAGATTTTACTGAAATCAAGCAGCTGACTGAGTACCGATTCCAGTCTCTCAATCTCGCCCGGGACTACTGCGTTGAACTTATCGACAAATCCCGGGTCGCCAAACTTGCGTGACACGAGCTGACAAAATGTTTTGATAGCCGCCAGTGGATTTTTTATTTCATGCGCCATGCTTGAAGCAAAAGTACCTAGAGCGGCAAGTTTATCAGATTGAAGCAGCCCTTTTTCAAGCGAACGAATCCCCGCAGAAAGCTGTGCATTTTCTATGGCGATGGATGCCTGACTTGAAATCGTCATCAGAAGCTCAATATCTTCATGCGTGTACATATCTTCCGACAGCTTGTCCCCCAGACAAAACATGCCAATGATTTTATTATTTGTCATAAGCGGAATGGCAAGACATGTTTCATCCGGAACAGCCCAGTTATTGTTTTTTTCGGTAATGTGATCATTAAAATTAATGATCCCTTGTTGTAGCCGTTGACTTAAACCATGTAATTGATCAGGATACATCCCCCCTGAACGTTCGGCAATATGTTTCGAGGCCTTTATCTCAAATACACTGTTTTCTTTATCGAGCAGCAGGATGCATCCCCGGCTGATATGCATGGCGTCAGTGACTTTGGCAAGGAGTTGCTCAAGCAGCATGTCCGTCTCAAGAATAGATGTCAGTTGTGAACTGAGATTTTTGAGGACCGTCTGATAATTGTATTTGTCTTTAAAAAACGATTTATCGACAATCAACTGAATTTTGTTTTTTAACGGTAAAAACACTGCCGCAATAATGACCCCGACAGAACCGTTAGCAATGACATTACTGATCTCAGAGTAATGATTGACATGTAAGACACCAATTAAAAATCCTACTATAGCCACATAAATACTCATCAGTGACAGGGTAAGACTACCATACACGATACTTTTACGTATCAGAACTTCAATATCCATAAACTGATATTTTACGATAGCATAGGCGACAATGAGCGCGTACGCAATAACACAAAACCCGCCGATGGGATATATTCTGATACCAAGTCCGAGCAACGTATTTGAAACCAATGCCGGAGTGCTTGCCATGACAAGCCCGAGAAAGAATAATCTATATTGAGTTTTTTCGCGTATTGAGTGTGATGCCACATATTTCTTTATAATAAAGTATAGTCCGAAAAAAATCCAAAACCCGAAGTTAATCAGCGAGAGGCCGTACACATATCCAATACGTGGCGCAAACATCCATTGCCTTCTGTTAACACCATCAAAACATCCCACATAATTGAGCATCAAAAAAAAGATCGCTATGCCATAGGAAACATACAGCAATCTTTTAGTGCGGGGGTTTACGCCCTGCGTTAATGCCAGCGCAAACTGAAAGTATAGCGGCGCAAGGAACAAATATCCGGGACGGAGTATTTTGCTCCATACAATCACCTGAGAAGCACTTTTTAAAACAAAAAAGCCGAATACGTCAATGGTCCAGACAGCACAGAACAGAGTCATGATTGCAAATCCTCTATTGACACTGTTTGTTCTATCTTTGGAGTATACCAGCAATGCCAACACCAGATTAATGACTGATGCAATAAGCCATGAAGCTGCATGAATATTGACGGTTACTACAAGGTAAGACCCCCCCAGGAGAATGAGCGCGACAAAGGGGAGGTAAAAGAAATAAACAAAGTAGAAATACGCATTTCGTTTATTGTTAGTACTGCTCAGAGCAATTGCGGCTGCATTAAACATGGTTATCCATACACATAGTATTTTTTTCACTCACAAACCACGAAAATCGCACATAATTCGAAATACCGGCCCGGCTATCTCTCGATGTCCTAAACCACGTTGACGCCGGTTTCACGCGTTGTGTCACCTATTAACCGAAGCGTGTCGGTTATACCATTGTTCGAGTTTTATCCGGGCTGGCACATACGTGGGGTTGGCAACAAGCGCCTGGCGATACATTTCGACAGCACCGACGATGTCGCTCTTTTTTTCGCAGAGCACCCCCAGATTGAAATAAGCACTTGCATTAGCGGGATTATCAGCGATACTTTGTCTGAAACATTCCTGCGCATGTTCACTGTCACCCGCGCGCAGGTAGATCATCCCGCGGAGATTGTTTATTTTATAATCCACCCCGGCTATATGGGCCAGAGCCAGTCTATCAAGCTGCCTGAGCGCTTCAGTGTTGTGCCCCTGCCTGGTCAACATGCCGACGTACATGATCGTCGTTCTCAGTAAAAGTTCACGATCGTTTGCTCCGGCAAATAGGGAGGGTTCGATATCAAAAGATCCGCCTTTGGAAATATCCGCACACAGAGCACCGAAACTATCAGAGGGATCAAGCACATGAACTCTTCTCCCACATCTGAGGAGATGGGGCAACTGCTTGGTGTCGCAATACAGCATTGCCATGCTCTTATATATTTCAGGATGAACAGTAATATCATACACAAAGATTGTATTGGCAATGATCTTGACCGGTGAGTATGCCGACAGAAACGAAAACCACGCGTGGTCGGGGTAATCAAGTCCGACAAGACATGTCACAGAAACCGCTAAAACCTCTTTGTGCGGATTGTCCGAATTTATGTGTGTAAATCGCGTTTCGTCTTCAGACTGATCCAATCCATCTGAACACAGATCCTGATACTTGATGCCATAACTGGTCGGATTTGAGCTGCCGAAATATGCCAGGGTCACCTCAGGATTATTGTCGCTTTTTAGATACGACGCAAGTTCACCGAGGTCCTGTCCCCAGTCAACGGAGGAATCAACGAAATATTTATAAGCGTTCTGGTTTTTCCCGATCAACAAATTACAATACGACTGAAAATGAGGATATACGGCAATGTTTGAGCATACCAGTAACAGTGCTACTATCGTAACGGCAATTCGCAGAAACCGTTGTTTATCTCTCAGGATTATAGCAGTAAAGAGGTACAATAAAGGGTAGACCGGAAGAACGTATCGAAACCCGAGATCCAGATGTACGGTAAGTACAGCTACGAAAAATATCGCGATACACACAGCCAGGATCAGTGCGCGATCATCAGAATATTTGTGGTGTGCAAAGAAAAGATACACCGCGATGACAATAAGGGCCATCACGGGCACCGGGGTTTTTAACAAAAAAGCCAGAGGATAAAAATATATGAAACCTTCCCGGGAATAATTGCCCATAACATACGCTGCGGCGCCCCGCGATACCATGGCGTAAATCTGGTGTATCATGGCGGCGATCGCGGCGGGGCTCATGAACTGATAATTCAACTCTATGACAAATAATGAAAGACCCAGTACGATGAGCGATAAAAGAAGTGTCTCTTTGAGCGTACGCTTTTTGCGGATAACCAGTAACGTTGCTCCAACACCATAGAACACAACCAAGATGAACAATGAAAACTTAGCCGAAATCGCCGCACCTAAAACAATCCCGGTAACAGCCGCCATCAGCCGGTTCGGTTGTTCGTACAATTCAAGGAGGCTGATGAAGAAAAAGAGAGCACACACAGCGGCAAAAATATCGTTGGTCGCCAAAACCGCTGACGCAGCAAGGTTGGGACAGAGAAAATACAGTGTCGCAGCCAGTAGACCCGACAGGGAGCTCACCTTTTTTCGGACATACCCGAAAAGAACGGTACCGCCGAGAAGGTAAAAAATCAGCGATATACAACGAGTGCTGACGAGCAGTTTCCAGGCAGGGACGGTATTATTAAATAAGAAGCGGTAGCCGAAGGCAAACTCATTTTTGAAGTATGGTGACGAAGGGAGTTCCTGTCGTTGATCCGGACGCGGGATGTCGGGATGAAGAAAGAGCAGCGGCACCGAAAAACAATATTTGTAGAGCGGCGGGTTGGTGGGGTCATACTTGAAATAACCTTCTTTTGCCATGACATAGGATGCACCGATCTTGTATGGCTCATCATAGGTTGCCGACTGGCGCACCAGTGGTTCAATCAGGCGAGCTGTGCTAAATATTACCAGCGCGACAAACAGTACGGTTATACTGTCTTTTTTCAAAAAAGACATCATTCCTGCAACCTCAATTTAGCTTTTTCATTGGCGGGATTGGCCTTGAGCGCTTTTTTGAAATATTCTTTAGCGGTGGCTCTGTCACCTTTTTTCCGGTAGAGGATTCCCAGGTTATAATACGCTGTATCATATGCCGGATCAATTTCAATGGCACTTACATACGACTGCTCCGCACTCAGGTAGTCACCAAGCTTCAGATAACACAGGCCGATATTGTTATCGAGCACTTTTTTCATTTCAGGATGCTGCGTACGAATTTCACGGAACAGTGACAATGCTTCAGTATATTTTTTGTGTGAAAACAGAAGATAAGCCTGCTCCAGTTCCGGCATAGACTTAAAAGCGCGTTTGTCACCGGACACACTGGCATAGTGCAGAGCACGTCCCATGAATGTAGCGGCTTCTTCCTTTCGACCGGTCGCCGCCAACAGTTGAGCGTATTTCTGATACGCCAGAGGATACTGCGGGTCAATCTCCAGACATTTCTTTAGCATCATCTCAGCTTTATCGTTGGCTCCACTTCTCATATAATAGCTCGCCGCATTGAGATAACTGACTCTCGTGCTGGCAAAGCGTGACAGGAAACGATCATGATAATTGCAAAAGACGAACACCGGAACAGCTATAAACAGCAGTGTAAATGACCGATAGTTTTCGGTTGTAATAAAATCAATACATCGCGCTAAAGCATATGCAGCGTACAGTATAAAGATGGGCACCACGGGCAGCCGGTAGCGCGATGAATTAAAAAAAATAAGACTTGCAAGTAAGTTTGTCCCCACAAGAGTCAGAAGAAGATAATTGAGCGGTACCTTTTTCCGTGCCAGAATCATACCAATGACAGAAAAAGGGACTATCACACCGAACGTCAGTGGATTATTATTGAGTATAGTGGAATAATCACGTGCAAGATAAAAGTTTATGTCGGAAGGAAGTTCTGTATCATGCCAGAATGCAACAAATTTACGCCAGAGTAACCACATATATTTTGACGGGTTATTAACAATAAAATGTATACCCTCATGGTACCAGAAATCCGATGTCTGATCAGCGCTTAAAGATCTCCCCGAAAGTTTCGATGCTTCGCGCCTGAAATCTTCCTGCTCGAACTGGGGCTCTTCGGACGTTATAAACGGTGCCCCTACGTACGCGCCTGTTGCTTCAAGATTATTGCCGGTCCAGAAATTCATCCCGCCGGAGGCAACCGTTACAACCCATTCACCGCCAACCATCCTGTTGCGTAACGCAACAGGAAAAACAACGATAAAAACGCCTGCTGCCAGTAACACTGCATTTTTGAGCATGTGCTCGCGGTGCTTAACGAAGTCGTATCCAATGAGCAGAGGAAGAGCCAGGAATATCGTAGGTCGCATGAGCGCATTAATACCTATGCAGATACCGGAAGCTAATAGTGCCCGTGAACTCCCTTTCGTGTAGAGCACAATGAATACAAGCAGAAAGAAAATCATTAGATTTTCTTTAAGCAGTACCGCGTCATAAAAAATAAAGATTGGATACACAGCGCCAATGAGACCCGCGATGACCGCTGTACGATTATCAAAATATTTCTGAGCGATGCGTGCCAACAGCACGCATGAGAGCGATCCAATAACAATCTGGATGAAAAGGACAGTTATATATTGGTTGCCTACAATACGATAGATGAGGGCAAGAAAATATGCATAGAAGGGCGCCATAACAAAAATCTGCGTGCCACCGAGTATATCTCCGTGAGCAATCGCAGTAGCCCATGCATGGTAGTATGCAGAGTCGATATATAAAAAATCAAGGACAGGCGTGTGGCGCACTTGCAGGATATACAACAATCTCACTACCAGTGCGCACAGAAATATTCCCAGGGAGACAATGGGGACATAATTAATACTCTTTGCTGCTGCTTTCTTTTCTTTCATCACGTTCCCCAATAATCAATAAACATCAGTGATAATAATTCGATACTTCAGACCTTCCTTTATCAATGCATTGTATTAATTTCATTATTATCCGTCAAACTTTACTTAACTCTTCTTTTTTTGGTACAGCACACTATTGCGCAGTATCGTTTGGTCGGGATCGAAATACAACTAAAATTAACAATAGAATGTTAAAACAGATGTGTTTAACAGAGTTTGAAAACGAGGTAGCACAACAGAAATGTTTTTCA
>JBELAT010000035.1:0-15225 GCA_049508565.1 Endomicrobiales bacterium | reverse complement strand
CAGGGGAGAATAACTGTTACGCCTCAAGAAATGCAGGATACCCTGTATCAGACCGTAGTGGGATTAGAGCGTACCGCGAATGGGCCCGATGAAGAAGCAGCACGACAGGCAGTAAGTGATGCAGTCAATCTGATCCCACTGTTTGGACGTGGAAAGGAGTTTTCTGCAATTGTGTCTCAATCATATTTTAATCCGGTGCAGGTAGATTCTGCCAGAGCCATGCTTGAAGCAGGATGATGGTATTTTAAAGTAGGTTATTTTATTAAAGGAAAGCGGTAGAAAATCATCAGATATTTGTGGGCTTTTGTCATTGCAGTCATTTATGAGGTTAAGTATACTAAAGCCATAAGGAGTGATAACATAGTAAAGTAGCTTCTGAAGTTATGCACGTTGCAAGGAAGCAGTAGTTTTACTACGATAACACTCCTTCTTTTTTATAAATGGCCATTCCATCACTAACTAAAAGCAGACCTTTAGACTCTACGTCTTAGAATGATTGCATTGTGCGTCACGTTATAAATCCCTTTCATTACGGTAAACTTATCTTTAAAACAAAATCACATCAATCTTCAACTAGCAGGAAGTAAAATAAACGGTTCTCTTTGCACAATAGTTTTTTATATTTTTATGTATGATCCCGCGTTTTGCATTTTTAGCTTAATACTGGTAATGGTTCCAGGAATTGATTATAAGCTACCATATGTGCATGAGTTATAATTGGCGAAATCGTCATCTCGAATTACTTACATTATGTTTTGCGAAACATAATACGCAAAGAGAAAAAAAGTCATAAACTATGAGATTTAGACACTAGATTAAATGGGGCGAATTTAATATGAGTATGTTTAGGTCAATACAGTTTGAGAAAGTACGCAGCATAAACCGTGAAAAAAGAGTTTGTTACGAAAAGAGTGAGCTAATGGAATGCCGCTGCCAACCGCAAAGCAAAGGAGTAAATACTATGAATAAAAAACCTACCTCAACAGAGAAAATGATCGGTCATTTTGCGCCCAAGTTTGTTGAACTTACTGACAAAGTACTTTTTGGCGATGTCTGGGAACGACAGGGTCTATCAAAGTGTGATCGCAGTCTTGTAACAGTGGCTGCGCTGATGGCCTTAAATCGTACAGAACAGCTTAGGTTTCATCTTGAAAAAGCAGTGGATAATGGAGTCAAAAAAGATGAACTCATAGAGGTGATCACTCATCTGGCGTTTTATTCGGGGTGGCCCACTGCAATGAACGCCATGATGCTGGCAAAAGAGTTATTGCCGAAAAACGATATCACTCGTTAACAGGGCCGCTGCATCAGAGGGTATCAACGCTCAAGTTTACGGATCTATCTTTTCTTTCCCTTTGGGGCGATTAGCTACGCCCCATCGACACATCAGGTCGATGATGGGAAGAAGTGTGGTTCCCTTCTTTGTTAGAGAGTACTCCACTTTTGGAGGGATTTGATGATACACCTTCCTGATGATCAATTTCATCTTTTCAAGGCTTTTAAGCTGCTGGCTGAGCATTTTGTGGGTGATGTCCGGCAAACATCTCTTCAGCTCTCCGTAGCGTATAATCCCCTCTTGTGCAAGGACATCTATAATGAGCCATTTCCATTTCCCTTCAAAAATAGAAAGTGTATAGGTAATTGCGCAGTCGAGGGTGTAACTTACCTTCTTAAATTGTGTCATATAACTCTCCTGATAGATAGTAGCTATCTTTTAGGTGCATACTTGTATATTTGATTATAAAATATGATAATGATCTGTATCAAGAATGTTGATTGGACGATTGTTTGCTCGAGAAAACGAATTACATATCAATAAAGGGAGGTACAAATGAATATAAATCGAAGCGGCTCACAACCGTCCGGCAAGGGGCCGGCGGACTATTTCACTGGAACTGTGCGTGTTGATCCGTTGTTCAACCCACCCGATCCCGCGCGTGTTACGGGCGCCGCGGTCACGTTTGAGCCCGGTGCCCGCACGGCGTGGCATGTTCATCCCCTTGGACAAACCTTAATCGTAACGGCAGGAAGCGGTCTGATACAGAAATGGGGTGGACCGGTCCAGGAAATACGGCCGGGTGACGTTGTCTGGATAGAACCTGGAGAAAAGCATTGGCACGGCGCTACGGCCACGTCGGCCATGACGCACATTGCCATTCAGGAACAGCTTAATAGCAAAACTGTCGACTGGATGGAGAAAGTCAGTGATGAACAATACAAGAAGTGAGTGGTTTACGATAAATTTAAATTGCGGAGATATCCATGAAAAAGCTGTCTTTTACGCTTCCGATAGTTATTGCATTTCTCGGTGTCTGGGGTCAGATGAATTTTGCTGCGGAGGAAATAAATCCGTTACATACGGTAAAAAGAAACGAAGAGACAACAAGACCTCTTCTAACGAGTAAAAAGATCCTGGTGGTTTATTTTTCCCATAGCGGCAACACCCGTGAAATTGCTAATCAAATCCACAAAAAAACGGGTGGCGATATTTTTGAGATTGAACCGGTAAATCCGTATCCACGTGATTATGACACGGTTGTCAAACAGGCTCGCCATGAACTGGATACCGGCTACAGGCCGGCACTGAAAACCAAGATTAGTAACATTAATTCATACGATGCGGTTTTCATAGGGTACCCTGATTGGTGGAGTACTATCCCCGCACCGGTAAGAGTCTTTTTGTCGGAAAATAATTTTTCGGGAAAAACGCTGGTGCCGTTTTGCACGCACGGTGGAAGCGGTTTTGGTCGGAGCATTACGGACATCGCACAGCTCTGCCCGAAATCAACCCTTCTCGAGGGCATTGCAATACGGGGAAGTGATGTGAAAACTGCACAAAACAAAGTGTCTGAGTGGTTACAAAAAATCAAAATAATGAAATAAAGGATAGAATGTGTCTTCATACTAAAAAGGTGGTTTCACGCAATGAATAAAAAAGTTTTAGTGGTATCCTCAAGTCCGCGTAAAGGCGGAAATTCCGATTTACTGTGCGACCAATTTGTGTCGGGAGCGCATAAGAGCGGACATGCAGCGGAAAAAATATTTTTAAAAGACATGAAAATCAATTACTGTACGGGGTGCGGCAGATGTCTCGAAGGCGCGAATCGGTGCTCCCAGAAAGATGATATGGCAGATATCCTTGAGAAAATGATCGCAGCTGATGTGATCGTAATGACTACGCCAGTCTACTTTTATTCTATGAATGCGCAGATGAAAACACTCATCGACAGAGTCTGTTCCCGCTATGAGGAGATCAATGGTAAGGAATTCTATTTTATCGTGGCTGCTGCCGACAAAAGCAAGAACGCTATGGAAAGGACTCTGGAAGGATTCCGGGCATTTACCTCATGTCTCAACGGCGCTAAAGAAAAAGGTATTATCTACGGCGTAGGTGCGTGGAAAATGGGAGACATTAAAGGTACCCCGGCTATGAAACAGGCGTTTGAAATGGGTATAGCAGTATGAGGATCAGTTGTTGATATAACGAAGAATAATAAATGTCAGGAAAGTGAAGTATATGGACAAAAAATTAGGTTTTGGATGCATGAGATTACCACTCATGGACAAAAATGATCAAACATCATTTGATGAAAATACATTGCATAAAATGATAGATCTGTTTTTGTTGAAAGGGTTTACGTATTTCGATACAGCATATACGTATCATGGTTTCAAAAGTGAAGAAGCAGTTCGAGAAGGATTGGTCAAAAGACATAAAAGAAACGAGTTTACTCTCGCGACAAAGCTTCCTCCCCGAATGTTAACAAAAGCGGAAGATCAGGAGAGAATCTTTAATGAGCAGCTGAAAAAATGTGGTGTAGAATATTTTGATTATTACTTGCTTCATAATATCGGCGTGAGTGCTTATCGGCAGGCGTGTAAATACGATACGTTCGGTTTTGCGTTACAGAAAAAGAGAGAAGGCTCCATTAAGAATCTCGGAATGTCTTTCCATGACACGCCGGAATTACTTGACGAGATCTTATCTGCGCATCCCGAACTGGATTTTGTCCAGCTGCAAATTAACTATATTGACTGGGAAAATCCGGCCATACAGTCAAAAAAATGTTATGAAATAGCAAAAAAACATACTAAACCTATTATTGTGATGGAACCCTGTAAAGGTGGAAATCTTGCCTCGGTTCCTAAACATGCTGAAGAATTGATGAAAGCATACGATCCGTCCGCATCAATTCCTTCCTGGGCAATTAGATTCGCAGCAAGTCAGGAAGGTGTTGTGCTGGTACTGAGCGGTATGTCCACGGTAGATCAGGTTCTTGATAATACCTCATTTATGACACACTTTAAAGCTCTCAATGAAGATGAATATACGATTATCAACCGAGTAATTGGCATCATTAATAAAAACACTGCCATCCAATGCTCAACGTGCAGATATTGTGTGGCAGGATGTCCCAAGAAGATAGCGATCCCGGATTATTTCGCATTGTATAACAGCGTAAAGCGAGCAACGACTGATAATATTTCCAGCCAGTTTGTATATTATTTGAACCTAACTTCCAAATTTGGCAAGGCTGGCGATTGTATAGGCTGTAAACAATGTGAAAAAGTATGTCCTCAACACTTGAAGATTACAGAATATTTAAAAGAGGTTTCGGCGGCGTTTGATAACGGCCCGGGATTGCCGACGAAATAAAGATAACAAAGTAAATCATGTTATCACTCTATTGTAACGTTCAGTGCCGCATTAAAAAATAAATACGTTTTTACCATTTCAGTAGTAAAATAAAAACACTTTTTTGATTATTCGCTTATAAAATAAGTTCTGGCATCGTCCGGCCGGCATGTTAGTTTGGCTCAATATAGCCGATGCAATACCTGTGTGAGAACTATCTTAATCTATAAGATGGTTTTTTTTATGCGTCACACTGTAGTGCTCGATGAGTGCTGGGAAAATTGTCAGTTATATATGGGTTTTTGCCATTGCAGACTTTTTTGCGGTTAGCTATACTAAAACCGTAAGGAGTGATAACATAGTAAAGGTGCTTCCAAAGTTATGCAAGTCGCAAGGAAGCGGTAGTTTTACTACGATAACACTCCTTCATTTTTTATAAGACAGTGTGTGCAGTTCGGGGCCTGTGATTAAATACCCGCTCAAGGAATGATTGTCCGACAGTCACATATGTTGATCCAGGGAGCCTGGTTTGATCATTGCGGTTATCACAATACAGAGACTCGATGAATATCCCTCATTAAACGGGCTATCGTGCGAGCAAAATTAAATAATATGGATTTATTCTAAAAAAACATACAGGAGGTCACAATGGCTACCATAGCGGCTTTAGTAGGAGACATGTTCGAAGACTCGGAATATCAAGAACCGGTGAAAGCTTTTAAAAGTGACGGACACGATGTGATCATACTCAGTGAAAACGCGCCAGTTGAACTGCACGGTGAGCGAGGGAGAGCGACGATAAGCTCTGATAAGGCGGTAAAAGACGTTTCTATCGATGATTTCGACGCGCTATTTATTCCGGGGGGATACTCTCCGGACAAGTTGCGGATATATGACGATGTAGTATCTTTTGTCAGAGATTTTGTAAACAGCGGAAAGCCGGTGTTCACCATTTGCCATGCGCCGCAACTTCTGGTCACTGCAGATGTTCTAAAGGGGCGTTCTGTTGCAGGCTGGAAATCATTGAAACAGGATATCACCAATGCTGGTGCAAAGTTTGTTGACCGGGAAGTCGTTGAAGACGGCAATTTAATTTCAAGTCGCAGTCCCGCAGACATTCCTGCGTTTAACAAAGCCAGTCTCAATCGGTTGAGTTCTTTGCGGACAAAACAATCCGCGGTGTCACGGTGAGAATTTCAAACTAGTAGTTAATTGTACAGTGCATGATGCTATAGACTTTTTATAATGTGATCATAAAAAAAAGGCTAACATCAAGTGGGTAGTAAGTCTTTTGTTTCCATGCCAATGATTTACATTCAAACAAAATGACTGTAAATGAATGGTTTTATCATGTATGTCACTCAATAATTGCTCAGCCTGTATGCTCAGCCTGTATTGTGCGCGTGTGCGCTAATAATGTATAACTATATGGAAGAGTTAAATAAGGTGGAACCCCTTTTTGGAATATTATCTTCTGCTTTAAGAGAGTATCTCCCCGAGAGCTATCGCAGGTTGTTTTCTTAAGAGGACTCCACATATTCACGGGTTTAAACGGTTGTTCGCGTATCACTCCAAAATGCAATGGATTTTTTTACTCAAATTGATTAAATGAACACACTTTTTTATTCATTATCTATATCATTATTTGACAGCTTGTCGACTACGCAACAAATTATAATTTTTTTATTGCTTCTAACGACCGCTAAGCCTCTGAGAAATGCACTGAGCTATCTTGCGGGCTTGAGTGCGGCATATTTTGTGTGCGGCTTTGCGGGATATTTGATGCTTGATGAGTTGCGCGTGTTTCTTGGCAAGTTTTTCCCGTCAACGTCAGCCTTATCAAATCCGCTTTACTATCGATTTGAATTTCTTGTCGGTTTTTTAATGGTAATCTTTGGGGTGTGGTACTTTTATAGAAAAAAACAGGGATTGCAGAGCCGGATGGGAACCATGTTCATATCAAAACTGCAGACAGTCAATAGTGTATTCGCTTTTTTTCTTGGTATTTTCATATCTGTAACATCATTTCCTGTTTCAATTCCGTATATTCTTGCTCTAGGCAAGTATGCTTCGCTTCACCTTGAAATTCTTGCAGTGACCGGATACATTCTGCTTTATAACTTCGGTTATGCTTTGCCTATGATTGTTATATTGATTTTATATTTGATTGCACGTCGGGAAACGGCGGATTATACCGATTCGCTGCATGTAAAAGCTAAAATGCTCAATGTTCATCTCACCACATGGACATTTGTGTGCTTCGGGTTATTTTCTATGGTTGATGCCGGATGGTACTTTGCTGTAGGACATGCATTAATTAAAGGCAGATATCTTTGAGATAAAAAGAAGTGTAAAAAGCGTAGAGACGCATGTTCGGATACGTGAAATGGCTTATAAGATAAATCTACCTGTATCAAAATGGTAATAGTGATAAAGATTAATAGAATGCTGAAAAAAGATGAGAAGCTTATGTGTGGCATGCATGAGTAAAAATAGTTAAAAAAAGGTGAACTATGGCTTCGGAAAACCCGCCCACCGAACAAGAGAGTAAACCGGTCTTTCGCGTATGGCTTGTTGAGCTTGCCATGCGGCGTCCCATTACGGTCGTTGTCCTGTGTTTTGCGCTCGCCTTAGGCGCTACATCGTCATTGTTTAACATGCAGTTCGACATTTTCCCTGATCTGGGCACCCCCCAGATATTCGTTGTGGAACCCTACGGGGGATTGAGCCCGGCTCAGGTAGAAAGTTTTCTCACATACAATTTCGAGAGCCAGTTTTTCTACGTCAACGGCATCGAACATATCGAATCCAAGAGCATTGCCCAGACATCGATCATTAAACTCCGGTTTTATCCGGGCACCAACATGGCAGCTGCGATGGCTGAAGTGGTGGCGTATTCGAGCAGGGCCCTAAAGAACATGCCGGCCGGCACGCTGCCGCCGTTGATACTGCGCTTTGACAGCGGAAGCCTGCCTGTGGGGGATCTGGTGTTTTCAAGTCCCAACCGCAGCTTGGGCGAAATTGAAGACTATGCTCTCAACTATGTCAGGCCACTCTTGGCCACACTGCCGGGCATTTTGGCGCCCAACCCGTTCGGTTCATCGCCGCGAACCATTGTCATCAACGTTGACCCTAAGAAACTCAGCCGGTATAACCTCTCACCTGAGGATATAGCTATAGCTCTGTCCCGGTCCAACCAAATAGTACCTGCAGGCAACTTGAATATCGGCACCCAATATCCGCTGGTTCCCATGAATTCCATTGTTGAAAAGATAGATGAACTGCTCAGCGTGCCTATCCGCGTGGGAACGTACCCGACCGTTTTCCTCAAAGATATCGGTACGGTACAAGACGCAACGGACATACAGGCAGGCTATGCGCTGCTCAACGGCCGCCGTACGATCTATCTTCCGGTAACCAAACATTCAGACGCCTCAACGCTGACGGTGGTCAACGAAGTAAAAAAGAACATTGCCTTGTTTAAAAGCGTGCTGCCTAAAGATATAGACGTCAGCTATGAGTTCGACCAGTCAGGCACGGTGAAAAATTCAATATCCTCACTAGCCTTTGAGGGAGCCATGGGAGCGCTGTTGACCGGATTAGTGGTGCTCCTCTTCCTGAGGGATTGGCGAAGCGCCATAATAGTTATCATCAACATTCCTCTGGCACTTATGGGAGCAATCCTGAGCCTGAAGATTGCGGGCCAAACAATCAACATCATGACACTGGGCGGACTAGCCCTAGCTATCGGCATCCTGGTCGATGAAAGCACTATTACGATCGAGAACATCCACGTGCGATTATCAAAAGGCGAATCGCTTGCTGTCGCGGCGATCAACGGAGCGAGCGAGATTTTCACTCCTGCGTTTCTTACCATGTTGTGCATCCTGGCGGTGTTCATTCCGGCATTTTTCATGGGCGGCATGGCCAAAGCCCTGTTCGTACCGTTAACCCTTGCAGTAGGGTTTTCGATTGTATGGGCATTTTTTCTTTCAATGACGCTGGTTCCCATCCTGACAACCTGGCTCATGCGCACTGAACGCGAGCACGTACAGCCCACAAAGACGTTCCTCGATACTATGAAAGAAATTCATTGCACTCTGCTGGAATTCATATATAAACATAAGATCCTTTTTCTGGGCGCCTACATGTGCGTAGCCGTACTCATTTTGGGTTTCATCGGGACACGTATCGGACGCGAGATTTTTCCGCGGGTGGAAAGCCATGAACTGGCGCTGCGCATCAGAGCAGCGACAGGCACATCGATTGATGAAACCGAAAAGGTTGTGCTCAGGACAATAGATGCGATCAAACAGGCAGCCGGAGCCGATAATGTGACAACGACGCTTGGCTACGTAGGTACTCAACCGACACAATACGCGATCAACTCCATTTTTCTGTGGACATCGGGCCCCCAGGAGGCAGTCCTTCAGGTAGCACTTAAGAAAGAATCAAAAATATCCACGGCGGATCTACAGGAAAAATTACGAACGATCTTCAAGACAGCCTTACCCGGCGTGGAAGTTTCGTTTGAAGCCAGCGGCATAGTGGATAAAGTCATGAGTGAAGGCTCACCCACGCCGATAGAGATAACGGTCAGCGGACACGATCTGGACGCCGACAGGGACATCGCGGGCAAGGTCCGCGCAGCTCTTGACTCAATCCCGGGCATCCGCGATAACCAGTACGGACAACCCTTTGATTATCCTTCCGTCATCGTACATGTAGACCGCAGGAAAGCCGGGTTAAATGGCGTGCAGGTGTCTGACATCGGCCGCTCAATAATACCGGTGACCTCATCAAGCAGATTTTCGTTGCTCAATTTCTGGGAAGATACCCAGAGCGGCATCAATTATCAAGTACAAGTGGAAGTCCCGCAAAAAATGATCACATCAATAGAAGAGTTCAGGAAAGTTCCGGTATCGATTAACGGAGGATCACTTCCGCTCGACCATTTCGCCACGGTTATGCCCGGAAAACAGGTGGCAGAGTATGACCGCTACAACATGCTGCGAATGGCGACGGTAACGGGCAACCTGCGCGGCATTGATGTAGGGCATGTCGCGAGCATGATTGAAAAGTCCCTGGCTCCTATCCAGAAGAACCTGCCGCGCGGTGTACAGATGCGGATCAGCGGACAAATCCGTACGCTCAACACGATGATCGGCGGCCTCTCATCGGGACTAGGGTTTGCGGTTATAGTCATTTTGCTGCTCTTGTCAGGAAGTTTTGAATCCTTTCCTATCGCGTTTATCGTCATTTCAAATATTCCCGCTGTCCTGTCCGGTGCCCTTGTTGTGCTGTACCTGAGCGGGTCAACGCTCAACATCGAGTCGTTCATGGGGATCATCATGGCAGTGGGGATCTCAGTGGCGAATTCTATTTTGCTCGTGACGTTCGCCGACTTGACGCGCCGGTCAGGGAAACATTCCTGGGAGGCAGCGGTATACGCGGCGGAAAGCCGGTTACGCCCTGTTTTGATGACAGCGATCGCCATGATCGCCGGTATGGTACCCATGGCGCTTGGTCTTTCAGAGAGCGGCCAGCAGACAGCTCCGCTGGCTCGTGCCGTTATCGGGGGGCTGATGGGATCGACGGTTACCACACTGCTCATCATGCCCGTTATCTACGCGTTATGGCACAAAAACAAACCAACGCACACGGCGTCGCTTGACCCGAAAGATCCTCACAGTGCTTATTACGAGGAGGTACACCCGTGAGACATACTGCTTTCAACCAATACCGGCGTGCCGGAATACTGATGATTGTTCTTGTATCGATGATGGGAACGTCCCCGGCCCGGGCGCAGGAGCTGACTATTGAACAGGCGTTGCATCTGGCAGAAAAGGTCAGCCCGGACTTGCAGGTGTTCGGTGAACGGGAAACCCAGACAAAGGCTGTTACCGGCATTGTATCCTCGTATCTGTTCCCTCACCTGGACGCGGCGGGCGTGGACAGTACGGGATTTCCGGGTTCGGGTGCACCGACACCGTACGGGTTTGGCGGGATAGTTACCTCCCCGTACCGGTCAGGTGAAGCAATAGACCTCAATGCGACATGGATTTTATTTGACGCCAGCCAGAAAAACAGGTTGACAGCTTCCCGATACCAGCAGCGTTCCAGCCGGGCGCAGACCTATATCACCCGTATGCGGGTAGACGAGCAAGCCGTAGAGCTGTATTTCAACGCGTCACTGTATGCAGGACAGGCAAAAACATGGAAAGACATAGTGGCCCGGCTTGATCCTATCATAACGATCGTCAAACACTTTGTGCGCAGCGGCCGGTACAATGAGGTCCAGCTGTTACTGCTTGAAAACCAGAAGGATAACGCCCAGCTCAATGAAGATACGTACAACCAGCAGTACCAGGGGGAATTAACGCGGCTGGGCCTTGTTGTGGGACTGCCAGCCCTGTCACTCCAGGTGCCGCAACCCGCAAACATGGGTGAGCAGAGTCTTTCGGCTATCAACGAGCCGACACAAAACCCGCTCCTGGATTACGCGCAGTCTGAAATCAAGGTCGCCAAGGCTCTAACAGACAGTGCCGCTGCAGAACGGTTACCCCGACTGTATGTTACCGGAAGCGTGGGAGCGATGGACAGTACACGGTTAGTGTCAAACAGCGATTATTCAGGATGGGCGGGTATTTCTGTCCCGGTGTTTGAAGGGTTTAGTATCGACAATGAAGAAAAACGTGCCCGGGCGTCGTACCGGGAGAAAAACGATCAGCTGGCCGCGACGCAGCTGCAGATAGATGATATAAATGCGCAGTATGATAAGGCTATTGAAACGGATCGCATCAAAATAATCGAACTGGCGTCACAGTTAGGTGCGGCTCAACGTAATTTCGTGATGGCCAAGCAACGATACTTGAATTTTCTCGGTACGGTGACGGATCTTGAAGAATCCGTGCGGAACGTGGCTTTAATTGAGACGGAAACCAATAACGCACACGTGGACCTGCTCAAGGAGCAAGCTCTTAAAAAGCTTTTCAACGGCGGGACAGTGAAAGATTGAATATCCCGCGGTCTTCCTAGAGCTTTCGACTCAGATGTCAGTCGATAACCGTGTCTTAATGAGCAGTATGGTATAGATGTACGATGATGTGTAATGGCGTAATCCGGTGCCGAACAATTGATTTTTTTAATTACTCAGTTATAGTCTGGTTCATACACACTGTTTGATTCCTGTTGTGCGCGGGAATTGATTTTTAAGTAACCATCCATTTTAAATCGACAAATCGATTGCGAATGGGTGGTTTTTTTGATGTAAGAATGGTTTTACGATAAATGTGTTGCGATTTGGATAGCCGATTTCATCTTCAGCATGGTAGAATAAAGTCACTAATAAGAGCAAATAAACAATACACCCCCTGCGCCAAATCTGCGACAATATACATAAAGATTTAAGGCTCATCTCTGAGTGTTAAACAATAGTTTATGATGGAACAGTATTTCGGTTTCCCGTATTGCGTTTAATTTGAAATGAAAAAGCCGGGGGTTTACAATGTTTAAATTTGTAGTCGTAGGTATCTCAGCCTTTCTTGTAGGAGCTTATTCACTTGCAGCTGACACGTATTCGTACTCTGGCGCTGTGCCGGCAAAAAATGAAACCGGCAAGATGAATCAGTCTCCCGAGGAGATTAAAGAGTATGTGATGATGAAAGATGGCAAAATGATAGTCGTTATGAAGAGCGGAAAAAAACAGATGATGGATAAAAGCATGGTAATGTCTAATGGGACAATAGTTATGCCAGACGGTACTTACGTGCTTACGGATGGAACAAAGAAAGTGATGAATGAGGGTGACAGGATGGATATGGAAGGCAATAGCTGGTATATACGCGATTTGAGCATGCCGTAGACAATAAAAAAACGTCTATTTATTTAACGTACATGGAGCGATGTGCCACATATATATGATTTCACTTAGATAATTGTAGTACGAATGCTTCCGAAGAAAAACAGAGAACAATGAGAAAAATATTTTCATTTATGATGGTAAGCGTTGACGGTTATTTTGAAGGCAAAAACCATGAGCTGGATTGGCATATTGTTGATGCGGAATTTAATGTCTTTGCCCGGGAACAGCTTGTATCGGTTGATACGCTTTTGTTTGGGTCGAGAACCTATGAGTTAATGGCACGTTATTGGCCAACTGAGCGTGCACAGGCAGATGATCCGGCCATTGTGCATCTAATGAACAGCACATCAAAGATTGTGTTTTCAAGGGAATCTATACGAGCAGACTGGTCTAATACACGACTGATAACTGAACATGCTATTGATGAACTCGCAAAAATGAAAATTCAACCGGGTGGCAATATGTGTGTTCTGGGTAGCTCTAATCTGTGCGTTAGTTTAATGCAGGCCAATCTTATTGATGAGTGGCGTGTTATGATTAATCCGGTTCTCTTGGGTAGAGGCAATACCGTATATGATGGTATCACTGACAGACTGAGACTGAAGCATACCGGAACGAAAATATTTAAGTCTGGCAATGTGCTGCTGTATTACTGCCAAACCTAAGCGATGATGTACTCCATCAAATCGCTTTAGACATTTATTCTTGATGTGTATGTGTAATGTAAAAGGGGTGTACCATGAAAAAATATATGCTAATAGTGGTCGCAATATGTGTCGCGAGCAGTTATTTGCTCGCCGCGAATATGAATTATGATGATACGCCGATGAAAAACAATGAGGGCACGGAAAATCAAGCCTGGCAGGTAAAAGATTATGTCACGATGCAAAATGGAGTCATGATGGTAGTAAGAAACGGCAAAAAATCGATGATGGATGAGGATATATTCATGACCAACGGGACGGTGGTAAAAAAAACGGGAACCTATACTCTCAAAAACGGGCGGAAGATGGTCATGCAGGAAGGAGATAAAATGGATATGGGCGGTAACATTATAGATGACACTAAAATGTCCAATCCCCAGCCTGCGTTTTAGTGTGTCGCTTCAGGCGGGATAAATGCCGTTATATGCCGGGATCTCTTTAATAATCGAATAGTTAAAAAAAATGAGCCACTGTGTGGGAGTAACCCATAGAGTGGTTTTTTATTTTATATAATGTGACAAGCAATTCTATGAGAGTCCGGAGGCACGGTGGATTATATTGCATCGAAGAACAACGAGTACCCCCTCATTGAGTTCAACTCTTTAACGGTTATGAGAGGAACTCGTGTGGTTATTGATAATCTTTCACTTAAAATCAAAGTCGGTGAACATGTGGCGATCCTTGGTCCCAACGGTTCGGGGAAATCGACACTCATTAAGACCATAACCCGCGAACAGTACCCGGTTGCCGGTGATCACAACAGATCATTTAAAATCATGGGTAAAGAGGTGTGGAATGTCTTTGATTTGCGGGGAGTGCTGGGGATCGTACATGATGACACTGTAAACTCACGCGCGTATGCAATGAGCGGCAGGGAGATGGTGTTATCCGGTTTTTTCGGTAGTGTCGGCCTATTTACAAACCATGAGGTTACCGCTGCGATGCAACGCAAAGCCAACGAAGTGTTGGAATTTCTCGAGATACGGTTTCTTGCAGACAAATATATTACAGAGATGTCATCGGGCGAATACAAACGGTTAGTGATAGCACGGGCCCTCGTTCATCAACCCCGGGCGCTTCTTCTTGATGAACCGACTAATTCGTTGGATATTCATGCGTTTTTCATCTTTCATCAGATGTTGCGCAAGATTGCTCAGTCTGGTACGAGCATTATTTTGGTAACCCACAACCTGCAGGACATAATACCCGAAATTGAGCGGGTTATCATGATCAAAGAAGGGAAGATCTTTAAAGACGGGCCTAAAAAAGCAGTACTGACCACAGCGCATATTTCTTCCCTTTACAATATGTCGCTTGAGGTAAGTCAAAGTCGTGACTGCTACACAATACACCGGTAATAGCACGGAATGTGACGAGCTATGAAAGAGATACTAGCGGACAAAAATCTCGTGGCAAAGTGTGGATTATACTGCGGAGCCTGTAAGAAATATCGTAAAGGCATCTGTGAAGGGTGCGCGGGCAACGTAAAAGCGACCTGGTGTTCAGTGCGAAAATGCTGCACGGCGGCCCGGATTGCTAGCTGTGCAGAGTGTTCCATTTGCACCACAGTCAACGATTGTTCGTTGTTTAATAACTTCTTTGCCACGGTGTTTGGTTTTATCTTCAGGACCGATCGCGCGGCGTGCATTGCCATGATACGCGATAAGGGCTATGATGCCTATGTGCGTCATATGACAGACGCAAAAATGATGGCTATCAAAAAATAAGTTCAAAACAGAACGATTTTTGTAATTCATGAGGTGCGTGACGGATAGTTTCCGGCGCACTTTTTTCCCGACTTCAGCACTCATTTTTAAAAACGTATTGAAAAATGAATGATCCCATTTTTTTCTAGGCACTACACTGAGCACTCATTTTATTTTTTTCACTTACCCCGTGGCAGCAGGACGCCTCTACATCACAGTACCCTCCCCAGCTGTTTCGTAAGCTGGATAGTGACAACTTTGCCTTCTACGCTATGTGCTTTTCACAGTTTTTTGATAATATACGGCGTCGTATCT
>JBELAT010000034.1:0-15376 GCA_049508565.1 Endomicrobiales bacterium | reverse complement strand
AGAAGAAAAAAGATGATAAAATCCAGCACATTGACGCAAAAGCGCTTATTATGCAATTGCGCGCGGACACCAAAAACATTTTCTTACGTATTAAATTCGGTCCGAAGAAAAATGTGAAGCCGGAAAAAATTATCCAGATGCTTACCGGTATGACAGACGATGAGTTGAAACTGCTGCGCATCACGCGGACAGCTTTGTGGATCGAAAAAAAAGACGGGACATTGACGGAGCCGTAAATTCCATGACAGTCAAGGCACACCATCGGCACGGCTGGCAGGCTATAGCGGGAACAGCGCGAAGATTATTCGGTACGAACAAAAAATATCCTAAAAATTTTTTCAGCATGTAAAGAAAGTTGAGACTGGCATGAAAAAAGAAATCGTCGTAAACAGTTCACATGAGGAAACGCGGGTGGCGATCATTGAAAATGGAAAGATCGTCGATCTGTTTATCGAGCGGCGCGAGTCGGAAAAGATCGTGGGTAATATTTATAAAGGCCGAGTCCGCAACGTGTTGCCCGGGCTTTCAAGTGCTTTTGTTGACGCGGGACTTGAAAAGAACGTGTATCTGTATGTCGATGACGTGATTGCGGCCGATAAGGAAAATAAAATTGAGAACATGCTCACCAACGGGCAAGACATTCTGGTCCAGGTTGACAAAGAGCCGATCAGCACCAAGGGAGCAAAAGCTACTATGGATGTTTCCCTGCCGGGCAGGTTCCTGGTATATATGCCTTTTAGCGGGCATATCGGTATTTCAAAGAACATCCAGGCGCGTGACGAGCGAAGCCGTTTAAAATCTATCGTCAATTCTGTTCGTTCGGATCTTCCGGGAGCGTTTATCGTGAGGACCGAAGCGGAAGATGCCACAGAAAAAGAATTGAAACGGGAACTCAAATACCTGACCCGGTTATGGCTTTCTATTCAGCACCGTGCCGAACACGTCAAAGCGCCGGCGCTCCTGCATCGCGATCTGGGCATAGTATTTCAGACGGTGCGGGACTATTTCAATGAAGATGTCGAGCTTTTTCTGGTGGATTCTGTCGAAGAATACAAAGAGGTCCTGGAATTCGTCAAGATCGTCTCACCGGAACTTGCCGACCGGGTAAAGCTTTTTACCGGAAAGGTGCCGATCCTAAAAGCGTTTCATATCGAAGAGGAGATCAAGGGTCTGCGCTCCAATCGTGTCGATCTGCCTTCCGGTGGATACCTCATCATTCAGGAAGCCGAATCGCTGTGTGCGATCGATGTCAATACGGGAAGATTTACCGGAAAACGATCGCAGGAAGAGACCGTGACGATCACTAATATTGAAGCAGCCAAAGAGATCCCCCGCCAGCTGCGGTTGCGTAATATCGGCGGTATCATCGTTATAGATTTTATCGATATGAAACACGCCAAGAACCGCCAGCGGGTTCTTGAGGCGATATCTCTTGCGGTCAAGGGCGATAAAGCGAAAATTAAAATATGGCCGATAACAAAATTGGGGCTTATTGAGATGACGCGAGAACGCCGGCGGGAATCCTTCCTGGCATTGATGGGTGAATTGTGCCTGCAATGCCATGGTTCAGGCCAGGTGCTTGCCCGGGAAACCATGTTCATTGCCGTGAAACAGGAGCTTGAACAAATGAGGCTGGCACGCCATCCCGGGAAGGTCAAGATCCGTCTGGCGCCGCATGTGGCGCAGTATTTCAGAGAGCGGATCGCGCGATTGAAAAAAGCCGTGGGCGGCGAAATAGATATTCAACCGGCACCTGAAATACCGTGGGAAGATTACCAGATTATTGTAGAGTAAGAAGATCAATACTTTGCTGTTTACGTATGAGGTGCGAGGGCTTTTTGGAGCCGGTCAAGACCGACCTCAATATTGGAAAGCGATGTTGCATAGGAAAGACGCAGGTACCCTGGTGCGCCGAACGGTTCTCCGGGAACAGTTGCGATTTGAGCTTTTTCTAAGAGATATTCGGCCAGCCCAATACTGGTGGTAATGTGCGTGCCGTCATAGGTTTTCCCGAGTAATTTTTTTACGTTAGGGAACACGTAAAATGCTCCCTGAGGTTTTATGCAGCGAACACCCGCGATACTATTTAGTCTGGTCACAATATAGTCCCGCCGCTTCATGAATTCCTTGCGCATGTGTTCTACACTGTCCTGAGAGCCGGTGAGGGCTTCTGTCGCCGCTTTGAGGGAAATAGATGCCGGGTTGGACGTTGACTGGCTCTGAATGTTCCCCATGGCCGTGATGATCTCACGGGGGCCTGCTGCATAACCAATACGCCAGCCGGTCATAGCATATGATTTTGACACTCCATTAACCACTACTGTCATATTCTTTGCTTCAGGAATCGTTGCCGCGATGGTGGCTGCAGAAAAATCGTCGTATACCAGTTTTTCATAAATATCATCAGCAATAATGAGAATACCGCGTTCAACGCAAATCGCGGCTAGTTTTTTGAGTTCCTCGGTTGTATAGGCGCTGCCGGTTGGATTTGATGGAGAATTAATGACGACGGCTTTCGTTTTTTTTCCAATTGCTTTTGAGAGTTGCTCAGGAGTCATCTTAAAGCCGTCACGTTCTTTAGTCATGATGATGCGAGGTTTAGCATCTGCCAGCAGTGCCATATCCGGATAGGACACCCAGTACGGCGCAGGGATGATCAATTCATCACCTTTGCCTAAAACAGCCTGGAACAGATTGTATAAAGAGTGTTTTGCACCGCACGAAACAATTATTTCTTCGGGCGTATATGCAAGCCCGTTGTCTCGTTGGAATTTCGTTATAATGGCAGCTTTCAATTCCGGTGTTCCGGTTACGGGGCAATATTTAGTAAACCCGGCGGCAATGGCTCGCTGTGCAGCATCTTTAACATTGTGGGGGGTATCACAGTCCGGTTCTCCGGCCCCGAAACTGATAACATCAATGCCCTGTGCTTTCAATGCTTTGGCTTTTGATTCAATAGCAAGTGTCGCTGAGGGCTTAATTTTCTGAACGCGCGCTGATAACAACATACGGGCTCCTTACATATAGGTTTTGACAAGGGTTTGAAAAATGTGCTATATTATAGCGGATTGGAAAGGAGTAAGTCAATGTACGCAGTTATTGAGACAGGTAGTAAACAGTTTAAAGTTGAAGCGGGGATGAACGTTCTGGTTGAGAAACTGCCGGCGAGTGTCGGCGATGAAGTCATACTGGACAAGGTTCTCATGATCGGTGATGGCGAGAAAGCCACAATCGGACGCCCGGTAGTTGATGGAGCGACAGTCATAGCCACAGTAGTGCGCCAGACACGGGGACCGAAATTGATCGTATTTAAAAAACGCTCTAAAAAAGGGTACAAAAAAATGCAAGGTCATCGGCAGAACCTTACCGAGATTTTGATAAAAGAAATAAAAACAAACTAACCGTTATACAACGGGTTTTTTCCACAGCATTTCGGAGGCATTTCAATGGCACATACAAAAGCACAGGGATCTTCCACAAACGGCCGCGATTCTGCCGGTCAACGATTGGGAGTCAAAATATTCGGCGCGCAGAAAATTAAAGCGGGAATGATCATTATCCGCCAGCGAGGGACAAAGTTCCATCCCGGCAAGAATGTCGGTATGGGATCCGATAACACTCTTTTTGCCCGGGTCGCCGGTACCGTTGAGTTTGTACGGAAATCAGATGATCGTTGTTTCGTAAACGTTCTCCCCGCTTAAAAAACTGACACAAGGACACGGTAGGTAACGACCCTTTTGTCAGTCCGACTCATCCGTTTTTGCCATTGCCGATTTGCCACTCTGCCTTTCTCGATGGTCAACGCGGGAATCTGGTCGTAAGGATGTGCCATGCTCCACAGATCCCGAAGGAACACCCATAAGAGAGGGTACAGGAAGGCTCATACGCGGGGATGGCAGACTCACCCGACAACTAATCATGTTTATTGATAAAGCACGTATATTTGTTATGGCCGGCCGCGGTGGTGCTGGCGCTGTTTCATTCCGGCGGGAAAAGTCTGTTCCGCTTGGCGGTCCCGATGGCGGCAATGGCGGTAAAGGCGGCGATGTTTTTCTTCTTGCGGATCCTCAGCTGGCTACCCTCCTTGATTTTTCTTATCGTCCTCATTTTCGTGCCAAAGACGGTATGCCCGGCAGTAACAGTAATTGTTACGGCAGAGGTGCCGAAGATATCACTATTAAAGTTCCAGTTGGCACAGTCATTCATATCAACGGAAAAACGGTTGCTGATCTTAAGGTCCCCGGCCAACAAATATTGATCGCTAAAGGCGGTCGTGGCGGCCGAGGAAATTCATCGTTTAAAACGCAGCGGCGCAGCGCCCCTCATATTGCCGAAAAAGGGGAACTGGGTGAAGAGGTTGTTGTTGATCTCGAGCTCAAACTGATCGCTGACGTGGGACTTGTCGGCATGCCCAACGCCGGAAAATCAACGTTCCTGTCGCGTGTCAGCGCAGCCCGCCCGAAAATCGCAGATTATCCGTTTACGACGCTCAAACCGAACCTCGGAGTGGTTGCGGCTAACGATACGCAGTTTGTGATTGCCGATATTCCCGGGCTTATTGAAGGCGCACATGACGGGCATGGTCTTGGTGATGAGTTCTTGCGTCATATCCAGCGGACAAAAATTCTTGTGCACATCATTGATGTCTCGGGCTTCGACGGAAATACCGCCTATCATAACTACAAAACTATCAACAATGAACTCTCCCGCTATTCTGCAAAACTTCTCAAAAAACCAATGATTATCGCTGTCAATAAAATGGATACGACTGACGCGGCGATAAAATTAAAAACTTTTAAACGGTACGTCAAAAAGAAAAAAATATTCCCGATCTCAGCGGTCACCGGTGAAGGCATGCCTGCGCTGATGGCAGCGTTAACGGCCATGGTAGCCGCCGCACTACCCGACGATGTTTTTATCGAAGAAACCAGCCGCGAATATGTCTATGAACCCGAGTTTACCATTACTAAACAGGAAGATATTTTCGTGGTGTCCGGAAAAAAAATTGAGAAATTGTGGTCTATGACGGATTTTAACCAGCAGGAAGCGCTGCGCCGGTTTCAAAATATTTTAAAGAAGATGGGTGTAGAAAAAGCTCTCGATGATCACGGAGCAGTTGTCGGTGACACGGTCCGGATTTGTTCCCGCGAATATATCTATGAAAAATAAGGTGAAATACTGGGCCCCCGTGGTCGTGTGGTGCGGGCTCATATTTACCCTCTCAAGCATCCCGCATCTTTCTACGGGATGGGGCGTGTGGGATGTAATCCTTCGTAAATGTGCCCACGTTGTTGAGTATACGGTTTTATTTTTATTAACCAATCGTGCCTTGGCTGCAACGACAGCCTGGCCATCAAAAACATGTCTGATCAGTGCGTTTATTTTTGCTGTTCTGTATGCTTGTTCAGACGAATTTCACCAGTCGTTCGTGCCGGGCAGAGTTGCGTCTGTCATTGACGTTGGGATTGACTCCCTCGGGGCAGTTGTGGGTCTGATCATAAAAAAACGATGAGAAAATACTTTCTTTTTCTTGTGGCGGTATGCACGTTTTGCGGATGCGGGGTTAGCTACCATTACAAACAGGCGCAAAATCTCGAACGCAAAGGATATTTTGTTGAGGCATGCCTGAAGTATGAAGATCTCTACAATAAAAATCCTCATCATGCGCTTGCCCCGGTGGCTTTATACCGCTTAAGCATGATTTATCAGACCCAATTGAAACTCTACTCCCAGTCGACCCAATATTATCTTGAGCTGGTTCAAAAATATCCTCAGTCAGTGCCCTGGGCGGAACGCGCTATGAGAGGCGCCATGAGGTCGCCCGACTATTTTCCCCTGGGTGCAGGAAGTTTCTGGATTGAAGGCGATTCAGCGACCGGCGGTAACAATATGCGCGCCGAATGGAATTGTCTTGAAGTGTCTTCAACAACCCGGTGTATTAAACGCCGGGTTTTTGCCGGCAAGATGGTTGTTTCAACGGTGAAACGGTATTACGTGTTGGCATCGTTTGAAGTGCGGGAAAGCAATAATCCTTTGTTGAATCCACATACCGTCATCATGTCGTATCCGTTCTATGAAGGCAAAACCTGGAAGTCTGTACGTGACGGAAATCCCACGGTCTACACCATAGTCTCAAAAACGGCGACGGTCAAAACAAAAGCGGGGGAATTCATCAACTGCCTTAAGATTAAAGAGATCAACACCCTCATTCCCGGCTCCCAAAAATTTAATTACTATGCTCCCGGCATAGGCTGGGTCCTGACCACGACCGGCAGTTCCGGCTCTCCGGAACATTCTAATACCGAGCTGCTTTCCTGCAAAATCGTCCCCGAATCGGCCGAAGACGTACAGTAGGCATCTCCCGGCATCCCCCCCCGTATCATTTTTTTACGATTGTTTCACGCCAATTTTTCAATTTCTTTTTAAACCCGCCCTATAACAGTATTATTCTATTGTATTAAAATTCAGACTAAGCCGCAGGTTTATTTACGGTGTCAATGTGGTAAAAAATGTTTAAAAAAGTAATCACATTTCTGACCATTATCTGCTTTGTGTACGTGGTTGCGGGGGTACCCTGCATCCAGGGTGCTCTCGATCTTTCTGCGATCGTACAATCGGGCACCCAGCTCAAAACGGTCATGAATACATCTCTGCCCGCATTCAATGTGGATATACCGGTTTCTTTGGGCCGGATAACCGGCGGCAACAACAGTGGGAGCGGTGTCCTGGTTGTCAACATTCAGGATCTGCACTGTCACGCGGAAGTTCAGCGTAACATCAGCGGTATTCTGGGTTATCTTGATACCACCTACGGACTGGAGAAAGTTTTTGTTGAAGGCGGCTATGGCAGGCTTGATACGTCGTGGCTAAACGGTGTGTGGGATACAAAGCTCAAAAAGCAGGTCATAGATGCACTTCTTGATAATGGCAGATTAACGGGGAGTGAATATTATTCCATGACACGCGGCCGGTATGATATCCTTCAAGGCCTGGAAGATGAAAAGCTTCATAAAGCCAACATTGTCCGCCTGGGAAAAATTCTTGATAAAAAATCGTACTATGAGACAAAACTCTCGGAGTTGAACCGCGATCTTGATTTTATGAAAGCGAAGTATCTGACGGCTGAGAATAAACGATTTAACGCAGTTCTCGCACAATACAAAGACGGCGGCATGGATACGGCACACTATTATATGCTGCTCAATAAATATATTGAAAAAATCAACCGTCATCCGTACCAGTACCATAACATTCTGCCGTTATCGTGGAATTCGTTCCCAACTATCAAGATGTATCTTGAAGTATCGGAAATTCAAAAGCATCTGCATTACTCCAAAGTATCGGTCCAGCTGCGGGAATTAATTGAGATTCTCAAAAGCCATCTGCCGTATTCTGTCTACAATAAACTGCTTGAGAAAACAGATAATCTTACGAGAACAGATGCGTTATATTCTGCCATTAAGCAGATGGTAAAACAATATCATCTGGACATCACGAGAGGGTTTCCTGATCTGTATGAATATTTCATTTATCGACAAAAGAAACAATCGATTAGTCCGGTAGCGCTGGTGCAAGAAAATCAACGTATGGTAGAAGAGTTGCGAATCGCCTTTTCACAGGATACCGCCGAACGGGACGTTTCGTTTCTTGCTGACTTTTTTGACTGTTTTGAGAATTACCTGTTAAACCGGCTCTCGGCGGAAGATTATGAATATTTCCAGTCGCGGTTTGAAAAATTCAAGCAAACGTGGGGGAAGTACACTTATAAAAATCATATCCTTGACTGCGCTGCCGACTTCCCGATGCTCGACGATTATTACTCAGTCAATGCCCGGCGAAGCACCATTTTCATGGAGAATGTGCTCACCGCTATCCCGACATCGGCACCTATACCGACGTGGGACAATCACAGTGCACTTCCGCAGGCTACTCACCCAAAAGTCATCGTTATGATCAGCGGTGGTTTCCATACTTCAGGTGTTACCCAACTGTTGGAAGAAAGAAACATATCGTATATTACCGTAACGCCGAACATAACCTGTTCCGCTCGGGATGCCAACGACATCTATGAAAAAACAGCCCGTTATCAGGCGAAACTGTTTGGTAGTCAGGCGTTGAGTGTAACTGAGCTTGAAAACATGCATCCTCAGGTAACGGTAAACCGTCGAGGCGTCACCATTGAGCTTGATGGAGGGGCGCGGTTTACGATTAACAATGGCGAGCTTACTGTTGAGGGAGACATGAAGGCCTCTGCCGTTGCTGCAGCGGTAGTAGGACTAGATTTTAATGTAATAAAACGAAACATTATCATGATGCTGGCAATGATAAGCACCCAGCAGACACCGCTACACATAGTTCCCGATCTGTATAAGCTCATAAATAAATTGGGAGAATTATTAGCTGAAGCAGGCCTGTCCGGCGACGGACTTATGTGGAAGATAGCGGTAAATCCTGATGTTCAGGCTTCGCTCATGTCGCAGGGAACAACCGTTGAAGATGTTAGTAGATGGATGTTGCCTTTTCAAGCAATAATCGGTGATTATGATGTTGTGCGTGCTAGACTGAAATCCGTTCGTGATGATGCACATCAAAATATATTTGTTCGGGCGGTGCTGAGCGTTCCCGGTTTTGTTGAAACAGTGGCGGGAATCTACGATATCCCGTTTGAAGAACAGGGACGATTTAACCGCATACTTATAACCCGGAACCAGGGCGATAAGAAACCCCTGCATTCATTTTTAAAGGAACGTGGATCCGTTTCACCCGTCACTATTATGAAAGCCTTTGACTGGATTGAGCTAGCAATGAAAGAAGTAACGATAACCGATCCGCATGACAGTGCCGGAATTGCCTCATCCGTTGCAGCATCAATAGTGAACACGGATGCAACCGCTGACAAAAAAGCTATAGAAGTTGTAGCAAGAAACGTACTCACAAAAGCTGGGAATAGGCCTTATACCGTAAAAGACCTTGCTCTATTTGCTGCCCTTGCCGCGTGGAATGCCCTGCATCCTGAAAGTCAGCTTTATAGTACCTTAAGTTTCGGAGAGCTATCACAGGAGATATCGGCAAAAGCCAGGGAAGCCATAAATGAAATTGTGAGAGCCATTAATCCCGATCTGGAATTTGCCGGTGAAGTGAGGGTGGGAGGAGGGGCGATTGTCTTCAAAGTGCGGGATAACCAACATCAGGGCTTTGCGGCGTTAAAAATTCTCCGGCCGTCAGATAATAGCAAGAGAATGGAAAAGGAAATAAATATTTTTGAGGATCTTAGAGATAAACACATACCGGGATTGGTAGAAGTCTACAAGCTCTATCCGGACGATGAAAACCCGGCGATTTTGATGGAATGGGTTGAAGGTGAAACGCTCGAAAGCTATCTCAGTTCGCACCAGGGAAACATAACCGCGCACATGCGTGAGCAAATACACGATTTTATCGTGGCCATCAGTCGTGAAGGATATGTATTAGGGTTGTCTTTCTGGGGTGATTTTATAACTGATTATAACAAACGAAATGTTATCGTGCGTAAAGATGGAACACTTGTCTTTATTGATCCTGCCTTATTTAAAAAACAAGATATGCCGGTCACATTCTCTGAATTAGTACGGCAAAATATGGAGTTACTGCGGATATGGAATAAAAGGAGTACCTTCTTTGCACAATTGAATGAAGGCTGGGAACGGCGAATGAGATCGACTGTAGAGGAGAGTGGATCTACTCCTGGGCAGGACCTAACACAACCAGGAGAGACTAAAGGTGATAAGGATGCCATTAAGCCCAGGCATATCACCGTTGGAACGGCATTTTTTTTCAGTGTTTTAATTGTAGGAATAGCAATGAGCGCTCTCACTGGCATACATCTGCAAACTGTCATAGAGATTGCATCATCACCGCTGGCGGTTTTTTTTCCACTGGGAATGGTAAGCTGGTTTGCAAAAGCCCTGGGGAAACGGGCGGCCCCTGGGACCATGGTTGTACCCATAGACGGTGTGGCGTCCGTAGGAAAAGGAACCATAGGAAAAATGGTGGCAAAGGCATTAGGATACCATTACCTCGACATGGGTTCGATATTTAGATTAATAGCCTTTCAAGCAGCGGGTGAAAAAATTAAGCTTAACGATGCTAAAGCGATTAAACAATTCATTAAAGACCACGAAGCCGATATATCACTCGATACGACCGGGATGGAAATAAAAGTATTATGGGATGGTGAGCCTGCTGCTGAAGATATCAGGTCTGAGCTAGCAAGCACGAATACGCCAATAATAGCGAAGTACCCCATAGTACAGGACACCATTTTTGATCTGACTAATAAAAAGATCAAAGGCTTAAAAGTAGTTATTGATGGAAGGAATGGAGTTCGAAAGTTCCGCGCGTTAATCGCGTTCTATCTCTGGGCCATTGCGGAAAAACGGGCCAAGTGGCGACTTGATCAATATATTGATCAAGGCCGACTCAAAGCGAATGGGAAAGCGTATACCCCGGCTGACTACCCCGTAATACTCGCGGGCATAATTAACAGAGACAAGTTAGATATCAATAGAGATTATCTTCCTTTACTGTCCTACGCACAAGCACTCCGCAACAAAAGATACTCGGTTATCGACACCTCAAAGTTAAGCCTTGATAATGTTGTCGAGTTGATAGTAGATGGCATCCGTCGATCTATGGAAATCAGCGTAGGAAGAATCACGGTAGCCCCCTCGTCTCATACAAAACTATTTGAGACTTCACCGGACAAGCCCAGCACGGTGCTGGTCAATCCACTCATATTTAAGTTTATCGTTCGGTTCCCGCTATCAAAAGTTTTGTTATACGTCTTAGGTATTATCGGGCATGAAACCTTCCATCTCTTTATCCCTCATATAAAAGGCATAAGGGCGGAAATATACGCATGGAGTTTAACCCAGGTGCTACCCGCTTTTCTGGGAGCTGCGGGAGCGCTCCTCTTGGGCCTCAGCTCTCCTGTTGCGCTGAGCATCGGTATGGTTGCCGGTGTCTATGTGGCGAACAGCATTATCGGGGTGCTGGCAACTCGTTTGTTTAAAGCGCCTCAGTACGCGCCAGTAACTCTTCCCGCAGGGTTGAATTTGGATAAACCAGTGAAGCTCGCAGCATTGATTGCCGATATTGATAATACCCTTATGCCACAAGCTGCAGAGAAACTTGAAGGCAAAAATTTAGAACTGATTGTTGATTATCTCACAGCGGGCAAGAAAGTTATTCTCATATCCGGTAGCCCGTATTCATTGGAAAGCACAATGTCTATTCAGCGCAGGGTTGTAGATGCTGTTCGTGAGAGATTGAAAGCAGACGGTAGTGAAGATGCGCTGCAATTTCTTAAAATAATATATTCCCAGGGAAAAGGCACCGTTACCTTTGATAAAACCGGCCAGGAAGAACCTATTACAGAAACAGAAGTGATGTTTCCAGAAGACAAAGGTCTCCTGTCAGAGAAGGCAATGGCAGAGGCGCTTTACCGGGTCACTCTCGAGCAACACAACATGCCATTGAAAGAAACGGATCTAACAGCGATCCGTACTGCAACAACAGTCCCTGATTTAGAGGTCATTTTGAAAACTAGAATTCATGAGAACGTCCCGAGCCAGTTCTCGAAATTAGTTTTCACCTCTCTTTCCAGCGGAGAGGCTGCACTAACCTTCATAGATAACAAAGATATAGCAGAAAATGAAAAAATATCTGCGAAGCATGACAAGATTATGAGTGTTACCAAGCAAATACTAGCAGATCAAGGTATAGTGCTTCCGGAAAATGAATATTTCTTTTATCACGGCCTGATGTATGTTAAAATATCGCTCAAAACGAAATACGATCTCATAAAAGAAGAGCTGAAAACACTTCCGCGTGGCGCGGTGCTTGTTATGGGAGATTCCAATGTTGACGATTTCCTTCAACTAAAACGCAGACGCGGCAAGGGGCCTGTTATAGCTGTTTATGCGGGATCCGCATCCGAAATGCAGGAGTATCCGCGGATCATCGTAGCGCGAGATACTGCAGGCAACGATAACGTATATGCATCCGCTATCGGCCCCGTAGGTGAAAACATTCTTAAAGCGGAAGAACGAGGATTAACCTACCGCGAACTCGGCATCTTTGATGGCGCACAAACCTACGATGCAATCACCAATCCGCTCGGGATGGCAACGGAGACACTGGCATGGGCAGGACAGGCGGTCCGGGTATCTCCCAGACACGAGTATCAGGACACGGGGTTTGCTATAGAATTTAACGGGGTCCGGGCGGCAGGTGTGTTTGATGGTGCAAACAGCAAGCGGGCCAGCGCGTGGGCAAGCGAAGAAGTTCAATTGCTCCTGAGGAAAATTTCCCGTAATGACAGTGATGAGACAATAAAATCAAAAATAGAAGCAGCTATTGTGGCGGCCAACAAAAAAACGTTGGCTGATGACGTTATAGATGATGCAAACGGAGATAATGTTATGACAACCGCGTTACCGGTGGTCATGGTTCCCCGCTCTAACGGGAAGATTAGGACCTTTGTAGCCAGTTACGGGGATTGTCATGCGTATGCGTATTCCCGGGGGAAGGTAAGGATGCTTACGGAGCCTGAACCGGAAATGGGTTTTTTGGGCATAGTTGATGATCCTGTCTTCATCAAAGAAAACCTTCATATTACTGTTGACGATCTTCCCGTCGGATCGCAGGTTATTATCGTGTCTGATGGCGTCGAACAGCAAACGGTCATGAAATTTGCCGCAAAGAGCTTAGACCGCTGGCAGTTGGCCAGGGAACTCGTGTGGGCAAAAAATAATCCAAAGAGGCAGGTCGACGATGCAATAGCCATCGTCATACAAGTGGACGATCCGCGTTTTGTTGGACGTATAAAGGCAATGATCGGCAAAAAGGTGTCTGATCTTGTCTCGGCGATGCGTGGGCAATTTAATCGTGTCGAAGCGGAATCTATGGTTTTTGCGACACGTGTTGGCAATAAAGAAGACGTGCTGCCCGGGTTTTATTTTAGTGATGATAAGAATGAATCGGTAAGCATGTCGCCTGTGGATGTTATGAGGTTTGAATCAGTCTTTGGCCTGGACGGATTCACAACAATAATGCACTGGATTGCTGAAGATCTTTCAGGGACGGCGCATGTCCGCGGAAATAGTCGCGTCAGACTGATTGACAAATCAGGGGAATTATTTGGAGGAGATGATCACGAAACGACCATAAATAAATCTATTATTGAATTGGCAAAAACAGATAAGCTATGCGCGTCATTGTTGCTGGAAGTAGGATTAACGACGGCGATTAATTCGGCACCTTCTCAAATAAGTAATGAGGCAATCGCGCGAAATATTGTTGGACAACTGGCCGCACACGGTATCGCCTATGGGCGCTTTAAAACCTTTATGCAGCATGATACCGCTTTTATAGCTGCATTGGATCGGCAATATGATGAATCTTTTGAGGCCATGATTGATCTCATGATGACTGCTCCGGCATCAGTTGAGGATATTGCTACAAATAGATTAAACCCTTTTTTCGACCCATTTTATGATAAATCCCGTAAAGATGTTTCGAAGCAAATCGAGCAGCGTGAACGCATGTTTTTTTCTTCGCTGGCCCGGCAGGACCCTGAGAAAACACCTTTAGAACAATACCTGAGACTGCATGACCCTCAGCACGTTGTTAAGAATCAGATCAATAAAATCAAAGATGACGTTGCGGTGCATCATTCCGGAGATGCGGACTCTATTGAAACAATGATCTGGAAAGGATTAGAAGCGATATATTCCCATATCCCTGACTATCTTTTTGAGTTCTATCTTTCGGACACAGGACTTGTCGCCGGACATTCATTGACACATTCGCTGGAAAAGTTAAATGATACCATTGACACAATCAAACAGCCGGAACAAATCAGTCGTGCCGATTGGGAAGCTATGGTTTTCGCGACCTTGGCGCACGATATGTCGTATATAATTTATCCGGAAAATCATAGAATAAATTCGGCCATCTGGATGAAAGCAATCCTTAACCAGGCCGGTATTGACCCGGCAACGGTTGAAAAGGTTTTTACCATTATCAAAGAATCGGCTGACGACGCGGTCACTGGCTCTGAAGGGGGTGATTCTCCCGCCGACACGCTTACCTTAAAAAGCTCGTATTGGTTGGGCGAAAGGATCCTCAGAGGATTGGAATGGGTGACCAGGAAATCGCGTGCTACAGGCATAGTTGAACGAAAGCAGTATATTGATCAAAAAATAGTTCCGAACATCCTTGTCTGGGATATTGTGATAGATTCTCTGCGGATACTTACGGGAATCGGTACTCGTGAACCATCTCAAATGGAAGGATTAAAACACATTTGGAACAAAACAGGTATGGCCGTTCTTCCTGCTGCACTGGCTGTAGCATTGATAGCAGTGTTTACGCACGGGTATTTCTGGCCACTGGTATCGGCAATCGCCGGGGTGATTACGGTTTATTATGCTGTCAACGCTCCGGAACATATGAAATTCAACCGCGATATCAAACCTCTTTCTGATGAAATGAAATACGCAGCAGCTGGCAGTTTTGAAGCAGTAGCTCCTTCCACGGGTAATGAGGTCATTGACCGCTTCTTGTTTAGCTTTTTTGACGGAGAGGCCCAGCATCTTGATGAGGAGATTTTACCGGGACTTTATGCGGCAATGAGAAGCGCTTTACTAGAAAATATGAAGGTGAATAGGAAGCTCTTTACCGGTATAGCTGAGTTATACGAACAACAGGCCGGCGAACGCGGGCGGGCTGACGAGTCGTTTATCTTACAGTACAGCCTGCACCCGTTTCCAGCGCGAGTTAGTGAGATTGACCCCACCCTGCGATATGAACGGATACTCGGCGTAGGGGATTTATCCGTACTTATATTGGTTACCGATACGCGCGATGGAAAGCTCAAAGCGCTAAAAGTACCGCGGCGAGACGGCGGCAGTGCTGCACTGGTGCAAGAGGATACAGTTTTTAATGCGCTTGGCGAGATACCGGGGTTGGTTAGGTTTGATCGCTCGTATAAAAGCGGCGCGATTTTAATGGAATATGTAAAGGGGGATACTCTCCTGCAATACCGTTTGGCAGGCAGAAGAGTCCCTGATTCCATCTATCAAGATTTATTACGTTTCGCTCAGGCAGTCGCCAGCAAAGGATATGTAATAGGAGGGCTCCATGATCAGAATATAATGATAGACCCGGATGACGGAAAAACAACAGTAGTAGATGTCGGGGATTATCATCATTCTAATCTTTCGATAAAAGAGATTGAAGCCAAGAACATACAGGCAATTGAGGAAATAACAGAGAGATTATCACCTTTGAACCAGCCGCGGGTGCCTATATGGGTGAACATTGCAAAAACAGT